>CACXCA010000025.1 GCA_902766045.1 uncultured Bacteroidales bacterium
GCATTTTGTTTTGTTTTTCCATGATGCAATGTTGTTTTGTGCTTTTTATACAGGTTGATAGTGTGATAGACTTTCCATTAACTTTCGCTTGCCAAAAAACTTTCGAGGCTTGAAACATTCACAGTTTAGCTTAAGCGGTGTAACGGTAGAACTCACTTTCAAGTGTCAAATTTACAATTATTTTTGCAATATATTGAAGTTTTTTTCTAATCCTTTGCACAAGTATTTTCTCAAATCATTATCAATCAGCTGCGTAAGCAAGGTATAATATGACGGAGATATTCAGCCAAGAGGATTATACGATGGTGAAAAATCCAGGGAAGGAGAACATGGAGATCATCACCAAGGAGGGCGGTAAAATCAACCGATACACCGCCACCGATGAATCAGAGCCATCTGAGGGGAAAAGAGGAAAGAAGGTGGGCGTCGCCTATCAATTGGAGAACGGGGAGATTATTTATGTGCCGGAGTGAGGAACTCTGTTTTTCTTCTGCCATGTGCTTCTATGAGAAAATTTGATGAATGATTTTATTGTCATTCTCTATAAAAAGCATATCTTTGTCATGAGACAAGAGGTATAAGACTACTCTCAATTTGATTCATTCATTTAAAAAAAGACAGATATGGCAACTCAAAAATTTGAATTGATGTCGCTTCCTTACGCTGTGAATGCGTTGGAACCAGTTATTAGTGAACAGACCATCGGTTTCCATCATGGAAAACATTTGCAGGCATATGTGAACAATCTGAATGCATTATTGCCTGGCTCGGGGTTCGAAAACCTATCACTTGTAGAAATCGTTAAGAAAGCAGAGGGCGGAATCTTCAATAATGCGGGACAGATATTGAATCACGAACTTTATTTTGGACAGTTCCGTTCCCCTAAGGCAGATAATCAACCAATTGGACAAATTGCGGATGCTATTGCAAGAGATTTTGGCTCGTTTGATACATTCAAAGAGGAATTCCAGAAAAAAGGAGCTTCTTTGTTTGGCTCTGGATGGGTTTGGCTCTCTGCTGATGCTGATGGAAAATTGCTTATCTCTCAAGAATCGAATGCGGCAAATCCTGCGCAACGTGGACTTACTCCATTGTTGACATTTGATGTGTGGGAACATGCCTATTATCTGGATTATCAGAACCGCCGTCCTGATCATCTTACTGCTCTATGGTCAATCATCGATTGGCAAATTGTTGAGAAACGTTATACTGCAAAGTAAATTTAACGGAGATTGAACCAATTTGAATGAAATGAAAGTTTGATGTTCGAAATTGGTTTGTTGAGGCTTCCTACACAATATAGGGTTGAGTTGGTAATCTAGTGTGACCAAATCAGCCCTTTCCTTTTTAATGAAACGGTTTTGCATTAAGAATTAATTTTTTATCTTTGTTTGAAATTGAAC
The DNA here is from genome assembly GCA_902766045.1 of uncultured Bacteroidales bacterium. GTDB lineage: Bacteria > Bacteroidota > Bacteroidia > Bacteroidales > Paludibacteraceae > UBA1181. The sequence continues at coordinate 1,404 of CACXCA010000025.1, forward strand.
GATTACCTTTGATGCGTTTGACAATCTTATTATCAAAGGAATCAGTGAGTTGTAGTGTGTTTCAGTTTTTTAGTGAGTGAAATAATTTAATTGTCTATGGAAAAGAAGACGATTTTTACCCAAATAATAATACTGTTGATTGTCATGGTATGCAACACCATGTCTGTATGGTCGGTAATGACAGTTCGTGTAGATAATGCTGGTTCGTTATCCTCTGTGCTCTCTTCTGGAGATGAGGAGGTGAAGATCACGGGTGTCATCAATGGAACGGATGTCAAGTATCTTCGTCAACGAATTGAAGATGGAACGCTCTCTTCGATGGATTTGTTGGAGGTGAAGATTGTGAGTGGGGGAGAATCCTATGATGGTACACATTATACGTCGAATGATACTATCGGGGATAATATGTTCTCCAATTTTTCACAGTTGAAACATGTTGACTTGCCGACTTCAGTGGTATATATTGCCTCTAATGCTTTTTCACGTTCCGGACTGAAGAAAGTGGTGATACCGAATAGTGTCAGAGAGGTTGGAATGGATGCCTTTGCTTATTGTAAATCATTAGATACAGTTTTGGTTGGTAGCAAGGTGAAAAGCTTGGGACAAGGTGTTTTCTATAGTTCATCTGTCAAAGTGGCTTACGTCTTATCAACGGGTATCCCGCAGATTACCTATTATCTTTTCTCCTCTAAGCCAGATATCATCGTCTATTCGGAGATGGAAAACGATTACAAGGATTCTAGTTGGAGTGAATTCGGTACCATTAAAGGAGGTCTGGAAGAGTTTTATCCACGAGATCAGGATCCTGCAACGCTCTTGCGTGCAAAATTCACTGCTTATTTCAATAATGCAGCCTGCACGGATCTGAAAGATGAATATAAAGCAATGAGTGATAATGCCCTCTTTATGACGATGCAGAATGATGAACTGACAGATGATCTTATTGCGATTGCTTTGAAAATCAAGAATGATGATTGGAAAAAGTATGAGAAGGATTTTAGAATACATGCGTATTCTGCCTATAGTGATGCTAACTATTGGAATAAAAAACTTATGAGTACGGGCGGTTCGTATATGGGTAATCCAACTGGTATTTATTCGACGGATAATGCTCCAATCTATGTTTTCGTCGATCAAGATACACCAAGTGATGCGACACTCTACATTACAGGATGTGTGGGAAATAATCTTATATCCAATGCGAAGACAGGAACAAAACTTTCTAAAGGATTGAATATTATTGATGGAGAGAAAGATGCATTGTATTATATTATCTATACGGCAGATACTCGGTCGATGACAAAGAAACTTAGTGAATGGCCTGCTATTAAGATCCATGTCGAGGGCGGCGTGGTGAATGGTTATTATGATTTGTCGCGCCATAATGATGCGGAGTATGTGGAACTGTTGGCAAATGCTACGCACGAACTCTTTACCGTTAAGGGAGCGGAGACGTTACTCAATTTTAGAACATCATCTTATAGGAAAGCATTCCCTACAACGATTGATAAGGATGTCATCTGGTTTGATAGCCTTACTGTGTGGGAGAAGGAACTGATGGGTATCTGTGAATCGGTTGCCAACGGACAACGAGCTAATGCACCTTATAACCTGACAGGTGGCGAATCTTATTTCCCAATCTATTATAATAATCCAAACTTTGCCATCGAAGGGAATGAGACGGATGATGGATATGCCAACTCTACTGATTATCGTACGTCGTATAATTCATATGATTGTATCTCAAAATCATTTGACGTGAGTCGAGATGATCAGGATGATTGGTGTGCGGGACATGAGTGCGGACATAACAACCAGAAAGCCATTAACCTAGAAGGGTGTACGGAGGTGTCGAACAATTTATTCTCCAATGTGATTTGTTTCCTTGATGGTCGTACCACATCCAAGGGATTGTCCCTCTCCTCTACAATGAATGATTATGCACATCATGTGCCTTATTTCACGAGAAACGTATCCAGTATGATGAGGATGTATTATCAACTCTATCTGTATTATCATCAAGCTCGGAAAAACACATCTTTCTATCCGACTCTCTTCAAAGAGTTACGCGAGGATCCGTTGGCTCTTTGGAATAATACGGACAATAGTTCGCTGAAATTTGTCAGAAAAGTATGTGAAGTGGCTCAGGAAGATTTGACCGACTTCTTTACGGCTTGGGGATTCTTCGAACCTTGTAGTTTGACTATTGACGACTATGGCGTGCGATCTTTGAAAGTGTTACAGGAGGATATAGATAAGACCTTGGAAGAGATTTCAAAATATCCAAAGAAGAACAGAGAAATCCTCTTTGTGGAAGATCGTGCGGATTATGTGTTAACCACAGATTTCTTGACTACAGAGGGCGAAAAACGTCTGGGCTCGGAGACTGTAGGTCTATATGCTAATTTAGGTCAATATACAGATTTCCTATCAACCTCTGTTGAACCATCAGAATATACTTATATGCAAGCAGATTCATTCTATGCTATGACGGGTACGGGCGGTATAGGTTTCTTGGTGCAGGATAAAGAAGGAAAGATGCTGTATGCATCTAATACGTTAAGTTTCTGTATTCCTTCCTGTGTTGGAAAAGAGTTTACGATTTACTCTGTTGATGCAGATGGCTCGTTACATGAGGTCTGTAAGCAAGAAGGCGGATTGGAGATTGTCCATCTGGTAGAGTCGGGAACGTTGTCTGATTCTCTTACGAATCAAGCCGTAAAGGCGGTCGTGTCTGGACCTCTGAATGGTACGGATATTCAATATCTCCGTACATTGATTAATGAAGGTAATTTGCAGGCATTGGATCTGTCAGGAGCCACAATCGTGAGTGGGGGAGATGCGTATTATGAAGGAGAGGTGACTGCTCCGGATATGATAGGAAGTGACTTCTTCTATGAGTGTGCTAGATTGGTATCTGTTGTTCTTCCTCAGTCCGTCACCTCTATTGGTCAGCAGGCCTTTTCTCATACAGGTTTGCAAGTTGTTGTGATACCAGATAGTGTTACCACAATAGGATTTGACGCATTCGCTTATTGCGATCAATTATCAAAGGTAGTGATTGGTTCTGATGTGAAACGGTTACAACAAGGTGTGTTCTATGAATCTAAGGTGAAGGATGTTTATGTTAAGCCGACGACACCACCATTCATAGCTAATTACCTCTTCTCGTCTAAACCAACCATCCATGTTTATGCTAGTGCACTGGCTGATTATGAGGCTTCAGGTTGGGCTGAATACGGTACGTTGGTGGGTGATTTGGATGAGTATGATTTCAGTGAACCTACGCAGTTGCTACAACCGTTGAGTGAGATGTCTGATGGCTTGAAAGATACTATTCTTTATGATCTCTTCGGACGTAGAGTTGCGAGTCAACAATACTCGACTATATATGTGCAAAAAGGAAAGAAGGTGATTTTTATGAGATAAAAAATATGTAGGGGCAAATTGCTGCCCCTGCATGTCTTATTTCAATTGTTCACCATCATGAAAGGCTTGTCCGACTTTCTTTCCCAATTGAATATATTCGTGATGAATTGGATTGTAACAGATAATGCCCATCTTCTCAATGTCTGGTAATCCGTCGGCGGATAGGAAATCCTCCTGACAAACGATATTGACTATTTCTCCAATAAGCATATACCCCGATTGATCTCGGTTGAGCGTCTCCTTGACTTTACATTCCAAGGTCAAAGGGAAATTAGTGAAGAGCGGCGCGTTCACATGCTCGGATTTCACCACGTTCCAACCTGTCTTTGCGATTTTGTTGGGTTCCTTCTTTGCACTGACGATTCCCACGTAGTCGGAAGCGACAAGCGTATCAACTGTAGCAAATGCAAGCGTGAAAGCACCTTGCAGATCAAGGTTTTCAGTTGTGGCGTGAGAGCCAAGGGAAATCATCACTTCGTTAGTGTCCCATGTGCCACCCCATGCCGCATTCATAGCATTGGGGGTACCTTCTTTGTCATACGTGCCAAGTATCAGCACGGGTTGTGGAAGAGTCCACGGTTTAGGAAAAAAATTTTTCATATCTGTGAAAATTATAATATATTAGCAAATATAGTGAAATTTCTCACGTTTTTAGAATGAAGCACCCTTCGGTTGTTTCAATAAAAAATGGCAATGATAGAGATGGAAAAGATAGAGTCAGCCTTTTTGAATAGGGAGAATATAGAAAAATCGACAGCGTCGGTGGAGTATCATCCGCTTAAACCATTTCTTCCGACAACGACGAAAGTTCTCTTCTTGGGGAGTTTTCCGCCTCAGCGTAAGCGTTGGTGCATGAATTTCTATTATCCTAACTTCATCAATGATCATTGGCGAATCATGGGTTCTATATTTTTCAATGACAAAAACCATTTTGTAGATAACAAAGGGAAAATGTTCCGATTGGAATCCATCGTGGAGTTTTTACAACAAAAAGGCATTGGTTATTTTGATACAGCCACGGCAGTGAAACGTTTGGCGGATAATGCATCCGACAAGTTCCTTGAGGTGGTGGAATATACCGATATTGAGTCTTTATTAAGAATGATTCCCCAATGCGGAGTTGTTGTCACCACAGGAGAAAAGGCCACGCAAAACGTGATGAACCAGTATTCATTGTCATCTTTGCCATCGGTGGGTGGTTCTGTTCCTTTAAATGATGCGGTGGTATTATACCGATTACCGTCATCCTCACGAGCTTATCCTTTGAGTTTAGATAAGAAGGTAGAGGCGTATCGCAAATTATTTGAATTTGCTGGGATTGTATGATTAAGGATGATGGTGAGATACTATATTAACACATAAAAGTTCAAAAACATATCATATATGGCAAAAGGAAAATCATTATGTAAGCTTCTCAAAAAGATTCGGGAGCAGATTGCGGAAGCCAATGGCATCGATTATGCTTCGAGGAAGTGCACGTTCGAGGGTGACTGCAAAGGCACATGTCCGGCGTGTGAGCGGGAGTTGGAATATCTCGAATCGCAGTTGACCATGAAGCGTAGTATGGGTGTTCCCATCAAAATCATAGGTTTGTCAGTTGCTTTGGCATCGGGGACGGCGTGCACTTCGAATCCACCAGAAACCTGTCCGTCGAAAGAAATCTCATTGGATTCAGTGGATTATGTGGATGAAATTCCAGCATATCCTATTACAGAAGAGGAAGATGATTCGTCTGATACTGAAAATAATCTTGATGATGTGATTGAAGGAGAGGTCGATATTGATCCTGATTATAAAAAAGCCCAATTTCCAGGAGGATATGATTCTTTGAAATCTTTTCTGCAAAAGAATTTACATTATCCACAAGAAGCAGTAGAAAAAAGTATCGAAGGTAGGGTTGTTGTTTCATTTATAGTGGATAAATATGGCCACATTTCGAATGTAGAGGTTGTCCAATCTGCTGATTCCCTGTTGGATGCGGAGGCAGTGAGGTGGGTTCAATCAATGCCTGATTGGAGTCCGGCGGAAATGGATGGGAAGGCGGTTCGGTCTCGCTTTGTGTTGCCGGTTAAATTTGGATTATATCGATAGGGAGACGGAGGCCTGATTATTCTATCATTCTCCTCACCTTCCTCACACTACCATCACTCATCTTCACAAGATTAATGCCTTGTTGCAATGAAGGAATTTGTATGCCTAATAATGAATAGTAGGCAATTGGATAGATTTCTTCGGAAGAATATGTCAATACGTTAGTGGCTTCCTCTATTAACTCATATCCTGCGCGTTCGGATGTGATATGGATATTAAACACGAAGGTAGCCACCGCTGTCTTACCTCCCTTTTGATACTTAATAGCTTGACGGATCGTATAGTTGGAACCGTTCGCCACTTTGCCTGGATATTGTCCAAGAGAGAATGTGAGACTGTTGGCGTCGAACTCGCTGAAGACATAGCCTGATGCATAATCGCAACGATTGCCGGAAGCGGAAAACCAATGTCCGTAACCATTCGCCGAGGAGGCGGAGTTGTTGATCACCCCGTTGGCATCGACCGCATAGAACATGGCATGTCCATCGGTTGGTCCCGAACTTGTCCATTGCGTGAGAAGAGTACCCACCGTAGAGGCTTGCATCTGGAAGGCCGTTCCAAGACTAGATGCTGCAGCACCTTCCACCTTCAATGTTATGCCTTGATAAACGTTTGATGAGGCGGGGAAATATACATTGTAGGAAAGCTCCACATCCTTGATATCCTCCGTATCGGAGATATTAGCCGCTCCCCAAATGTTAGTGCCTTTAAATTCAATGGTATAGGGCCATTGGTCATCGTTCGTAATCTCCTCGTCCCACTTATGCTGTATGTATGCGGAAGGCGACGGAGAAACGACCAAGAACAGTTTCTTCACCCCTTCGGGCACCACGCAACTCGCCACACCTTTCACCTCTGCATTGGCATCGGAACTGGTGCAATAGACCTCCTCGTCATAAAAATATTTCCTTGAACCATCCTCCATAAGTGCCACATAGCCTAAGTGGAACCCCCTGGATGAGTATTGATTAAAAGTATTATAAGCTGATACATTGGCGGTTACGAACCGTTCCCCATTAAAATATTGTTTCGCATCCCCTTTGGGAAGAGATGCGCCCTTCGCAAGCGATGTGAAATCGACGGAGACCTCAGTGCCCGCCTTCGGTACATTGAGCTGGATGATATTGAAACCAGTACTTTGCGGACAACTGCTGTACGTCACCTGATACTTAGTCTTTCCGAGTGCAATGTAATCATAGCGGAGCGTGCCGATGTAATCATCCGCCTCATCCCGCACATTATCTATGTCCATCGTAGCCATCTTCATAGCATAAAGGAAATACTCCATATAGAGGTCGGAAGCATCCATGTTCATCATCTTCATAAAGCTCTCGTTCGGGTCCGCCCCATAACCAGGGTTGAAGCGCCACAGTTCGCCTATGACATCAATACCATATTTCCCGGTGAGATAATAGTGCCACCAATAAGACTGGTACCTATGCCACTCGTGCGTCATCGCATAATTGTGGGTGTTCATAAATAGATTCCAGCTCTGCTCCCACTTCAATGCGGGATAGGACTGGTTGGCTTGCCATTGCGCAGTCTGCTCCCAGAATGTGGAACCACTACCGATGGCGGTTCGGAAGCCCGAATAGCCTTTAAGATCAGCATAGACCTGATATTGAAAAGAGTGACCAACCTCATGAGCAACGGAGTGTCCGACAGGCTTGCTGGTGCTTGGACTGAGCCAAAGGGCACCGATGACATCATCATATCCGCCACCATAGCACACCCATTCGGTGGTATGGTTCAGTAGGACCATCATCTTGTATTTCGACACGTTGGAGTTGCCTTCATCACAGAAAGCCAGCGTGCCAATGTTCATGGCATAAAAGCCCTCGCATTTATTCAGTAGGTCATCAATATCTACCCGATAGGTTGAAGGGGCGTTCGTGGGGTTTGTGTTGCCGTAATACTTATCCCAATAGACGATGAAATTATCGCTCTCTTTCGAACGAGACTTGGACCATGTGTATTGATTGTTAGGGTCGTTTTCACTATAGATTAACGTATCCGTTCGATTCTTCCATTCACGAGGAATGTAAAGACTCTTTTGAGCGGAAAGAAACATTGAAAAGAATGTCCAAATGAGCAATGTTATTGTGAGTGATTTCATGGTATGATGTTATGAGAAATTTGCATTACATGCAAAGTAACCATCTGCAATGATATGTAACAAATTTTTCGAGGCAAATTTGCAGGATGATTGTAGGAATGTATTTATTTCTTTAGCAGATCAGGTCTTAATGTTTTAGTGCGTTCTATCGCTTGTTCATATTCCCACTCTTTGATCTTAGCTTCATTGCCGGAGAGAAGAATGTCGGGTACTCTCCATCCTTTGTATTCGGCAGGTCTGGAATAGACAGGCGGAGCCAGAAGATTGTCTTGGAAACAGTCGGATAGTGCAGACTGTTCGTCGCTCATTGCTCCAGGGATGAGACGGACAATTGCATCGGTCATGATGCAGGCTGCTAGTTCACCACCCGTAAGGACAAAATCACCAACAGAGACCTCTTTTGTGATAAGATGCTCTCGGATACGATGGTCTATTCCTTTATAATGTCCGCAGAGAATTATGACGTTGCCTAACAGAGACATGGAATTGGCCATTTTCTGATCAAACATCTCTCCGTCAGGAGAAGTGTAGATTACTTCATCATACTCACGCTGTTCCTTTAAGTGTGTTATCAGTCGGTCGATAGGTTCTATCTGCATCACCATACCTGAACTGAAACCGAACGCATAATCATCAATCTTCTTATGCTTGTCTAAGGTGTAGTCGCGTATGTTGTGTACAACAATTTCTGCCAAACCTTTAGCTTGGGCACGTTTAAGTATGGAGTGGTTTAATGGACTCTCCAACAGCTCTGGTACGGCCGATAGAATATCTATTCTCATGGTGTCTTGTGATTAGAATTCAGAAGAGAAATGGAATCGTATTTTAGGAAAATCTGTTTGGGCCATTTGTAGGATATACCCTGAATCGGCTAAGAACACATCTCTGTCTTCCATGTCTTTAGCCATGTATTGGTATTTACGTTTCTTGAAATTGTCTAACGCTTCAGCATCGTCGCTTTCTATCCAACAAGCTTTATACAGATTGATAGGCTCCCATCTACATTTCGCATTGTATTCATGCAGCAGACGGTATTGGATGACTTCAAATTGAAGTTGTCCTACGGTACCAATGATTTTTCGTCCGTTGAATTGGTTGGTAAATACTTGCGCAACTCCTTCTCCCATCAGTTGCTCGATACCTTTGGCTAGTTGTTTCGCCTTCATCGGGTCGTCATTCTCTATGTATTTGAACATTTCAGGAGAGAAGCTAGGAAGACCTTTGAAGTGAATATCTTCTCCGGAAGTAAGTGTGTCTCCGATTTTGAATGTTCCACCAGAATCAGGTAGTCCGACAATATCGCCTGGCCATGCTTCATCCACAGTCTCTTTCTTCTGCGCCATGAAGCAGGTAGGTGCGGAAAATTTAAGTATTTTATTGAGACGCACATGTTTGTAATTGACATTGCGTTCGAATTTTCCAGAACATATTTTGACAAAGGCAATACAACTTCTGTGGTTAGGGTCCATGTTGGCATGAATCTTAAACACAAATCCGGAAAAGGCACTCTCTTCAGGTTTTACAGTGCGCTCAACTGTCTGTGTCGGTTGCGGACTTGGCGCGATTTGACAGAAACAATCTAATAACTCTTTAACTCCAAAGTTGTTTAATGCACTACCAAAAAAGACAGGCGCTACTTGACCCGCTAAATATTCATTTACGTCTAGATCCGAATAAACACCGTTGATGAGATCAATGTCATCTCTTAGTTGTTGGGCATCTTCTTCTCCGATGTGTTTCTCTAGTTCGGGACTGTTGATGTCTTGGAATTCTATGTTTTCGGTGACAGTTTGTTTGCTTGGCGTGTAAAGATTGAGTTTATGCTCATATAAGTTATATACACCTTTGAATTTATCACCTTGGTTGATAGGCCAGGAGAGTGGACGAACATGAATGTTTAGTTCTTTTTCCAATTCGTCCATCAGATCAAATGGATTGTTTCCGTTGCGGTCCATTTTGTTGACAAAGACAATTACGGGCGTATTTCTCATACGACACACATTCATCAGTTTGCGTGTTTGCGCCTCTACACCTTTTGCACAGTCAACAACAATGATTACGCTATCAACGGCCGTTAATGTTCGAAACGTGTCTTCTTGGAAATCTTGGTGGCCAGGCGTGTCAAGGATGTTGATTTTAAATCCATTGTAGTCAAAAGCCATGACAGATGTGGCAACAGAGATACCACGTTGCTTCTCGATTTCCATCCAGTCGGATGTGGCTGTTTTCTTTATCTTGTTTGATTTAACTGCTCCTGCAATATGAATAGCACCTCCAAATAACAAGAGTTTTTCTGTCAATGTTGTTTTTCCCGCATCTGGGTGACTGATAATTGCAAAGGTTCTTCTCCTTTTTATCTCTTCTGATAAGCCCATATTGTTGATTTTCAAATTTGAGAGTGCAAAGTTAGTAAAAAAAAGCATACGTGTACAGATATGAGTCTGCATAATTGTATCCGTATGTGATAATATGGGGAAGTGCTACGATGAATTTATTCTATGAGGCAAAAAAAAGAAGTCATGAAAATGACTTCTCGTTTGTGGGCCCAACAGGACTTGAACCTGTGACCCCCTGATTATGAGTCAGGTGCTACTAACCAACTGAGCTATGGGCCCTGCTTGCATTTGGTAAAAAAAATCACTACCTTTGCAAAACGAATGCAAAATTAGAATTTTTTTGTGATATACAAAACTTTTACGGTTTATTTTTGAAAGTATTGTAGTGAAATTTATTAGGAATATAGATGAGATGCCACAGGAAAATGTGGTTTTAACGATTGGATTCTTTGACGGAGTGCATTGTGGTCATCGTTATTTGATCGATTATGTGCGGAAAATTGCTTGTGAAAAGCAGTTGAAGTCTGCCATATTAACGTTTTGGCCTCATCCGCGAATGGTGCTGCATGAAAAATATCAGCCGAAATTACTCAATACAAATGATGAGAAGATTGGCTTGATAGAGACACTGCCAATCGATTATTGTATTCAGATACCGTTTACGCAGCTCCTATCGTCTTTGTCGGCTTATGAGTTTATGTCTGTTCTTAAAACGAAACTACATGTGTGTCAACTTATCATTGGCTACGATCATCGTTTCGGACATAATCGGGAAGAGGGGTTTGAACAATATTGCGAGTATGGTAAGTTATTACATATAAATGTAGTAAAGGCGCCTGTATATGAACAAGATGGACGCAGCATCAGTTCGTCTTATATCAGAAGTTTAATATTGTCCTCGGAGATAAAAAAAGCTAATTCTTTTCTGGGCTATGAATATGAGTTGACAGGAAGAGTGGGGTGCGGAAAAAAATTAGGAAGAACGCTCGGATTCCCAACAGCTAATCTAATACCTGATTCTGAGTATAAGATTATACCTGCAGCAGGTGTTTATGCTGTGCGGGTCGAATATGAAGGTAAAGTCTATCAAGGCGTGACATGCGTTGGAGATTGTCCGACATTGGGTTCTGATAACAGAACTACGATAGAAACGAATCTTTTCGATTTTGATGAGGTGCTGTATGGAAGAGAAATCAGTCTTCGTTTTGTTGATTATATTCGTCCGTTGCAGAAATTTCCCACATTGGAAGACCTGCGTTGCGCCATGATAAAAGATGCGGAGCAAGCCAAAAAGAGGTTGGAACGTTAGATCGGAGGATTAATAAAATAGAAAGCGGGGGCGATTCCATGAGAAACGCCCCCGCTATTGGTTTAGAATAGTTTTATTGTTTGATCAGTTTCGCTGCAATTTTCCCTTCTGGTGTTTGCATCATTAAAATGTACATGCCTTTTTTCAAGTCACTTACATTGATGCTTTGGTTGTCCCTGATTTTAAAATCTTTAAGAATCTGTCCTGACATCGTTATGATAACAGCCTCAATCTCGTCCTCCCAAGGGAGAGAGAAGAAGAGTTCGTCTTCAACAGGATTAGGATAGATCTGTGCGATATTGTTTTGAATGGTGACGGTAGGATTGTCAAGTATTACTGCATAGATATTACGTTTCTCATAAGTAGGAACTCCAGTGATCTTCCATTGTTTGCCGATAGCTGTATAATCGCCAAATCTAGCGTAAGATTCATTTTCTTTGTGCATTCTATATTCTACGGAGTCAATGATAGTAAAGACAGTGTCCTTTCCGTTGATTTTTGCGGAAGAAAGGATCAATGTCGTCGCTGTTGTAACTGGCAATTTGAAATTGGTATGTAAGACACCTTGTTCTGGATCATTATCAGCCCAGAAGCTTTTGTATCCCTTTGCCTTGATGATACAAGAGTCGGAAGAAGGAATTTGATACTTTCCTAAGTTGTTCTTGTCAACAGATAAGAATAAACCGCTGAGGTTGAAATCCTTGTTTCCGTTGTTGTATAATTCAAACCAGTCATCAGCTTCGCGATATTCATCTACGAATAGAGAATTGGAAGCACAAAGTTCGTTGAAGAATATTTGAGGAGCATTAGGATTGAAATCTGCATCTTCTGTATAGACAGCTTTAATGGTTGTGCTATTTGCGAAGGTGTCGGCAAATGCTATGCTGTAAACCTTGCTAGTTTCATTCGTAAGCTTATTCGTCACCTCCCAGTGTGAGAATTTATATCCTGCAGGTTCGTTTGCCGAAAGATTACAATTGGTATGTGTGAAGAAATATCCTCTGAAATCAGAAAGACGAATTGGCTCCTGATTAATGGTGAAAGATGCATCTTTGACATCCGAATAGATGTGGAATGCAATCGTATCTATTTTGAAGTTACTCTTAATATTCTTGTACATCACATCAACTCTTTCGTTTGCAAATGAACGAATGTCGCTGATATCCTGAGAAAAGTCCTTTTCCAAATATCTTGCTTCGTTAAGCTTATTATAGTAACGTTCTACGTCAGGTTGAATATTTTTTATCAAACTGTCAAGTACGTGGTTGACGCGAGTTGGTTCAAATGTGGTAGCTAGATGAACACAGAATTTAGCCAACAACATCTCTCTGATCTTGTCATTTTTCATCAAAGGATTAAAGAGTTTGTGCTCTTTTGCTTTGGAAAAACAGTTCGTTCTTACTGTATTGTTGTATAGAGAATAGCTGAATTCAGTATCGTATAATATCCATCTCCATTTACCATTGATTTTAGCACTTGCATCACCCTTTGCTTTCCAGCATTTGATGTTTCCACCAGGCCAGTCGGAGTTGCCACAGTACATCTCAATCATCATGTAGTTTAAGTATTCGTTGATGTCCATGCGGTAGTCAAGACCTTCAAATACTTCCTTTGTGTTCATGTCGGGTTGCTCGCAAATGGCAATTAATTCATTGTAGCCGCTTTCCCAGTAGTTACTATCGTTATTCTTGTCGTTTGATTTGTTTCCTTCGACAATATAAAACTCGTCTTCACTCAATCCATAGTTTGAGTAGATAAAGTCTTTGTTGGTACGTTCACGAATATTCAACATTGCATAGAATTCACCATTGATAAAGACCATGGATGGTTGGTAAGCTTGATGGTCAATATCGGCTTGCCCAATTAGTAGGGATTGAATAAATCCGTCACGAAGATAGGAACGTCCATAGTCGTTACCTGCATTTCTTAATACGATGCTTTTCCATTTCAAATTAGGCTTCTCTTCGAAAATAGGGTAGTCCAATTGATTGTTACCGTATATCTTACCCGTGTTGACTTTGATGGATTTTATTGGTTTTGTACGCGAACAAGCACCAAAGGCACCTACTTTTACTTCTTGATTTAGTCGTTCTTTTTTCTTTGCATCAAATAACTCAAAGTTGCAAGGACGGTCCCAGTCTCTCATATAGTTAGCTTTTGATTCACCGAAACGAGGACTACATCCGCTGTTTACTTTTCCTCCGTTGATTCCGATAGCCAAGAATCCTAATGTGTCACCAAAAATATATTTGTTGTCGATAACGAGAGATACGATAGGCAGTTTGTTGACGTTTTCATTTATGAAATAGGTGCCTGTTGTCACATCACTGCTTATTTCACCGTTTGTGACAGCGATGGCTCTGAGAGGTGTATTCTTATTGATGGTGATATTCCCATTGTAGAGATTGCTCTTGTTTGTTGGCTCTGTTCCATCAGTGGTGTAGTAGATCTTGGCATTTGGATCTTTAGCCGAGATGGAAACCCGTTGTTCACCGTTATAGAAACCAGGAACCAAAGAAAACTGAGGTGCATTGGTCTTTTTCGTGGCAACGCTTCCCGATGCATTAGGTGCTTTGGGCGTTGGTTGTGTGAAAAAGCCAAGTTTCTCGCCACCATCTACGATGCGTCCATAAGAAATGTTTCTGTATGTGGTGTCGTAGGCCATTTGGTCAACGATGTTACCACTTTCATTAAAAAGATAGAGACATCCTCTTTTTGCAGGCAACTTGAAGTTGGCGTGACAAGCATAAGTGAGGTCAAATCCTAGGGCACTTTTTATCTTCTCTCTTTCGCTTATATCTGTCTCGTCGAAATAGACAAGAGCAAATTCGCCTGGTTGTAGTACTAAATCTTTTCCGTCAGTGAACATTTGCCATTGATCTTTGTTGGCAATGTCGTCAGAAAAAAAGTAGAGTGAGATGTCCTCTGCTGATGCTCCATTGTTATATAATTCAGCCCATCCTGAGAATTGAAGATTCTCATCTGTCTGGAAAGACACATTTTTGGGCATTAATTCGTTAATGACGATTGATGCATTTGCATAGATGCATCCAGCCATCATCATAGAGATTAAAAAACTTTTTTTCATAAATTTACTTTTTTAGAAACATTTATACTTAGGTTTTATATTCGTGTTCTTTATAAAAAGTCGTGGCAAATTTAAATCATTTTTATAAAAAATCAAACGTTTTCAAATGGAAAAAATAATTCTTTGGGACGATTGTACATTGACTTTCTGCAAACGTGCGTCGTCCTTCTGTAAACGTATTTCATCTCTCTGTGAACGTTTTTTTTCTTTTTTGCAAAAAGCCGTATTAACATGTAAAATAGCACGTTGAAACTGTGCTTATAATCTGTCGATTGTGCTAAAATTCTAATTTGTAGAGATGATTTTTGATGTATAATTCGTTTTAATTGTTTTATTTTATAATTTTGCGAACGATTTAGTTGGGCATCCAACTTTTATGATTGTTTTTTGTAAAAAATTAGGAGAAATGAGTTCTTTCAAACGAATTTACGTTTTTTTGATTTTATTAATAGGGTTTTCGTTCGCTAATGTATTAGCTCAGGGCGTTTTGATATTTGAAATTTCAGATTCTCAGAACAAACCAGTTTCAGGATTGAATGTTGAGGTGACGGGGGACGAATTTTCTTATAAATACACCACGGATGTTAATGGTCGTATAGTTGACATGAGTATGCCAGCTGGTCATTATACGTATAATTTTACGTTCGGTGATCTGCATACAGATACGTTCTCCATCGTAGATGCAGGATATAACTGGATCAATCTGGATTATCGTATATTGAATGTCACATTTTTGAGTGAGGATGGAAAACCATTGGCAGGAAAGAAGGTGACTATTTATAAGGTAGGGGCTGACAACAGTGAGACGTATGTCTGTGAAAGACAATCTGATGAAGAGGGGAATACACGATTCTTGTTGCCGGAGGGCGATTACCGCTTTGATACCTTCAGAGGAACCGAATACATCAGATTGGATGATGAGAATGTCAATACGAAGGTGGAGATGACCAGCGGTTTGGTGACACATCAAACACATTTCGGATTTAAGAAAGGAGACGACACGATACAGGTATTTGCAAAAGATGTTAATGTAATGCTTTTGGTTGATAGCGTGGAAAAACCATTCGGTTCCGTTGTGGCATCTTCTGATGTTGCGAAGTCTATGGGATTCTATAAATATGCAGTGACCAAAGAGTATGTTTCATGTTCGGAAGGTGAATATAAAGCGACTGTATCTACAAAAGATTATGGAAAACTGACGTGTAATTTCTCAATAGATGATAATGCTCCATTGGTGAATCATATTGTATTCTTTGAATTGCCTGATTTGCCAAAAGATACAACGTCTGGCGATCCAAAAGATCCAGAGAAGAAAAAGGATGTGCTTCAAGGAGACAAGGAGGATACCACTCAAATACTTCCATATATATTGGATGTGAAAATAATTTCAGAGTTGGATAGTGTGACGCCATTGCCTTCGGTGTTGGTTAAACTTAGTGCTACCTATAATCCTTCTGCGACTTCACAGCAGTTCACGGGTCAGTATGGTACAGCAAGTTGGATGGTTACTGAGGGCGACTTTGATTTGTCTGTTCACTATAAATCAATGCACTTGTATATAACAGGGGATACTGCGGTAACCATGTATGTGGATCCGAATAAATTGCCTAAAGTCTATTTTGACTTCTATTATGGAGATAAAAAATTTGACCCGGTTTCAGTTTCGTACATTAGTGTATGGCTTTCTTCTGATGTGGAGTGCGGAACATATCTTAGAGGAGAATTTTCCAAAGAAAAATCTGTGTATGAATATAATAATCCGGTTTATCCAGGCGTAGGTTCTTATTCTTACTCTTTCTACATAAAAGAAAAGGATTATGATCAACGTGTTTTAGGACATTTTTATGTTGGAGAAAAGGATACGGTTATCCGTGTGCCGATTTATCTGCAACCGTTCTACGATGTGAAAGTTGTAATGTTTGATGCAAATGGAGATACAATCAGATCGAGACAATATTTAAATATAAGTTCTAGTACGCTGAATAAGAATGTTGTGACAGATAGCTTGGGTGTTTATGAAGCTAAATTTGAAGAGGGTAGCTATCGTTTTACTGCCTTGGGTGATACTCAGTCTGTTCAGTTAAAAAGTGACACAGTTTTGTATTTCCAACTTCCTACAAAGGTGACGCAACGTGTGAAATTCCAGTTCTTGCACGATGGTGTTCCTGTCTATCCTCAAATCTTGAGTATGGATGTTTATAAGGATTCTGTTCTTTATTCTAAGATGCTCTCCTCTTATTATGATAATTATGAGGGGAAAGGTGAGGCTTGGGTATTCCAAGAATCAACCGTGTGTGAAGAGGGTGATTATTATGTGGAATATGTTCTGAAAGATTATCAATACAATGGAACATACCAATATAAATATACCATTTCAAATCCTGTTCAGCCAGATACTATGATGTATATTGTAGTACCTGTGAAGCGAACGGTGACCATCACGGTAAAAGATGCAAATTTGGATTTGGTAAAAGGTGTGTTTGCTACGATCTATAAATATGATGAGAATGATTCGTTGATGTCAACCACCTACTATGATGATGCTTCTCACTCAGGTATAAAAACGAATTCCAATGGTAATGTGATTGACCATTTGGTTCCTGGACGATATCAAATACAGATTTTGGATATCGTGAGAGATTTCATTGTGAAGGATTATGATTTGAATTTTGAGATCATATCTGGTGTTAAATTGTATGATGTGAAATATGTGGTTCAATATAAGAGCACGAAGAAACCGGGTCAGAATCTTTTGTTGGATGTGGAGAAAGATAATGCCTTTTATAATTCTTCCTATACGAATGAAAAGGGCGTAGTGGAATTATTCTGTGAGAAAGGTAATTATTCTTATTTCTTACATTACGGGAAAGACCATCGAGCTTCGTATAAAATAGAATCAGATACTACTATTTATATCTTGATAGAGGATCCAGTTTTGATAGATTCAATGCGAATCCTAAACTGTGTATGTTTAAGTCATAAGGATACGGTGGCACTCGACTTGCAAATCTTGCCATCAAGTGCTACTATGCAGGAGGTTGAATGGAGTGTGGATAATCCATGGTTGGCACATGTTACAACAGACGGAAAATTGATCACTCATGATGTGAAGACCGATGGTTTTGTGACGGTTACGGCAACAAGCATCGATGGAAGTACGCAGACTGCTTCTCGTAAATTCTACGTAGGAGATGGTAATTGTGGATCTGATTATACATTGTCTTTTGTTAATGTCGAGGCGTCTGAGATACCAGTGACTTCAGATACTGTAATAGCATTGTCAATTAAACCGCTTACAGAGGATGGCTTGGATCATTATTATTTGTATCAGATGTCTTATGACTCATTGAAATGGAAAACATTATATGGACCAACGAACTTGGCTGAGATTGAGGCTCAATTAAGTGATGTGAATAAGGATATTTATATCAGAGCATTGGTGTCAAATTCATCACAGGAGGTGACTGATTTGGCAGCAAGTTTAAAACCTCGTTGTTCGACGGATGCGATTACAAATAAACTAACTATTCGATATAATAGTTTGAAGCCTGTGAATTGGACAGACTCTATCTGTTCTACGCAAGACGAGCTTACTTTTGTGGTAGATAGAACTGCATTGGGTACGTTGACGGCAGGATATGAGTTGGTTTGGTATATGCGTACTAATAAGAGTGATGAACCTACTCGTTTGGATGAGTGGACAGGAAAGGATACTGCAATTATTGAATTGCATGAGACCTCTTATATAATGGCTTCAATTCAAAATGAAGAGTCAATACTTCTTTCTTATGAAGGAGAGGTCTTCGTGGAAACACTCCCTGTATTTAATATTGTATCATCAAAAGATACGTTATGTGTAGAAGATGAGGTAACCTTGTCTGTCAATGTTTCTCAGGGCGAACTCGATACATATAATTGGATTGGAGAAGATAAGAGTGAGTCTTCTATTGTCGTTCAAGCACAGAATAAACCTTATGTGGTGGAGGTGACATCTCGCTATCATGTATGTAAGTCGCAGAAAGATACAATCAGTTTGGTGATTGATTATCCTATTGATATAGATATCTCTACTGATAAGGTAAAAATGTGTGAGTCGGATAAAGAAGGGGCCCTCATCCGTATTGATAGTTTGGGAACGACTATCGGATCTATTGTATGGTCGGATAGTTCTCGGGCAGATACTTTGCGTGTTGTTCCTACAGAGACAACTACTTATTCTGTGATAGCTCATTCGAGGTATGATAAATGTCCGACGGTAGAAAAGAACATGAAGATTATTGTAAACGATATTCCTTCTGTTTCCTTGAGTGTCGATAATGAGGAGATTTGTCAATATGGCTCTGATAGTGTAACCTTGACGGCTACTGTTGTCTCAGGTGAAGTTGAACGCTATATCTGGTGGGACGGTAAAGAGACGAAAGAACCATCTCGAACTGTACTCTTTACGGAGACGGAAAATGTGTATGTGTCTATCAGAGATGGAATTTGTGCTGATTCAGAAAAAGATTCTATAAAGGTACAAGTGGCAAGACCAGCTGAGGCGAAGATTGCTACCACTACAACAGTGTTTGAATATGGTGGCGAGATTGATTTGAATACATCGACGACAGATGAGGTATGGGGACCATACACTTGGCATTCGGTAGATGTAAATGGAGATGATCAGATCCTTTCTGTTACAGATGAACCTAGATATACAGATATGCCGAACGGAGATGTTATTTATTATGTCACAGTTGAAAATGGACCATGTCCAGTGATTACAAGTGATATCATCGCTGTTGCATTGGTAGATAATATAACGATACCAACGGTCTTTACTCCGCATATCGTTGATGGACAAAATGATGATTTCATGCCAGGTTATCCGACTATCATTTACGATCGATATGGAAATATAATATCTAACTCGGATAATGGATGGGACGGACAGTATAGAGGTGCAGTGGCAGATCCTGGTGTTTATATGTATGTGATTAGATTAAAAGATAATCGTGAGGTGAAAGGCACAATAGAAGTATTTAGAAAATAATAAGGAAAGAGAAATAAAATGAAAGGATATATTTTTGTATTAGCTTTCTTGTTTTTAGGTTCGACTATGACGAATGTGTATTCATTGCAGTCTTCTAATTTTGTCGGTTCTAAAAGCGTTGGGGAGGAAAACTTAGTCTCAAAATATAAGGATGGACTTGTTTTATATGCTCGCAATGATAGTTTTTTCGTGGCGAAGTTAGACAAGGATGGCAAGATTCAAAGTCTAGAGTACACCTCCGATTTTAATGATATTTTACCTGAAGGTCAGGTGAGTTATGGCGAAAAGTCTGGAAAGTTGTATTATGCGAAAGCAGGGAAAATATTTACAGCTAAACAGAAAAAGAGTGGCAAGTGGAAAAATGAAGAATATATTCAAATTGCAGGAACAGAATCTCAAAGAGACAATTATAAAGGTTCTGTGTTAGCTTATGCAACATGGCGATATAAACCGAAGGACTCTATTGTCGTTTTGAATCCTGTTGTAAATGCTGATGAGACAGTGATGTACTTTGCCTCTAATCTGAATGGCTCTGACAACTTGGATATCTGGAAAGTAGAAAAGGATCAGGATGGAGAGTGGGGTAAACCACAGCGATTGAGTCCTCAGGTCAATTCTTCAAATGACGAGAATTATCCATATATAAGAGAAGATGGCACGTTACAGTTCGCCTCTAATCGTACAATGAAAAAAGAAGAGCGAGAGAATGGGAAATACAATTTATTTGTTGCTGATCTAACGACAAAAGATGCTCCGAAACCGCTTGATATTGTGCAGAAACAGGAACGTGAAAAGGAGATTCTTTTAGCTAAAAATGAAACCACGACAGAGGAGAAAGTGTTAAATAGTTTCGATAAACTAAAGAATATAGGAAAAATTGATACGACGATGGCAAATCCTTCTCAAACTGGCAAAGATAGTTTGAACCGAGGTGATGAAGGAGAAAAGCAGGTCGGAGAAAAGGAACTGATTGCAGTGAATGACAACAAGGATACGAAAGATGATTCGATGAAAGAGATGTCTTCTGAACAAAAAAAGGAGCAGATACGATATGAACAAGTGAAAAAGGTGGATGCTCAGTTGGAGTCAAATCCTGATGCTGTCATAAAGGTGTCTGAGAATGTTATGGCAACTCATCAAATGCGTATCTTCTATTTTGAGTTTGACAAGGATATACCGAATGGTACATATAAAGAGGATTTACTTATCTTGCTTGATTTTATCAATGCATATCCAGAAAGTCGTTTCTTACTAGTTGGACATACAGATGAGCGTGGTTCGGATGAATACAATGATGCCTTGTCGTTGAAACGCGCAGAGTGGGTGTATTTCAATTTGCTATTGAAAGATGTGAAACTTAATCGCTTGGAGATAAGAGGCGATGGAGAAAAACACCCTATATATAAGAATGCAAAAACAGAAGAAGAACACCAAAAAAATCGTCGTGTGGAGGTGATAAGATTAAATTGATATGGATATGAAAGAATATAAGAGGAGAAAAATAGGAAACATGGGTAAGTTTGTAATATTATCATGCCTTTTTTTGTTGTGCGGAACTACGTTAAGAGCACAACAAGACTTGCTGTTGTCACAGCAGTTCTTTTCTCGTATTAATGTAAATCCAGCGGGAACAGGTAATAATGAAAATATGGACTTGTTCTTCCTGGGAAGATTCCAGTGGATGGGTGTGAAGAATAGTCCTAAAACGCTATTACTTAACTTCTCAGGATATAGCGAGCGTTTTAAATCAAGTTTGGGACTTACCTTCAATTATGACAATGTCGGTGTAGCTCATAGCACGACAAATGCTCAATTGGTTTATTCATATCATTTAGATATTACAGAGAAATACATTTTGTCTTTAGGTCTTTCTGGTGGAATAAATGTTGGACATTTCGATCCAATGGATAATATCATAAGAGACGAAAAAGAGTACAACAGTGATTCTTATGTGAAGGAAAAGGTGAATGAAGTCACACCTGACTTAAATTTTGGTGCAGAGTTTACATCCATGCATTGGATGGTGGGTGCTTCTTGTACACATTTATTGAATGATTCTTCTACGACATTTAAGTCAGGACGTCACTTCTATTTCTATGGAAGAGGTTTCATTCCTTTATCAGATAGATTTGATATTGCACCTGCATTGGTCTATATGCATAAATATAAGACCAATGTTCTGGAAGTGAATGCCATGCTGTTCTACGAAAGATTTATATGGGCAGGTGTGACATGGTGCCCTAATTTGGCGAATCCGACAGAGATGTCGATGTTAGCTATAACAGCAGGTTTTGAATTAAAGAATCGGTTCCGTTTCGGATATACGTATGACTTGAACTTGGGTAAATATAATAATTTGCCATCGAATACACATGAGATTATGTTCTCTGTGCAGTTCTAATGACTTATAAGAATTATGGTTTTAAAAAGAATCTCCATCATTAAGAGATTCTTTTTTGTTTTGTTCTCTACGGTTGACTCTTTCGACCCATGGCTCGATTGGATTAGGATCTGCCCATAAACCTATCTTGTTTTGCCGTGCCTCTTGCTCAAGCTGTTTTAAATCATCATCTTGATTGTATTGACGATAGTGCCAGGCGTATCCTGCACGAATCATTTCGTGACTGGCCTCCCGTCCGTCGGATAAGTAGGTGAACGCCAACAGACGTCCGTAACGGTCTGTGTTGTCGAACTGAATTGTTACAGTTTGATTGTATAGAAGTGATTTTAGATAGTCCGTTGCTTTTCGATGAAAATCTTGTCCTTTCTCAGGAGCGTCAATTCCCAACATTCTTACTCTATGGGTGATGTTGTCTTCCGTGAGAATATCGTAGGTGTCGCCATCGCTTATATGAATAACCTTCCCTGTAATTGTTTGAGTGTTCTTTGTGTGCGTCTCTGCACAACTGGGTTTGCCCCAGGTAACCATTATGGTTAGGAACAGCGAAACAAGTATGTAAATGTTCTTTGCGATGTAGTCGTTTCTTGTTAGCCTCATTCGATGAAAGTATTTAGTTCGACAAAGGTAAACAATTAAGTATAATTATGGAAGACCGAGGAGAGTCGAAAAATATTATTTTGTGATGTGCTTTGAAAAGTGTAAATTTGTCGTTCTTTGATATCGGAGGTATTGACTTATGATGAATAAAGACTTACAGAGCGTTAAACAGCGGTTTGAAATTATAGGATCTGACCCTATGTTGAACCATGCAATTCATGTGGCAGTACAGGTTGCCAATACGGATTTATCTGTGTTGATTACTGGAGAGAGTGGCGTGGGAAAGGAACGGATTCCTCAAATCATTCATGAATATAGTTCACGTAAACATTCTCAGTATATTGCAGTGAACTGTGGAGCAATACCGGAGGGAACGATAGATTCGGAACTTTTTGGACATGAGAAAGGTTCTTTTACAGGTGCTATATCGGATAGAAAAGGCTATTTTGAGGTGGCTGACAAAGGAACTATTTTTTTGGATGAGGTGGGCGAATTGCCGTTGACAACGCAAGTCCGATTACTACGTGTGTTGGAGACGGGCGAGTTTATTAAAGTCGGTTCCTCCAAAGTGCAAAAATGTGATGTGAGGGTGGTGGCGGCAACAAACATGAATATGCAGCAGGCCATCGCAGAAGGAAAATTCAGAGAGGACCTTTATTACAGATTGAATTCAGTGCCTATTGCAGTGCCACCGTTACGAAACAGAGGAACGGATATTTATTTGTTGTTCCGTAAGTTCGCAGTCGATTTTGCGGAAAAATATAAGATGCCGTCAATCTCCTTAAATGATGAAGCTCGACAATTATTGCTTCATTATCAATGGCCAGGAAATGTTCGTCAGTTGAAAAACATTACGGAGCAGATTTCTGTATTGGAAGAGAAAAGAGAAATTACCAAGGAGGTGTTACAAGGATATCTTCCAAGTCAGCGGGATAATTTACCAACTATTGCGGGACTCTCATCTGGAGATAAGTCGTTTAGCAATGAAAGAGAAATTCTGTATCAGGTGTTGTTCGATATGAAGAAAGATATGAATGACCTGAAGAAGCTTGTGAATGATATCATTCAAAGTGGTAGTGTTGATATCTCGCATCTGTCCACTTCTGACCTTCAGGTGATGCGGAATGTATATTCTAAAACATATACGAATCATGACTCTCCTGTTGTGGAGACTTCATTGTCCACACCCTCTTCCCCTTCAAAGATTCGAGAGCAAAAAGATATTCAGGAGGTAGTTGTAGAGGAGAGTTTGTCGTTAGAAGACGCAGAAAAGGAACTGATACGGAAAGCCTTAGAGAAAAATAATAACAAAAGAAAGTATGCAGCACAAGATTTAAATATATCGGAGCGTACTTTGTATCGTAAAATAAAAGAGTATGGGTTGGAGTAAAATATATAAAGGATGGATTACACTGCCAATCTTGTTGCTTGTTATTCTCTCTTCCTGTAGAATCAGTTACAAGTTTAATGGCTCGTCTATTGATTATACGAAGATTAAAACCATTACGATTCGTGATTTCCCTAACAGATCCGCTTTGGTGTATGCCACTTTGGCAACGGACTTTACCGAGAATCTTAAGGATGAGTTCTCTTCTAAGACGAGTCTGATAATGGTGGAAAATGATGGTGATTTACAAATATCGGGTGAGATCTCTAATTATAATGTGATCTCCTCAGGTGTTAATTCAACAGGTCAGGCGGCTGAATCGCGTCTTCAGATGTCTGTTTCTGTGAAGTTCGTCAATAAAGTGGTGCCAGCAGAGAGCTTTGAAAGGACGTTCTCAGCTTATCAGGTATTCTCCAATGAATATACAATAGATCAGGTGCAGGCCGAACTGAATGAACAGTTGATGGATGATATTATCAATCAGATCTTTAATGCTACTGTAGCTAATTGGTAGTTTATGACACAAGCAGACCTTATAGAGATGTTGCGTAAGCCTGAGTGTATCAGTGCGGAAAAAACGACAGAACTTTTGTCTTTTTTGCGTATGTATCCGTATGCTCAGACACTTCGTATCCTTTATCTAAAGGGACTCAGGAACATAGGGGATGTGAGATATGATGTCGAATTGCCAATAACTTCTTTGTATGTCTCAAATCGTCGCGTTTTGTTTGATTTGGTATATAAGAAAAACTTCGTATTGGAGGAGACGAAAGAGTCAACTCTACAAAACAGCGATCAGAAACAAGTAAAAAATCCGGAAACGACTTCTTCTGTACCATCAATGTCGGTGCCAATTGTGGATGTGATGGCTCAATTGGAACAAATGAAACCAATTGAAACAGCACAAGTGCAAAAAAATGTTAACAGCCGAAGACGTGATTTAATTGACAATTTTTTGGCTGAAAGTGAGAAGAAGGATATGACTATTAGTGTTAAAGAAGATGCTGATAATCAAGATAATGAAGATAAGATTGTTCGTCAAGGTTCTACAGAATTTTACACTGAAACATTAGCGAAAATATACATCAAACAGAGGAAGTTTGACCAAGCGATAAAAATATTTAAGAGATTGAGTTTGAAAAATCCAGAAAAAAGTGTTTACTTTGCAGACCAAATCAGATTTTTTGAAAAACTAATAGAGAATTTATAACCAATTTTAAAAGATATGTTTACAATTATTACGATTATCGTTGTGATAGCATCCATTTTATTGGTGGGTATTGTGTTAGTTCAAAACTCTAAGGGTGGAGGATTAGCTTCCAGCTTCCAAACACAGAACCAAATTATGGGAGTAAAAAAGACAACAGATTTCGTTGAAAAAGCAACATGGGTATTGGTACTTATTGTGGTACTGTTTAGTATTGCTTCAGCTGCGTTTTATCCAAGAACGTCAGCAATTGAAGAATCACAGTTGAAAACTCAGGTGGAAGAAATGTTACCATCTGCTCCATCTGCTGATCAAGAATGAAAAAAATGAATTGGGGTATAGCCCTATAATTTATGAAGGTCTGAATATTTTTATTCAGGCCTTTTTCTTTTTATACAGAAAAAGAAAATATGCGAAATAAATTATAAAACGATTGTTGACTAATATTAGTTAAAATCATCTATATTTGTAGTATGAAAAAGGCCATAGTAAACATATTGTTTATGCTCTGCTCAATGATGACTTGGGCAGGGAGCTACACTGCATCCACCGTTCCGATGGTGCATTTGCAGGATGCCAGTCGTTATGTGTGTGATCCTGATGGTCTGTTAAATCCTGATTCGGTTGCTGTGATGGATGCGTTATTGTCTGAGTTAGAGCAGTCAACTGGGATAGAAGTGGTGGTTGTGGCTGTAGATAAAATTGAGGATGGTGATTGTTTTAATTTTGCATTCAATATAGGTCAGAAATATGGCATTGGGAAAAAGAAGTCTGACAATGGTTTGGTGATTGTTCTATCGAAAGAAGATAGATGTGTCCAGTTTGCTACTGGATATGGTTTGGAAGAGTTCTTGCCAGATGCAATATGTTACAGAATACAATCGCAACAGATGAATCCGTACTTTTCAAAAGGAGAATGGTCGAAAGGTCTGACCGCAGGAGTTCGTCATGTGTGCGGAGTCTTGGATGGCTCTATGGAAGCTGAGTATGAAGATGAATATGACTTGTCAGATTGGCCTCCTATTCTAATTATGTTTTTGATTATATTGATAATCTCTTTTATCGTGTCATGGCGTAATAATGCATGTCCGTATTGCGGAAAACATAAATTGGTACAGATAAAAACAAGGGAAACAAAAGTCTCATCCTTCTTCATCGAGAGAGAATTGGTATATCGTTGTGAACATTGCGGAAAACAGGTGATAAAAAAAGTATCGGAGTCAAGAGGAAATTCTTCTTCTGGCGGTTATGGAGGCTATCATGGTGGATTCGGTGGAGGATTCGGCGGTGGTTTTGGCGGTTTCTCTGGCGGAAGCTTTGGCGGTGGCAGTTTTGGGGGAGGTGGAGCTGGCTCTCGTTTTTGATACGAACAATAAATTAAATAAAATATAGCATTATGAGTAAAAAAACTATTATTGTAATTGTAGCGCTAGTATTGATTGGTGCTTATCTTTTCAGCGCATATAATTCATTGGTTACAGCTGATGAAGGTGTTACATCAGAGTGGAGAAATGTTGAGACTGCTTATCAACGAAGAGCAGATTTGATTCCTAATCTGGTTGCTACTGTAAAAGGATATGCACAGCACGAGTCACAAACGCTGAAAGAGGTCATCGAAGCAAGAAGTAAAGCTACTTCCATTACGATTGATCCTAGTAACATTACACCAGAACAACTGGCAGAGTATCAAAAAGCACAGAACGGAGTGTCATCTGCTTTGGGTAAATTATTGGCTGTGGCAGAGAGTTATCCAGATTTAAAGGCTAATCAGAACTTCTTGGAGTTGCAATCTCAGTTGGAAGGTACAGAAAACCGTATTGCTGTTGCCCGCAAGAAATATAATGATGTGGCAAGGGATTTTAATGCTTCTATTCGTCGTGTGCCAAACAATTTTATAGCTTCTTTCGCAGGATTGGAAAAACATTCATATTTTGAGGCAGAAGAAGGTGCAGAGAAAGCTCCTAAGGTAGAATTCTAATTTAATACCCCGAAGCACTTTGATGCTTTAGGTTTCCAAATATACTTGGGAAGTGAACATTGAAAGAATTCTGGAAATGTAGATAAAGAAAAAATGTCATCGTTGCTTTTTACGATGACATTTTTTTGTATAGGCATTATACCTTAATCTATGCCAAAACAACTGACGATAACTTGTTTCTCGTCTTTGTTGTTAGGGTTTGTTACGATGATTCCGTATTCACCTGGCTTAAGATTTTCTATAGAAAGAAGATAGGAACTCTCGCCATATTTTTTAGCGTCAAAGTCGATGTAATCCATATCGTTTCCTGTTGAACCTGAGAATGTGCCAGCGGAAGCAATTTCTGCTCTTCTGTATTTTTTCTTCTCTTCAAATTTGAAAATGCTGATGATACTCATTGGGTCGGAAAGATTATCTACAGCCTTTACAATGAGTTTAATGCTGCTTCCTTTGATTCGTGATGTTGATTTGGGTGTTTCAATATGAATCTCAGTTTTTACTTTTCCTATACCCGCAATGTATAAACCTGCATTTGCTTTTGTCCTCGCAACAGTTCTTGATTTTTCTAGTTTCATCGTTGAACCGTCCTTCTTTAAATAAAAACATTCTCCTACGAAGTCTGGTTCTGGAGCTGTTTCTTGTGCGTAAAGACTACCACATAATAGACATGTGAATAAAAATAATAAAGTTGTGATTTTTTTCATCTTGTAATAGTTATTAAAATGATTTCTGTAGGTTCTACAATATGATTTCAATAACTGCAAGAACCTGTTTTACAATCATTGAAATGCCATTCGTTCCGATTGACTTTTCAAAGGTAGAGAAAAATTATATTGTTTTAGATTTTTCTGTTTATTTTTTCTTTTTGATTATTGTCAAATAATTATATTGATATGTCGTGTAATATCAAAAAGAATAGAAATAAGCTTTCTCGATTTTTGAAACTTCCCTTTTTAGTCTATTTTAAGAGAAAGATAACGCCGCAGACGGCAATGTATCCGTAGATGATTTTTTTTAGGATGTTGGTTGATATGCGATTGAAAACGATAGAACCGATATATGTTCCGACAATGACACCGAAGATGGCAATTGTCCAGGATTTAGCTACGTCTTGGGTGAGGAATCCGTTTTGCGCGCGGAAGAAGGTCATGAATATGTTTCCGATGACGAAATAAACCTGGGTTTGTGCTGCGTAATGATTTTTGTCAGGCTCGGATTCCACATAATAGAGAACTGCTGGAGGACCTTGCATCCCGAAAAAGCCACCCATTACACCGCTAATGCTACCCATGAGAAGTTGCATGGGAACAGATTGTCGGATGTGAATTTTTGTGGAAAAGAATAGAAAGTAGATGCTTAATAATATTAATGTGATACCTAATATGAGTGTGAGGGTATGTGTATCAGTTGATGCTACAACACCGATGCATAAGTAGGAGATGACCAAAAAGATGAATAACATGGGGAGAATCCTTTTCCAAACAATATATTCCCGCATACAACAGGCTACATAAAAGGATTGGGTGAGTGCTAACATGCCAGAAAGTGTCGTCGCCTCTCCGTATGAGGGGAGAAGGAATGGAAGAACGGTCATGATGCAGATTCCAAATCCAAATCCGCTCACACGTTGAATAAAAGCTGCAATGGTGGCGAAAAAGAAGAGAAATAGTATAATGTTCAATGAAAATTCCATGTTGCTATAATTCCCTGCAAAATTAGAAAAATTATAATAGGTTAAAGCCCTCTGAACCTGTTTTTTGTAATGGATGAATCGTAATTTTTTTTCTTCTGTTCTATTTTTATTTTTTCAAAGGTTGTTTTTTCTGTTTTCTTTACTATCTTTGCGGATGTGAGTGAAACCATAAAATTGACAGATAAGATATTACATTATAAAAACCAACACTTTATATCATGAAAAAAAATTATTTATTTCTTATTGCTATTTTAATTAGCATATTTAGCGCATCTGCCGCTAAGCAAAACGGATTGAAAAGTATTAATACGGGAGGAAAAAACCGTCAATACTTTTTGTATGTGCCTGATTGTATTACTGACAATAGACCTTTGATCATCTCTTGTCATGGTATGAATCAAGACTACCAGTATCAAAAAGACCAAACCCAATGGCCTTCTCTCGCCGATACAGCCAACTTCGTCGTTGTGTATCCCGTCGGAATCGCAGGCGCTGCTTGGGGGTTGGATTTCCAGACAGGATGGGACCTAAATGGTATGTCAGACGTGAATTTTATGTTGGATATTATAACGGAAATGAAATCACAGTATAATATCGATGAAACTCGGGTCTATTTGTCAGGCTTCTCATTGGGTGGTGCTTTCACCTACTACATGATGAACAAGGCTGCGGATAAGATTGCAGCTTTCGGTCCTATTTCGGGTTACAATTTGATGAATGCTAACACTTCGACTTCTCGTCCTGTGCCTATCTGTCATGTCCATGGAGATGCCGATGGAACTATGGCTTACAGCGGAATTGAGAGTTACATAAAGAAATTTGCACAGGCAATGAATTGTAACATGACACCAGAAGAGACTAGAAATAATGTTTCTAGGACAACCCGTTACAAGGATGGAGATTGTGAGACTGAGGTTGTTCTTCATACTGTTTTCAATCGTAATCATGAACCATCTAACAATGGTTTCCACACCTCTAATGCTTTATGGGCTTTCTTCAAACAATATACTAATGCGTGTGGAAAGGCTTCTTCGGCAGGTGTTTCTCTTTCATTCTCGCCAAATGTTGGGGAGGCGCCAGCTACTGTTACTCTTACTGCTAAGGTTACTGTTCCAAAGGAGGCAAGCGTGAAGTCAGTTACGTTCTATCAAGGAAAAGAGGTGATTGCAACATTGTCGGCTGAACCGTATGAGGTAAGTGTGGAGGACTTGGCAATTGGCAAGTATGATTTCTCTGTTACTATGACAGATAGTCAAGGAAAGAATTATACTGCTAAAAAGACTTATGAAGTGAAGGCTCCTCAAATGCCTTATAATGGTAAAGCACAAGAACTTCCTGGTACTGTTGAGATGGAATTCTATGATGAGGGAGGCGAAGGAATGGCTTTCCACGATAGCGATGACAAAGATGAAGGTAAAGCGTTCCGTACGGAAGATGGAGTGGATATCGAAGAGTTCGAAACAGGTAAATATTCTCTTGGATGGACTGCAAATGGTGAATGGGTTGAATATACGTTGGATGTGAAATATACAGATACCTATACGTGGACTGCCTACGCAGCTTCTGGTAGCGACGGTTCTGCGTTCAAACTTTACATCGATGATAAAGCAATTTCTGAAACGGTCAAGGTGAAAAACTCAGGAGACTGGAAAACATTCAAAGAATACGAAGGAAAGACTTCAGAATTAGAAGCTGGAAAACATATTCTGAAAATAGGAATTGAAGCTGATTTTGTTAATATCGACAAGGTTGTATTTAAAGCAGTAAACGATCATCCAGTAGACGTAGAGGAGACAGCTTCGGCTTTGGCAGAGACAACGTATGATATCCTTTCTTTACAAGGTGTTTGGTTGGGCAAGGTTTATTGTTCAGAGATCGGACTTGCTTCTGCTGTTAAACAATTAGGATTGCCTGAGGGTGTGTATGTTGCGAGAAATAGTGGAAAAGCTAAGATGATCATTTTGAAGAAGTAAAAATCAGAAATAAATCACAAGGAGCTTGTTGTAAAGCTTCTGAATATGTGAATTTTAGTCGTTTAAGGGAAGAGTGAAATGTGATTTCGCTCTTCCCTTTTTGCGAAAAACACATTGCGTTATTTTGTTTATCAGAAAAAATAGTCCTATTTTTACATTTAGAAACCAAAGATTGTTTTATATGGAGAAAAATTCGATAAAGGGTAATTCTGTCGTTAAAAGTGTAGATATGTTGATACGTAGCGTGCAATCTACGTGCGATTGCTTGTCATTTGATGCTAAACGAATTAAACCGTGCATAGAATCTCTTCAAAACAAACCCATGGCTGATTCTCCAAATGTGGTTATGGCAACAAAGGATCTGGTGAATCGCTTGACTGTGGCGGATGAGAAGTTGGCAGAGGCAATGTGCTTGATACAGGATGCGCTCTCATCTGTTTCTATAGGAATGAAAAACTATAAGGAGGTGAAGTGACTAATTTTGTCCTTCTTCTTCGCTCTCATCGTTTTCGTCTGCGTAATCTAATTGTTCTGCTCTTTTCTTCCAAAGGGCTTTCGCAAAAGCTTGCATGTCTGTTTGGTTGTCTGATTCGTCTGTGATCTCAAGTCCCAAGATGGTTTCGATGACATCTTCCAGCGTGATGATACCGTCCATTCCTCCATATTCGTCAATCACCAATGCAATTTGTTCTTTTCTGGCAACCATTAAATCATAGAATTTTGTGATGGAGGTGTTCTCGTAGCAAACCATGATGTCTCTTTTGATCTCTTTTAATTTAATTTGGGTCTCATTGTTTGCCAGATGAAAAAGTATGTCTGTCTTGAGCACAAAACCTGTGATGTCGTCGATGTCTTCCGTGTATATTGGTATTCTTGAATAGGTGAGGAATTTTTTGTCTTTGAAAAATTCCTCTAAGGTCATGTCCTCTTGTGCAGCCAAGACGACTGTCCTCGGTGTCATGATGGAGTGGACTTTTACTTTCTCCATTTTGACAAGATTGTTGATGATCAGACTCTCATTCTTTTTGAAAACGCCCTCTCTTTCTCCAATGTTTGTGAGGGCGGCAACTTCCTCTCGACTGACGGTCTGTGTATGCTTGCGTGTGAACAATCGGGTGAGAAAGCGAGACATGACGACGAGCGGAAAGCAAAGAAAATAGATGCCTCTTATGATAAAGCCTGCAGGAATGCAAAGTTCCCTCCAATAGTTGGAACCGATTGTCTTAGGGATGATTTCGGAACAAATCAAAACCAAAATGGTGAGCACGGCTGAGCAAATGCCGAAATAAGCATTGCCAAAGACTTCTACAGCTTGGGCTCCTACGGCTGCAGCTCCAGCAGTGTTGGCTATTGTGTTGAGCGATAGAATGGCGGCTATGGGGTTTTCTATGTTCGTTTTTAGATCCTTTAAATTCTCAACTCCCTTTTTCTCTGTGGGTAGAGACTCTATGTATGATGAGGTGGTTGAGTATAATGTCGCTTCTAATAAGGAACACAAAAAGGAGATGCCAAGTGTGAATAATACCGATAATACTAGTAGTGTCATGTGCGGAACTATTTATATAAGGCAAAAAAAGCGATCAAGAAATTCCCTTGATCGCTTTGGTGAGCCAGTTGGGGCTCGAACCCAAGACCCCATCCTTAAAAGGGATGTGCTCTACCTGCTGAGCTACTAGCTCTCCCTCAATTGCTTTATTTCTCAAAAGCGTTGCAAAGGTACGCATAATTTTTGTATCTCCAAATTTTTAAAAAGAATTTTTTCGAAAAAGAGATATAAAAGGTTAACTTTGTACCATAAAAAGGGAGTAGGATGGTAAAATTAGCAGAATTATTTAAAATTTTTTTCCAAATAGGCGCTTTTACGTTAGGAGGGGGATATGCGATGTTGTCGATGGTGGAAATCTCCATAGTAGAGAAAAAACGTTATTTGACGAAAGATGAATTTTGGGATTTGATTGCTGTGGTTCAAACCCTGCCGGGAGTCTTTGCCGTAAATACCGCTTTGTATGTTGGTTATAAGCTCAGAGGTAAATTGGGGGCTTTCTGCTCGGCAGTGGGTGCTGCGTTGCCATCGTTTATTGCGATCATATTGATTGCCATCTTTTTTAAAGAAATAAAAGATAATCAGATTGTGGAAAGTGCATTTCGTGGTATTCGCCCTTGTGTGGTTGCGTTGATTTTAGTGCCAGCAGTGAAGTTGATGAAACAAACTTGTTCATTGAAAACAATATGGATTCCTTTGTCTGTCGCGTTTGTGATATGGATGTTTAAGGTGTCGCCAATCCTGATTGTCCTGCTGGTATTCCTTCTTGTGTTTGCTCAAATGTTTGTAACGTACTTAAAAATGAGGAAATAAATATGATTTATTTGCAGTTGTTATATGTGTTTCTGAAAATTGGCTTGATGGGATTTGGTGGCGGATATGCTATGCTCTCTATGATTCAATTTGAAACGGTGGATCATTTCGGTTGGCTTACCTTGATGGAGTATTCTGATATGTTGGCTATTTCGCAGATGACGCCGGGCCCTGTTTCGATAAACATGGCGACATATGTTGGCTATACATTAGCTGGCTTGCCGGGTGCTGTCGTGGCAACTGTTTCTCTTTGCCTCCCTTCTGTTGCTTTGATGTTTTTGGTGATTCGTTTCTTGATGGGGAACAAAGATAATAAGTATGTTCAGTATGCAATGGCAGGTTTGCGACCTGTCTTAGGTGGACTGATTTTGGCAGCGGCTCTGATGCTGTTTAACAGAGAAAGCTTTGCGGACTTTGGTATAGGAAACTGCAATATATCTGTGTTGATATTCATTGCTAGTTTTGTAGCTTTGTATTATTTCAAGGTCAATCCTATCTTGCTGATTGTACTGTCTGGTGTAATCGGGGTTGTGACTATGTCATGAAATAATCTTTAGATAATCACGGAATAAGCAATGAACTGTCACCATAGCTTAAGAAGCGAAAATCATTGCTTAGTGCATAGTTGTATATCTCTTTCCATGCGTCACCCACAAATGCTGATATGAGGAGTAAAAGTGTGCTTTGTGGTTGGTGAAAGTTGGTGATGATGGCCTTGACTAGGTGAAAGGTATATCCAGGGACGATGATGATTTGTGTACTGGCACTAATGTTTTCCAACCCGTGCTTCTCCATATAACGAAGGATTGCTTCTAGACTTTCTTGCGTACTATACTGATAGCCTTTTTCGTAAGGCATCCATTGCGGAACTGAAATCTCGGTTTCAAGTATGTTGCTGTTCTCTATGATTTGGCAACCTATATAATATAGACTCTCTAGCGTTCGAACAGATGTGGTTCCTACGGCAACAACTTTACCTGCTTTGCAAATCTTTTCAATGATTTGTTTCTTGACGGAAATCCATTCCGCATGCATTTTGTGCTCTCCGATGGTGTCGGATTTAACGGGTTGGAAGGTGCCGGCTCCAACATGCAAGGTCACCTCTTCGTGTTCGATACCTTTCTGTTGAAGGGCCTCAAACACTTCTGGCGTGAAATGCAGTCCTGCTGTAGGTGCGGCAACAGATCCTTTGATTTTAGAATAAACGGTTTGGTATGTGATCTTGTCACGATCAATCGTCTCTCTGTGCAAGTATGGTGGAATGGGTAGTATGCCGAACGCATCAAGAATAGATGCAAAATTGATGTCTGTGTCGTCCCAAAAGAAACGGACAATATAGGCATTCCCACAGGTTTCTCTTTTTTCTGCGTTGAAAAGGATCTCCTTTCCATTGATGTTTACGGATTTTGACAAGAACCCGTTTTTCCATTTGCTGGCATTCCCCACCATGCATTTCCATACACATTCTTTTGTGGCCTGAAAGGTGAGGATATAGTCGTTGGGCTCCACTGGTTCAAGACAGAAGATCTCGATATGGGCTCCCGTCTCTTTCTGGAAAAGAAGTCGAGCTTGAATCACACGGGTGTTGTTGCAGATTAATAAATCACCAGAGTTTAGATAATCGGGAAGATATTTGAAAGTTGAATGCGTTATTCTTCCATGTTGATAGAGCAAGAGCTTTGATTCGTCTCTTTTTTCAATGGGGAACTTGGCTATTCGCTCGTCTGGAAGATCATAATTGAAATCTTCTATGGTGATATCTTGTGGATTCTGCATGATTCAAAAAATTTTACAATGCAAAAGTACTTAAAAAATGTGTTATGGATGATTAGAGAAGGGTGATTTATTCTAATAATATTCTTAATTTTGTGGCACGAAAGAATTCTATATCTGTAAGTGTATAGAATCAAGAATGGTAAATGGTGCGTTCTGTGGACTCACTGTTAATCAAAAGTAATATAATTGTGGGTGGATAAACTTTTTATACCTCACCCAATAGAAATTAAATGTTGTTTGTATATGGTGAAAGTTGGCGATAGAGTACGTTTCTTGAATGCAATAGGCGGGGGCGTAGTAAGTAAAATAATCAATAGAGAAATGGTGATGGTAACAGATGAGGATGGCTTCGATGTACCAACACTTGTTCGTGAATGTGTTGTGGTGGAGACGGATACGACAATACATACTCAAGAGAAAAAGAAGGAGAAGGAAATCGAAACATTGGATGATTTTATTGAAAAAGAAACGAATGACGATCTTTCGTATAAACCGCAAGAGGAGACACCAGAAGGCGAAGTGCTGAATGTTATGTTGGCGTTTTTGCCGCAGAATGAAAAGATGCTTTCCTCTACGAATTTCGATGCATATCTGATCAATGATAGCAATTACTATTTAGCCTATAATGTGGCCTCACTTATCGGTACAAAGTTTGTTTCGAAAGCAGTTGGTTTTATTCAACCCAATACAAAGATCTTGTTGCAAGAAGTGGAACGAAACGATTTGAATGATTGGGAACAATTGCGTGTGCAGATCATGGCATTGAAACAGAAACGCACCTATACGTTGAAACCTGTTTATGATGTTCAACTTAAACAGAATGCGGTGAAGTTCTATAAACTACATAGTTTCGTGGAAAATGATTATTTCGACGAACAGGCCTTGCTTTTCCCTGTGGTCGAAAATGATCTTCCTTATTCTATTGGAGTGACGGAAGATGACATAGATCGTGTTTTGCGACAAAAGGAAACCGTTTTCCCCGCTAAGATGTCGGTGAAAGGAAAGACTCCAGAATTGATTGTGAAGGATTTGCATGCTAATCAGTTGATTGATAATACAAACGGTCTTTCCGCAAATGATATCTTTCAGTATCAGTTGGATACGTTTAATCAGATCATGCAGGAGAATATAAAAAAGAAAGGACAGAAGATTGTGTTTATTCATGGTAAAGGGAATGGGGTGTTGCGAAAGGAACTTTTGAAACAGTTAAAGACCAAATATCCTACTTGTTATGTTCAGGATGCTTCATTCCAGGAATATGGATATGGCGCATCTATGGTTACAATTCGATAAAAAAAGGTAGTTGTTGTATGGCTGATAATTTTTTAGAGAGACATCAGGAAGAATATGAAGCTAAAAAGAAGGCTTGGGAGAAAAAAAAGTACATCTTGAAACTTAAAGCTCTAAATCAGAAGTCTCGGCAAGAAAAAAAACAGGCATGATTTCTTGAATGGATTGAACTTGGTATGGATTGAATGGCTGGTTTGTCAATAAATCATTCATTTATAATTTATTATGTTTCCGTTTTGTCAGTACGGGAAATAATATGTTTGAAATTATGCTCTTTTTTCGTACCTTTGCACGGTTGTGAAATTTTGATTATTTGTTTATAAAATAGGATGATGAAACGATTGAAGTTGTTATTTGCTGTGTGTGTTTATGCAATTTCCTTATTTGCACAGGATGAAGTAGCCACAGAACCTAGTTCTACCTCGGAAGATGATGTGTTGGATGAAGATGTGTCATCGTTGGATATGGACTCAGCTGGTGTGAAAAGTTA
Source organism: uncultured Bacteroidales bacterium (assembly GCA_902766045.1). Lineage (GTDB taxonomy): Bacteria > Bacteroidota > Bacteroidia > Bacteroidales > Paludibacteraceae > UBA1181. Next base: position 37,953 of record CACXCA010000025.1, read on the forward strand.
TACATCACTAAGCCTTCCTGTTGATTCTTTGAAGGATAGTGTCCTTGTTAATTTGTATAGAAACGGGTGGGATAGCACTCGGGTGAATCCATACCGTTTCCCAATTGATTCTATAAAGGATACATTCGTCGTGGATTGCCGTGGATTTTATCCTCCTAATATCAATGTGGTGACTTCCGAGTGTGGTGAACGCTGGGGACGATTCCATGCGGGTACGGATATGCGATTGGCAATTGGAGATTCTGTTCATGCTGCATTTGATGGTAAGGTGCGTATCGCACGGGTCGGTTCAAAGAAGAAAGGATATGGTTATTTCGTTTTGTTGCAACATGCCAATGGACTGGAGACCTTGTATGGACATTTGTCGAAAGTGTTGGTAACTACAAATCAAGATGTGAAGTCTGGTGATGTTATCGGATTGGGCGGTAATACAGGCCGTTCAACAGGTCCTCATCTGCATTTTGAGTTCCGCTTTTTAGGTAATCCGATCAATGCTAGAAATCTATTGGAGATCACTCCTGATACGATGTATATGAAGTCGGATACATATACAATCAAGAAGAAAGAGTCATTCAAGGAGTTTTATACTTATCTGCATAGTCCTGCTCAATATTATAAAATACGTCAGGGCGATAATCTAGGTAAGATCGCAAGGAAGTATCATACGACTGTCGCTAAATTATGTAAATTGAATCGTATAAAGAGTACCACAATCTTACGCGTGGGACGAAAGATTAGAGTTCGATAAGTTGATTGATTGTCCGTGATTGGATTTGTTTCTATCAGCGGTTGCTCTTTAGAATCATGTGACGAATGCGTTCGTTGAATTCCTCTTTTTTCATTAATTCTTCAAGAGATATGTGCATCCTGTATTTCCAATAGTTGTTGGGATTGCTAGGGTCGTTGATACGTTCTTTGTTTGTCTCATCCCATCGTATATTCCCATCTGTTGCCATCCAGTCTTGAATGGGTAGAATTACCCAGATGGCTGGAGAGCTTAGATGATTCTCTATAATCTGTTGACAAATCCAGGGCTCGCAGAATAGGGGAGCTTTCCCATATTGATGAAGCTCATTGCTGAAATAACGTTGCGTGCTTTCTCGGTCTTCTTCCCACCATTGGCGCATGGTACTCATGTCGTGTGTGGATGTGGTGCAAACGGATTCTCTAGGGATATGACTTAGACAACCGAATTCGACGAACATCTCTTTTGGCATTCGTTGTATCTCCAGACTTAAAATTTCTAATTCTCGCATTACAGAAGGTACACATTGAGGAACCATGCCTAAATCCTCGCCACAAACCATCATGTTTGTTGATTCTATGAGAGGGGTCAGCTTCTTCATTGCTTCTGCTTTCCAAAAGTCATTATGCCTATGATAGTAAAAATCCTCGTATATCTCCTTCATTGCTTTTTGTAATGATGGATCTAGTGTCGAGTAGGCGTAACTCTGTTCTATGCTGATTCTTGGGTGATATTTCCCTTTCTCTTTATAATCTTCGATGAACAACACCTGACAACATAGATAATATAATCCAGTTTTCAGTGTTTGATATTCTGCGGAATCATCAATTGCTTTGTCAATCTTTTCGTGCGTATCGAAATCCTTTTTCAAACGGTATGTGTCATTGCCTGTTTGCTCAAGGTATTTCTCTTTGACGATTGATTTATCCTCTCCAAAGATTTTTGTCAGCACTTCCTCGTTAATGATGGGTTGTGTGAGTTTATCTTTGTCGAATGGAATATTGAATGATTCGATTTCTTCTTTTGATAGAGGTAATGCTGGAGAAAATTGTCCGAGTAACCCCATCTTAGCAGTAGTAGGTGTACGGAAAATGCGGAAGAAACCTAGTATATGGTCGATTCTGTATGCATCGAAATAGCAAGAAAGACTTTGAAATCTTTTCTTCCACCATGCATAATGATCCTTTGCCATCTCTTCCCAATTGTATATAGGGAATCCCCATATCTGTCCTGTTTTTGAAAAATAATCTGGTGGCGCACCAGCACTTCCTTCACGGTCGAATAATGTTGGATACATCCACACATCGACACTGTTTCGGTTGACGCCGATAGGAATATCTCCTTTAAGAGCAATTCCTTTAGAATGTGCGTATTGTACGGCATTGCATAGTTGTTTGTGAAGATGGTATTGCACAAAGAAATGAATGGCAACATCGTCGTATTCCTTGTTTTCTTTAGGATTGCAATAGAATTCTATCCGTGAAGTGTCGTATTTCCCATCTTTTCCCCATTGACTGAACTCTGATGTGCCATGTTTGTACCGTAGGTAACTGAAGACGGCGTATGCTTTCAGCCAGGATTGGTTTTCTTTGAAAAAGAGTTTGAATTCTGGAGAATTGAATGTCTCTTCTCCATATTGTTCGTACTGCTCGTGTATGAAGCGCCATTTGTGTAAGTTGACAGCCTCATAGTCCACGTCAGCTTCATCATTCAGTTTCTTCTGTAATGCCTTGTATTCTTTGCTATTTGCCAAAGCACCGATCTCCTCTATGTTAAGATACATAGGGTGGAGAGCATATACAGAGATGGCACTATAGGGATAAGAATCTCTCCAATCGCCCATGACGGTTGTGTCGTTGATTGGCAGTGTTTGAATGATTCGTTGCCCGGTCATGGCGGCCCAGTCTGCCAATAGTTTTATGTCGTTGAATTCACCACATCCGAAGCTTTTTTTCGTTCGGATAGAGAAAACAGGAATAGCTGTTCCTGCCCCCTTGAAATCTGGCAGGTTGAATTTAGGACAAGGATCATTAACAATGATAAGATCTATGGCTGGTGTTAAAATGGAAGGTAGCCGATGATTATAGCCTTCTTCCCAGCATATAATAGTGTTTTGTTTAGGATCCGTAATGACGTACTTGTATTCTAAAGGGAAGGTTAGTTTATTTGCATCCAGTGTCTTTTTGAAATGAGGATACGTAAGAGCTCCCATCTCTTTTGAATCACTTTCCGTCCATGTTCCTAGTGCGGAACAATTCCCTATAATTGAAAGCCTGTGATTGAAGTTTATATTGGTTGACCATGTTTTGAAAACAATAGGGATTTTTATGTTTCGGCTCTTTTTTGTTTCAATTTCGTGTCTTCGAATCACCTTGGAAAAAACAGCCGATTGAAAGATCCGAGATGGTGCGGCATTCGATACAATATTGTCGTAAATGAGAATCGTTTTGTACTCTTTGGATAGAGGTCCGAACTCATGAGAAAACTTCTCCTCGCTTAGTATGATGCGTTTATCCTTTTGAATATAAAAACTATAATGGAAGGTTTTCTCTTCTGTATAAAAGGATATACACCATCCGTTTTCTGTATATTCAAGAGGTAAGCCTGCATCGCCTTTGCCATGAAGTGCTTTGATGTCTCCTTGAATGAAAATCTCTTCTCCAAAGGATGTCTGATGACGTAAGTACAGCGTTATTTTCATTTCTCTGAATGTTTATTTAGGAATTTCTTCCCCTTTTCGATAGTAATAGATTAGTCCGTATTCTCGACAACTGTTAAGCTTCTCTTGAGGAGAAAGAGCCTCATATTTCTTTTCCACTTCGTTCCAGATGTTGACAATTAGTTTGTCAACTTCATCGTTGAGGCTTGTGATATTTTCGATGCTCCTATACGTGTTGTTTTGTAATATCTTCTGGTTGTTGTAGTTTTCCAAGAAAATATCATAGTGAACTCTTACCTTGGCTATGGCAGGATTATAGATGGGTGTTCCTCCTTTTGATAATCTTTTCTGCTCGCCTTCGATAATTCGTTTCCCCCATTCGATGAGACCATCATCTGTGTTGAGGTCGGGAACAGTGTAGTTGTCGGGGTCAAGCCCATATAGTTCTTTGTACTCAGCTTTGATCTCATTTCGTTGCACACACATATTGAGGACTTGTATGAAATGAGAGACATAAAGTCTGGCAATTTTAGCTTCTTCCTGAAGTTTCTTGCTGGCTTTGAATTGCGTATCACTGCATTGTCTTCCTTCTTGCATGGCACGCTCATAACGAGCTAATAGCACTTTGGCTTCTTCCCAGTGCTTGTAAGAAAAGGCGAGGTCGTACATGTCAACGAAGTCACCCATGTTAACTGCAGTCTGAAGAGAACGCAATCTTGCTTGATTTGTATTAGGTAATCTTCTATATGGCATTTTCTTATATCTTAACTGATTCTGTACATTAGATTGTTGGCTAATTGGTAGAAGCATTCTTTCTCGGATTCGCTTCTGTTGATCTTACGTAAAGCGTCTAACGCTTTCTCGTAATACTCCTTCATCTTACTTTCTGTGAGTTGTCGAAGGTGTAGTTTGTTATATATCTGAGTGACTGCTTCAATCTTTTCAGAACGGTTAAACTCTTTTCTTTCGATCCATTTTAGCAATTCCTCATGGTCATCGTCTTTTGCTTGGTTTAAAGCATTAATCAGCAGGAATGTTTTCTTGTTGCAACATATATCGCCTCCGATTTCTTTTCCGAAATCTTTCGTGTCCCCATAAACATCTAGTAAATCATCCTTCAGTTGAAATGCTATGCCTATGCCTATGCCGAACTCATATAGATATTGGGCATCTTTTTCTTCTGCACCTCCACAGAGTGCACCTATCTTTAGACTGGCAGCTAGGAGAACGGCCGTCTTGAGACGAATCATTTCAAGGTACTCGTTGACTGTTACATCCATACGTTCTTCGAAATCCATGTCGTATTGTTGTCCGTCACATACTTCAGCAGCTGTTTTGGAAAATAATTTAAGAATGGAAGGGAATGATTGAGAGTCGCACTGTTCTAGGAGTTGGTATGCTTTGATAAGCATGGCGTCGCCAGACAGTATGGCTGTGTTATCGTTCCATTTGATGTGAACGGTAGGTTGATTTCTTCGCATCTCTGCACGATCCATGATGTCATCATGAAGAAGCGTGAAGTTATGAAAGACTTCCAAGGCCAATGCTGGTTTCATGGCTTTGGTTGCATCGCCACAAAAAAGTTGGCAAGCCATAAGTGCGGTCACAGGTCTGATTCTCTTGCCACCTAGTGATAGTACGTACTCAATAGGGGAATATAGATTCTTAGGATCGATATTCCAGTTTAAATTCTTTAGCTCTCGTTCAAACAGAGCTTGTAATTCTTTCGTTTCCATAATTATCTTGCTTGTTCGTCTATTCCTCTTCTTGTTCGATTGTAACTTCTGTAATTATCTAATTCTATTTCAACATTGGGTTCAATAAATGATTCCCTTTTGCTTAATTTGAACTTGATATATTTGATCGTTAGTCCTCTTTCAATCCATTGCTGCTCGTAAAATGTTTTGATGGAGAGTATTTTGTCATCAGAAAAATCAGAGTGATATAAATCATCGTTCTGGAACAATACTTCGTACTGGTTAGCTTTCACCATTTCGCATGTGTATTGGAACATGAAATTACTATCTGTTTTTAGGTGAATGACTCCGTCGGGTTGTACGAAAGACTGATATAATTCCATGAAACGAGTAGAAGTGAGTCGTTTCCTTGTCTTCTTCATTTGAGGATCGGGGAACGTAAGCCATATCTCTGATACTTCGTTTTCAGAGAAAAAGGAGGAGATGATTTCTATGTTAGTTCGGATAAACGCAACATTCTTCATCTTCTTCAGAAAAGATTCTTTTGCTCCTGTCCACATGCGAGCTCCTTTGATATCGACTCCGATGAAATTTTTGTCGGGATAGAGCTCAGCTAATGCAACAGTATATTCACCCTTGCCACATCCTAATTCTAATACGATAGGATTGTCATTGCCAAAAAATGTGTTCCATTTGCCTTTTAAATGGAAGTCTTCTCTTTGCTCTTGAAACGCTGAAAAAGTATATTGGAAAACGTGTGGAAACGTTTCCATGTCACTAAATTTAGCTAATTTATTCTTTCCCATTCGTTTGATGAATTATTGTTTTGCTTCTGCTTTTTCTATTCTGATTCCTATTTCATGTATGCCCTTCAAGGTGTCCGAACGCATGCCTTGAATTAAATCAAAGTGATAAATTCCTTTTTGAGGGAATTTTGTGTTTGACAAAAATAAGACGGGAAGAGCATACAATGATCCAGATGATTTGCCGATCCATCTTCCGAAGTTATCAGCTAAAACACATTCAAGGGTGTCGGAATAGTCGATTCCTTGTGGGGAGGTGGAATGAACAAACAACCAAAAGTTTTTGTATGGATAATCTGCTTCGTTTCGTATGTCAATGATGACATTATACAACGATGTCGTATCTTGGGCGTCATATTCAAATGATACGATGTCTTTCTTATACCAAGAGGATTCCGCAAGTGTTGCGGCATCTTGAAACACGATGTTGCTTTCACAGCCTGTCATGGCACAAAGCAGTGTGATCATAAGACCTATTGTCTTGAATATGCTACTGTTCTTATTCATGGTCGTTTGAATTATTAGAAGCTTGAGGCGCTGCATTTTTCTGTTCTGCTGAGGAGTCTGCAGGTTTGTTGCCTGCTCTTTCCCCCTTCTTGTTCATGTCTCTTCTCCTGAAATCTCTGTTTTTCCGGTTGCGGTGATCATTGTTTTTGTCACTAGTGGATTGTGCCTCCGATTCATTGTTAGATGATGTGGGAACATTGTTTGTTTCAGTGTCTTTCCCGGCAGCATCTCTTTTTGAGTTGTCGCGGTTCCTTCTGTCTCTTCTACCATCTCTGTTGTTTCTTCCTTGACGGTCATTGCCTCCTGCTTGTTGCGTTGAATCATTTTGTTCGGCAGGGGCTGCTTGTGCTTCGGAAGTGACATTTGCTTTTGGCTCAGAGTTGTTCTCTCCATTGGCGGAGGAAGCCTCGACATTGTTGTTTGATCCGTTATTTCCTTTGTTCTTCTTTTTCTTTTTCTTTCTGTCGAATCGTGTCAAACTATCTTGACCCACCACATTCTCGTAGTCGATTATCCGTTCTTTCTCTGTGCTTTCCAACAAAGATTCCACTTTGATACCTTGTTTGTTTAGCGCGATGATCTCTTTCACACGTTCAACAGGTATTGATACGATGTTTGCAGCCATGGAAGGAGAGGAGGAGTATTGCATGATGCCACCAAACACATCTGTTTTGAAGTGGTAGAAAACTCCGTCCATTGTCTCCAGTTGAATGTTACGGTCTGGAATATTCTTCTGCGCTTCAACGTATGCATCGATTTCAAAGTTGAGGCAACACTTTAGTTTTGCACATTGTCCCGCCATCTTTTGTGGGTTGAGCGAAATCTCTTGATAACGAGCCGAACTGGTGGCTACGGAACTGAACTTAGTCATCCAGCTAGAACAGCAAAGTGCTCTTCCACAAGGACCAATGCCTCCGATACGTCCGGCTTCTTGTCTGGCACCAATTTGTTTCATCTCTATTCGGACATGGAACGTGTCTGCTAGCACTTTGATGAGTTCACGGAAATCGACACGGTCATCGGCTATGTAGTAGAAAATAGCCTTGTTTCCATCTCCTTGATATTCCACATCGCCAATCTTCATGTTGAGTTTGAGATCTTCCGCAATTTTTCTCGCTTGTAGCATGGTCTCATGTTCTTTCGCCTTAGATTCTTCGTATTTTTCCAAGTCGCTTGGACGTGCTTTTCGATAAATTCGTTTGATCTCTGTGCGAGTTTGATCAATATGGTATTTTTTCATTTGGGCAAGAACCAGTTGACCTGTCATGGAAACAGTGCCGATGTCATGTCCGGGAGTGGCTTCTACCGCTACGATGTCGCCTTTCTCTAAGGTTAAATCATTAGAATTGCGGTAATATCCTTTTCTTGTATTCTTGAAGGTTATTTCGACTAAATCAGTGGCACTTGAAGATTCAGGAATGTCACATAACCAGTCAAATGTATCCAATTTTTGGTCTGTCTTTTTGCTGCAACCTTTACTATTCATTTGGCAGCCATTGTTTATACTCATATATTGTTTTTATTTGTATTTTATATATTGTTTTGTATTATCTCATTTTTATGAGCATTGTTATTTTCAAGGCAAAATCAAAAAAAACGATTTTGGATTGTACGTTTTGCTCAATGTGTCTCTCCGCTAGATCTAATTCTGAAAGAAAGCCATAGATGTTCTTTTCGTTTATGAAGGGAGAGAAACGCACGGAGAAATTATTCTCTTCTTGCGTTAAATAGTTTAATTTACTTTCGTGAAGATTGAGAATGAAGTTCTCTCGAATCATCGTTTGTGCGTATCGAAGAAAGGCAATTTGTTTTTTTCTGCCTATTTTCGATATTTCGTCGGCCCATGCTTTCATCCCGTGAGCGTCTCTCAAAAAACTTCGACGCATGATGTTGACAAATAGATTGAAATATTCGTTTTCTTCCTGAGATGTCTCTATGAGATTGATTGCTTTTATCAAATTCCCATTAGCTATGTGCGAAATGTTTGATAGCTTGTCTGCCGGCAAGTCATATTTGTCGCCTAATGCTTGTGCAATATCTGCTTCTGTTAGCGGGGGAACGAAAAATTTTTGAGTTCTGGAGAGAATCGTTGGAAGTATCTTCTCGATGTCTTCGCTAACTAAAATGAATAATGTCTTTGTCGGAGGCTCTTCGATGATCTTTAATAGCTTGTTGGCACAATCCTCTTGCATTTTCTCAGGCATCCAGACAATCATTATTTTGTATTCTGACTCATACGATTTGGCACTTAGCTTTTTTAAGATTTCATTGCTCTCATTCGTATAGATGGTACTTTGCTTATTGTCTCGGCTGATGACCTTTTCCCACTCCTCTAAATTGAAATAAGGAAATTCTTGTACCTGATTCCTCCATTCGGGGAGAAAATTGTCACATGTGGTAGAATCGCTGGACCGAGTAATCGGAAATACAAAATGTAAATCTGGATGGGCAATTTTGGCAAACTGCTTGCAGGATGGACATACCCCACAGGCTTCTCCATCATGTTTGTTTTGACATTCTACGTATTGGGCGAGAGCAATGGCTAAAGCAAGTTTTCCCGTCCCTTGCGGACCGTATAGCAGAATCGCATGAGCTAATCTATTGCTACTCACTGCTTTTATGAAGGTTTGCTTGATAGAATCCTGTCCGTATATGTCTTTAAATAACATGAAATTAGAAGCGAAAATTAAAATTTCCCAAAGTTAATCTTTTTTGTTGAATAAATAAAGTAAATGAAAGAAAATGAGAATGATAAAATTTGAAAGAGAACTTGGTGCCATTCGCTTGATGTTTTTATGCAAAAATCAGAAATATGTTTTAATCTGTGGAATTGAAAAAAATAGCGTATTTTTGCAGAAAAAATTAGTATGATATCGGTTGACGGGTTGACTGTTGAGTTCGGAGGCACGACTCTTTTTGAAAATATATCGTTTCAGGTAAACGAAAGTGATCGCATCGCCCTTATGGGGAAAAATGGTGCGGGTAAATCAACATTATTAAAAATCCTAGCTGGAATACAAACTCCTACCAGAGGGGCGGTAACCGTTCCGAAAGGTACGGTGGTGGCTTATCTTCCTCAACATCTGATGACGGAAGACCATCGTACGGTTTTTGAAGAGGCTTCTTTGGCTTTCTCGGAACTGTTCGAGATGGAAAAGGAGATTGAGCGTTTGAATAAAGAACTGTCTGAACGAACTGATTATGAGAGCGATGACTATATGAATCTGATTGAACAAGTTTCTACTTTAAGTGAGAAATATTATTCAATTGAAGAGATTAACTATGAGGCTGATGTTGAAAAAACATTGTTGGGCCTTGGGTTTGTTCGGGAGGATCTGAATAAGCCAACGAAGGAATTTAGCGGAGGTTGGCGCATGAGAATTGAATTGGCCAAGATCCTATTGCGGAAACCTGATGTCATTTTATTGGATGAGCCTACCAATCATTTGGATATTGAATCAATCCAATGGTTGGAGGATTTCTTGATTGAGAGCGCGAAAGCGGTGATTGTGATCTCTCACGACCGTGCTTTCGTCGATCATATAACTACTCGCACCATAGAGGTGACCATGGGTAGAATTTACGATTACAAGGTGAATTATTCTCACTATTTGGAACTGCGGAAAGAACGTAGAGAGCAACAGCAAAAAGCATACGATGAGCAACAGAAGATGATTGCTGAAACCAAGGAATTCATCGAGCGTTTCAAAGGTACCTACTCTAAAACATTACAGGTACAGTCGCGTGTGAAGATGCTGGAGAAACTGGAGATCTTGGAGGTGGATGAGGAGGATACCTCGGCACTTCGCTTAAAGTTTCCGCCTTCTCCTCGTTCGGGTAGCTTCCCAGTGATTGCAGACCGTGTGGGAAAATCTTATGGGGATCACTTGGTTTTCAAAGATGCGTCGTTTACGATTGCACGTGGCGAAAAGGTCGCTTTCGTAGGTAAGAATGGTGAAGGTAAATCCACTATGGTGAAGTGCATCATGAACGAAATCGAACATGAGGGCAAATTGTCGTTGGGACACAATGTGATGATTGGTTACTTCGCACAGAATCAAGCTTCTTTGCTGGATGGAGAACTGACGGTATTCCAGACAATCGATGATGTGGCGAAAGGTGAGATCCGTAATAAGATCAAGGACCTTTTGGGTGCGTTTATGTTTGGTGGCGAGAACTCTACAAAGAAGGTGAAGGTGCTCTCAGGAGGTGAACGTACACGTTTGGCTATGATAAAACTGCTGCTTGAACCTGTCAATCTTCTTATCTTGGATGAGCCGACGAATCACTTGGACATGAAGACGAAAGACATCCTGAAATCTGCCTTGAAGGATTTCGACGGCACGTTGATTGTGGTTTCGCACGATCGTGATTTCCTGGATGGTCTGGTGACGAAGGTCTATGAGTTCGGTCATAAAAAGGTGACGGAACATCTAGAGGGCATCTATGAGTTCTTGAAGAAAAAGAAGATGGAGAATCTTCGTGAGATAGAACGCAAGGACCGTTAATCAATTCATTTATTTCAATCCTTCTAAGCCGACGCATACACCGTTGGCGAAGAATCCTATGTGCTTGTCACTTAGCTCTGTGATGGTGTAGAATGGTTGCTTTTCTCTTCCTTTCTCAATGGCTATGATTTGGTCATCTGAACCATCCGATTGCAGAATGTATGTCCCGATTTTTATCATCCCCACATTACCGAATCCTTTGTACAATTTGCTCTTCTCAGGGTCGCATGATACCCAGCCGAATTTAGGGCTGAAGAGAGGATGATCCAACGTGCAGGTGAGGCTTCTTCCGCTTTTGAATCGGTAGGTGACAAAGTCGGTGTGACTCTTTTCTGCTATAGCCTTTACTATACTTTTACTTGTCGTGTTGCTTGTTGTGAAGGACAATATTTCATCCCCTTCTTTTATCTCTTCGATGTTTTTCTCGGAACCATCCGCCATTGTTATCTTTGTCCCTTTGGCGAGACAATGCACGTCTATTCCGTCGAAATAGATTTCCGATAGAGCAGTGTCGTCATATTTATCGCCCTTATAAACTTCCATGATTTCGAACTTCAATTTCCAATCAGGCGAACCTGGCGTGTTATCCCCGAGTGTGCCGATTTCGAAACGTTGTTCACCCATGATGTCCTTCAAATCCAGTATGGCGATGGGTTTGTTGTCTTTGTAAACTTTCAGCTTTTTCACTCTACTGTTCTCCTTGAAAGCTTTCTGACTTTTCACGTAACCGTTAACGACGATGATGGTGGTTATCCTGGGGTCGCCACCTTTGAATGAGTAAGTCAGGTATTCACCGATTCCGTAGCCTGCTACGCCCTCCACCCAGGCAGTCCTGTAGTTCAGATCGTGTGCATAACTGGCTTTGTAGTTGACGGCGCCCTGTGGTTTTAGTTGACTGGATGCGGTGACGGAGGAGGGACCTCCAGCGCAGTACCAACTACATGCAGCACCAATAACATCCCAATAACTTTCCTTGGTTTCGTCGAATATGCTTTGTTCCTCTTTGGTAAGTGTATTGTAGTCGAAGTCCTTCTGCGAGGCTCTTTTCATTAGTTCATTGAAGATCTTACTGTTTTTTTCAAAATCTATTTCTTTGACAGAAACGGGTTGAAAAACAGTCGTTTGCGCTAATGTGCATAGAGCGTAGGCCCAAAATGCCCAAATGAATAGTATGTTCTTTTTCATGTGTTATCCTCCTTTTGTTTTTTATAGGCTCGGCAGACTCATGCCGTTGATTTTACGATAAAGATCCAATGCGTAGATGTCGGTCATACCCGATATATAATCTAATACAGCCATGATACGTCTGTAGGGATCTTCATATTCAATCTCGTATTGTTCTGGAATGCGAGCTAATAGTTGTTTGGAATAGGCCTTATCTGCATTGAATACAGCATCGATCTCTTTTTCCATTAGAGTGTATATGATATTGTAACCTGCTATTTCTATGTCAACAACATCTTTGGATTTGTATATTTTCTTACAGGAAATCTTTTGGCATTTTTCGTATGCAGCTCTTATTTGATTGTCTATACTTTCAATCAAGGTTGAGGAAAAAACACCAGAGAGAATAGCCTCTTCGTTGTCGATGAACACACGGGAGCACTCTTTAACCAACACACCGATGACAGAAGAACGAAGATAGGCAATCTGCTCATTTTCATCGTTTATGGTGGACATGTGTTTCTCTTTATGCGTTTTTTGCTCTTCGTTGAAAAACGACATTAACAGTTCTTTTGCTTCTTCGAAACTGATAAGCTTGAGCTTGTGAGCATCTTCGATATCCATGATTTCATAACAGATATCGTCAGCAGCCTCTACTAGATATACGAGAGGATGACGTGCGTATTTATAATCGTCTATACGGATCAGACCTAAATCATCCGCAATTTTTTTGAAATCCTCTTTTTCGCTTTGAAAGAAACCAAACTTTTTCTTTTTGTCTGTAATATAGTCTGATTTATAAGGATATTTTACGATGGAGGCTATTGTGGAGTAGGTGAGCACAAAACCACCTTTTCGTCGGCCGTCAAACTGATGCGTGAGAAGCCGAAATGCATTAGCGTTTCCTTCGAAATGAATTATATCATTCCATTGACTGTCAGTGAGATTGTATTTGTCCTTTAGCTTTTGACCGTTTCCCTCTGAGAAATAGGAGGAAATGGCAGTTTCTCCAGAATGTCCGAATGGAGGATTCCCCATATCATGAGCCAGACAGGCGGCGGAAACAATGGCACCGATTTCATTGAGATTTTCTTCGGATGCTTGTCCGTATTTTTGTCGTAATGCTTTGGACACCGCGTTTCCTAACGATCTGCCCACACATGAAACTTCAAGACTGTGAGTTAATCGGTTGTGAACGAAGATACTTCCTGGAAGCGGGAAAACTTGAGTTTTGTTCTGTAACCTTCTGAATGGAGAAGAGAATATGAGTCGGTCGAAATCCCGTTGAAACTCGGTTCGATCTTGTTCGTTGACATTATGATAATCCTCCAATCCAAATCTTTTGGTGGTGATGAGCTTGTTCCAATCCATTCTTTCCAATCCCGTAAAATCCATTTTTATAATGATAAGTTTTTACAAAAATAAGAAAAGGGAAGATGTGTTGGTAATATTTTCTGTTAATTAATGATTAAAAAGTGCGGAATAAAATAATAAAAATTTATATTTGTGCGGAAAAAAATAACATAGAATTAAATATAGTGCGTGTGCGTTCTTAATTTAGGATGAAAAAGATTATATACACATTGTTCTTTATCTACGCTTGTGCCTTTTCGTGTGCAATGGCTGCTAATGAAGCAGAGAGCAACACGAAAAGTAAGTCGGTTGCACAGCAGATGATAGAAACCATCAGTGTGCCTAATAGTCTTGAATTGGGATTGAATGGGAAGGTGAAACATTATACATTATTTAATTCTACAGAGTATAATGATTCTACGGAAAGTGAAATCTTCTTTGTTTGTCGAATGAGCTTTGATGTGGAGGGGAATGTCATTCGGACATATAGTGGGGAGGACACCTCTGCTTGTGCATATAGTACGTATCAATACAATGAACATGGAGATTTGATTCAGCTATGTATTTATGCTAGTAATCAGATGATGAAGAAAAAAATGATATGTCAGTATAATGAGAACAGAGGATTGTCTTATTTGGAGATTCAAGAATATGATTGTTATTACACTGGGAAGATGAAAGTTCGATATAGTTCTGTCTTCGACCGCAGTGGTGCGGGAAAAAGATGTGAAATATCTTACTATGATGACGATGGGAGTGTGAAGAAACGGGAAGTGTATAAGTACAGCAGTTCGGATATTGTAGAGGTGAGTCTGTATGATCAGAAAGGTAAGCTTGTATCTAAAAAAACAGCTAAGATGTCGGGTAATTATGATATTGTAAAAAATGACATCAGTTTCTTTGTTTTAGGGAAAAGTCATGGTTTTGATCGGGCAGAGTATGATGAGTTGGGAAACATGACAGAACGTGTTCGTTACTATATTGATAGAAAAGTTAAATATAGTTGTCAGATAGAGTATTATTGATTGGTTTGTCGTATCAATTATTTACCAACCATTTTCCTAATTCTGTAGTGGATAGGCCTCTTCTTTTGGCATAATCCTCTTTTTGGTCGGCACCAATCTTGCCAATCATGAAATAAGTGGCTTCTGGGTGAGAAATGTGTAATCCGCAGATGGAAGCATTGGGTTTCATGGCGCCATTTTCGGAAATGAATATTCCGATATCCTCCAGATGCAGTAATTTATTAGCCTCAAACAGAAGCGAAAGATCGGGAAGGGATGGGTAACCAAATGCGGGTCTGATGCCTTCCGCTCCAGTTGTTTTTGCATATCCCCAATAATTAGATCGTATTTCTTCATGCAACCATTCGGCAGTGGCTTCTGCCAGACGGTCTGCCACGCTCTTGATAAGTAGAGAGGTGTAATCGTCTCCTTCTGTCCTTACTCGTTCTGCCCATTCATCGCCCCCATGCACAGAAACAGCGAAGAGACCGATGAAGTCCTCCTTTGGAGAGATGAAATCGGTCATTGAGAGACAATAGCCATTCCGTTCGCTGGGGTGTTGTTGCCGAAGCATGGGGAGATAGAGTTCTTTTCCCTCTTTATCTGTGAGGAGGATTCCTTCGCCTTGACTATGAGCCTTTGCAAAAAGAAGAATGGCGGACAGATCAAAAATCTTTTCAACGATTCCTTTTCGAAGAATCTCTTTGGCATCTTTCATCAGTTGATAAGCCTCGTTAGCCTTCTCTTTCTCTTCTGGACTGAAACGCAGGAGCCATTGCACTTTACAAGCTTCGCAATCGCATAAAGTCTCGAGTCCCTTGTAGTTGCCCGTTAGTCGCCACGCATAAAAGAAGTAACGCCAATCGATTCTTTGCAGAACGGGCAAAAAATCGATGTGCGAGAGAATCTTTCTTCCTATGAATTGAGGTGTGATGGGTTTGTACATGATGAAAATAAAAAAGAAGGGCAGACCTTGGCCCGCCCTTATGGTAGAACCATCAGCTTAGACTGTAACTTCAGAATTTTCTAGTTTCCTGCGCTCGCTAAGTGTGTTGGTGATATTATCCATTTTCTCTTGATTCAGAGGGTACATCACCATGACAGCTGCACCGATGATAGCAATGACGGCTGGAATGATACTCATCAAGTTGATGATGCCAGGTATGGCACCTTGGATGGCTACTGAATCCTGTCCGTTGTAATTATACATACCTAGTACATATCCGATGATGGCGCCTGCGATACCTCCACCAAATTTTGTAGCGAAAGAGCCGGCGGAGTAAACCAGACCTGTGGCACGTCGGTGGTTGACATATTCGGAGTAGTCTGCTGCATCGCCCAACATGGTGAAGAACAAGGTTGGAAGAATAGCAGCGGCGCACTCGGAAAGTGCACCGATACAGAAAATGGCCACGGTGTCTTGTGCACCGCAGAAATGAAGAAGCGAGTTGATGATAGCCGTGATGCCGAGTGCACCAATAAACAAATTCTTCTTGCCAAACATTTTACTTAAAGGTGTTGTGGCAGCTGCTCCTACGATAGAGGCGAGCATCAAGACAGTCATGTATCCACCCGCCATCAACTGATTGTGAATGTAGTGGGTGAAGTAGATGACAGTGATGCCTTGCTTCATGTTGTTGTAGATATTGAAGATAAGACCGACCACCAAAAGAATGACCCAGGGCTTGTTTTGAACTAAGTCGGAGAGATCATTGGCGAGGTTTGTCTTTTGAGAAGCAGGAGGAGTGACACGTTCTTTCGTGAAATAGAAGGTGATGAAAAGACAAAGAATCAGCACAATAGAAAGAGTACCGATAGCTTTGCTATATCCCTGTCGTTGGTTGATGATGGAGAAACTGTCTGCCGTGATGTTCTCTTCACCCTCAACAGTGAAAACGTATGGGACACCAGCCTGCATAGAGAAACTTTTCCCTATGGTTTGTGTGTCATTTTCGTTTCCCACCATTAAGAATTGTGCGATTCCGTTTTCTGTTTGAATGCGAGCGTTTTGCACATCATTTGGTGAAGAAACTGTGATTTGATATTTGGCACTCTCCAGTTGCTGTACATCGATGGTTGGGTTTACGTTACCGAAATGCGCCACTAAGAATAAAAGAGAACCTTGTACAAGCATACCTCCCGCGAAAGCACCCACCATACGGAAGGAACCGATGCTGGTACGTTCACGATCATCGCCTGTCATGACAGCCATTAGAGCACCATACGGTATGTTGTTGGCCGTGTATATCAGTGTAAATAAAATATAGGTCACGTATGCGTAGGCAATCTTCATGTTTGTGGACCAACTCTCCGGACAGATATAGAGTAGGGAGAGAATGACACCCAACGGAATAGCTGTCCATAAGATCCATGGACGGAATTTACCATATTTAGACTTGGTTCGGTCGCCGATAACCCCCATCAAAACATCCGAAACACCATCGCTGGTTCTTGCCACCAACATCAGTGTGGCAACGATTCCAGGAGCTAAACCAAACACATCTGTGTAGAAAATAATTAGGAATGCAGATACACCCCTCCATGCAATGTTTGCGGATGCGTCGCCTAATGCGTACGCAATTTTCTCTTTTAGAGATACTTTCTCAGTCATCTTTACTTTAATAATTATTAATAATTAGGTGGGTTGAATAAATTCATTTCGTGGAATTTCTGAAATCATTTCGTTTTTTTGCAGAGACGCAATGCATTGCGTCTCTACGGCGATCAATGCCGAAAAAAAATAAAACACCGAAAATTTATCAATCCACAATTGATATTAAATTTATTTAAAAGGTGAATTTATAAAAATCACCTTTGATTAGTACTGTGTCTTTCTTTTGAATTAGGACATTACAAAGGTAAAAAAAATATTGATATCACAAATTACAATGCTCCAATGCTTACATTATGCTTGTATATTTTAATTGTTTGACCAAACATACAACCACTCTTTTTGAATTTTTATTGAATATTTACACGTTTTTGTGAATAATTATGTAAAATGATGGTGGTCTCTATTTTATAATTCGATTATAAATTGTAATTTTGCACCGTTTTTCAGAAGAGGGTGATTCTCTGATGAAAAAAGTTGAAAAGGAAGGTTAATTACATAAATATAAGTAAAATAAAAAGATGGCATTTAATTTTATTACGGCTGAAGAGGCAGCATCTTACATCAAAAATAATGATGTAATAGGAATAGGAGGATTTTCATCAGTAGGTACTGTAAAGGCAACCACCGCAGCATTGGCAGTGAAAGCAGAAGCTGAGCATGCGAAAGGAAATGAGTTTAAGGTGGGTTTGATTACAGGTGGTTCGACTGGAGATCAGATTGATGGAGCTCTTTCACGTGCTAAAGCGGTGAAATTCCGTACTCCTTTTCAATCGAGTAAAGATATGCGTAACGCTATCAATAAGTGTGAAGTGCAATACTTTGACATGCACTTGTCTCATGTAGCGCAGGATCTTCGCTATGGATTCCTCGGACATCTTGATTATGCTTTAATCGAAGCTGCAGATATCACAGATAAGGGAGAAGTGGTGTTGACTACCTCTGTTGGTATTACTCCTACTTTGGTGGATAAGGCCGATAAGGTGATCATTGAGTTAAATGCACATCATCCAGCTAAAATCAATGGAATGCATGATTTGTATGAGCCGATTAATCCTCCTCATCGTCGTGAAATTCCGATCTATACTCCATCCGATCGTGCAGGTTCTGCTACATTGAAGGTGGATCCTAAAAAGGTACTTGGCGTTGTAAAGACAGACTTGCCTGATGGTATCGCTCAGTTTACACCTGTAGATGCTGTAACCGCTAAGATTGGTGAGAATGTAGCTAACTTCTTGTTGAGCGAGTTGCGTAGAGGCATTATTCCAAGTGAGTTCTTGCCATTGCAATCAGGCGTGGGAAATATTGCGAATGCCGTGTTGAGTTCATTGGGTAATTGCGATGATATACCTGCATTTACGATGTACACTGAGGTGATTCAAAACTCAGTTATCGATTTGATGAAACGTGGACGCATCACCTTCGCAAGTGGTAGCTCCTTAACATTGTCTGACGATGTCTTGATGGATGTATATGCTAATTATGATTTCTTCAAGGATAAGTTGATGCTTCGTCCGCAAGAGATTTCCAACAACCCAGAGGTGGTTCGTCGTTTAGGTGTGATTGCCATCAACACTGCTTTGGAGGTGGATATCTTCGGTAATGTGAATAGTACCAATGTGTTGGGTCAGAAGATGATGAATGGATTGGGTGGTTCTGCTGATTTCTCACGTAACTCATTCTTGTCAATCTTCACATGTCCATCCGTTGCCAAGGGCGGTGTTATCTCAGCTATCGTTCCAATGGCTAGCCATATCGATAGTTCAGAACACTCCGTAAAGGTGATTGTGACAGAGCAAGGTGTGGCAGACTTACGTGCAAAATCACCATTGCAAAAAGCAGAGTGCATCATCGAAAACTGCGTTCACCCAGAATACAAAGAGTTGCTTTGGGATTATTTGAAGTTGATGGCAGGAAAATGTCATACACCAATGACCCTTTCAAAAGCGTTGAATATGCACCTCGCATTCGAACAAACAGGCGATATGCGTAATACAAAATGGGATTAAAAAGGAACGTCGATTCTAAATTGAAAATTTTGCGATTCATTTTCGGTGTTGGTCACCGTAGAGACGCAATGCATTGCGTCTCCACAGAAACGAAACGATTTCAGAAATTCCACGAAATGAATTGATAGACCCCACAAAAAAGACACATTTTTTAAGAATATATTTGATGGAAAGGATGTTTTGCTCAAAAACGTCCTTTCTTTTTTGTAAAAATTCCTATCTTTGCAAGAATTTTGCTTTTATGTAACGATGTTAATAGATGTTAATATCGTTGCGAGTAAGAAATTTAAGAGATAGAAAGAAACATGAAAAACGGTGTTTTAAAATTTATAATATCATTAGTTTGTATATTCTTAGCGAATACGATTGTATTGGCAAAGGTCTCCGTACCGTTTACAATGACAGAAAGTCTGTTTAAAGATAAGTCTGTCGTTGTCAATTCAGAGGGCAAGACATCTTGGGGACATCCAGAGATTGATGGTGCAGGATTGTTGGGTGTATGCGTAGGTAATGTGTCAGTCAACATTTTTGACGGAGGAACTGATTGGAGTGATAAGTATGTAGATATTGCCTTTGATGGAGTCCCTGACAAACTTTCATTTTCAGGCGAATCGTCTGCTCTTACAACAGATATCGAATGGTATGTTAAAGAGAGTCCGAATGGCTCTTCTTGGAGTAGTAAGATATGGAGCGCGGATACAAGAATGGTGAATGATGTATCCATCCAATTGTCAGCAAACACACGATATGTAAGATTATGTTATTCAGGAAACTTTAAAGGTTGTTTCTCTGATGTTACGATTACCTCAAGATATCGATTGAAAGTTATTTCTAATGGAGAAACTATCAGAGATGAATACTTGAGCGCAGGAACAGCACTATCGATTCAAACTCCTACGAATATTCCTAGTTGTAAGGTGTTTGATGGATGGGATCAAACGGTACCTTCCACTATGCCAGCAAAAGATTTAACTTTGACGGCACAATTTTCAAAGATACAATATACTTCTACCTTCCAGTTGTCTGATCCAGCGTTGGAACTTTCTCTTTCTGATGTGACAAAGGTGTTTGAGTGTGGCGATGTTGTTTCGATGTCTGCTCCAACCGTGAAGGGTTATACTTTTCAAGGTTGGTCTCCATCATTGCCTACGGTAGTGGATGAGACGATGGACGGACAAACTTATGTGGCACAATGGCTTCGTAATTTGTATAATTATAAAGTTTATACGGTTAATGAGAATGTTCCAGCAATCGTTCAACAATTGTATTATGCCGCTGCAATAGATCCGTTGGATATACCAGAACGTGAGGGATATGAATTTAAGGGATGGGATAGAGAACCTATAACATCAATGCCAGATGAGGACGTGACCATCAGAGCTCAATGGGAGAAGAAGATGTATCGTTTGTCGGTCTATTTTTCAGAAGATGATTCTGTTACTTTTGAACTTGGATATGGTGATGGAATACCACAGGTGACAGAGCCTTCAAAAGAGGGATATGCTTTTGTGGGTTGGGATAAGGAGTTCCCTACCACGATGCCATCAAATGATATTGTTATTCATGCTTTATGGGAAACTCAGTCCTATCGATTGGTCGTATATACAACAGATCAAGATTCGATTGTCTATTTAAAAGAATATGAAGAACAATTAACACCATTGACTGATCCAGAACGTTATGGCTATGAGTTCATTCAATGGAGTGCTGTTTTGCCGAATACAATGCCAGGACATGATGTCGTTATTAGAGCTATCTGGCGTGCAAAGACCTATTCCATTGTTTTGATGCTGGATGATAAAATTCAGTATAGTGTTAAAAAGATCGCATATGGTGATGTCGTGGATATGTCGGATATTCCTGACCCTACTAGAACAGGATATGTGTTTAAAGGATGGGATAATGAGTTCCCAGCTACGATGCCAGCTGAAAATTTATTATATTATGCGCAGTGGTCGGCTTCCTCTTACAGTTTGATTTTGGTGAAAAACAGTGATAACCCATCTGAAAATGATACGTTGTCGTATGAATATGGCGATAAGATAAAAAGTGTTGTTGACCCAGAAAGAATAGGATATCGATTCATAGAATGGATTCCTGTCATTCCTGATAGTATGCCGAATAAGAATGTCGTAGTAACAGCTAAATGGGAACATTTGGTTTATCGATATGTGGTTTATTCTTTTGATGATGATTCAACAGAAATAGAATTCCATTATGGAGATAAATTGCCGACGTTGAAAGATCCTGAAAAATTAGGCTGGACATTCACAGGATGGGATAAAACAATTCCTGCAACAATGCCTGCTAATGATTTGATTGTCCATGCTCAGTGGATTCAGAATACCTATAATTATGTTGTGTATTATGCAGAAGATGATTCTATCGTAACACAATATCATTATGGTGATTCAATTCCTTCGTTGGATGATCCGACACGTGTCGGATATGATTTTATCGGTTGGAATGTTGAGAATATTAAGACTATGCCTAATGCTAATTTTGTGATAAAGGCAAAATGGGCATTGGCTAAATATAATTTATATCTGACAAAAGGATTGGATTTTGTTCCTTCAACAGATACAATACAGATTACGTATGCAGATCCTGTCGTCGTTGCGGATCCTTCTCATGATGGATATATGTTTGAAGGATGGAACCCATCGTTGCCAGAGTATATGCCAGCAGAGAATGTGTCGGCAACGGCCAAATGGAGTAAAAACAAATACCGTTATGTGGTATATTTCACAGAAAATGATTCTATAGAAGAGTCGGTTTTCTATGGTGAAGCACTGGAACCATTGGAAGATCAGGAACAAGTGGGGTATGTATTTAAGGGATGGGATATTGAACAACCTTCTACAATGCCTGCTAGTGATTTGATAATAAAGGCGGTATGGGAGCCTGAGACGTACAAGATCGATTTGTTAGTGGATGGGGAGGTTTATTTCTCACAACTTTTCCGATTCCAAGATAGTGTTAAGTTGGTCGGATATGAAGATCCAAATAAGCCAGGTTACAGTTTTGAAGGTTGGAATGGAACATTCCCGGATGTCATGCCAGCATCGAATCTGTCGTATGAAGCAGGATGGTCTGTGAACAAATATTCATTAATTGTAGTGAATGATATTGAGAATCGCTCATTGGATGATACATTCTATGTGTTCTGTGACGCAAAGATTCCAGTAATACCAGAGCCTGAGAAAACAGGATATTTATTTATGGGATGGCAGGATGAACTTCCAGAAACAATGCCTGCTAAAAATGTAATATTAATAGCTCAGTGGTCTGCCCTTGACTATAATCTTGTATTTATGAATGACGAGGAAGTTTTCCTTGAGAAAAAGTATAAATATAAGGAGACAATCGATTATAAGACGTTGGCAAAGCCTGTAAAGGATGGATTTGTCTTTATAAAATGGGCTAACGCTCCTGCAACAATGCCAGATCATGATGTTACATTAACCGCAGTATGGTCGGCTAATGCTTATCGAATTATTGTGGTAAATGATGCGGATAATTCGGCTTTAAATGACACATTGTATTATGAGTATGGATCTGAGATTGATGCATTAGAAATTCCTAAAAAAGCTGGGTATTCTTTTGTGGAGTGGAATGTTGCTTTGCCAGCAACAATGCCAGCAGAGGATCTTCAAGTAATAGCACGTTGGAGTATCAATACCTATACGTTGACAACGTTGGTCAATTGTAAACCTACATCATATACCTATACATATGGTAATCCAGTCTTGGTAAATGATCCACAAGAAGAAGGATATGCGTTTAATGGCTGGTCAACAGACGTACCAACTACTATGCCAGATCAAAACGTCTTGTTGGTGTCTGATATGAGATTGTTGCAATATGACTTCATTACAATTGCAGATGCGGATACAACAATTATAAAATATAATTTCCAAGACTCAATTGTTGAGCCTGCCGATCCGAAGAAGGATGGATATACATTCTTGTCTTGGTCGGAAACCATTCCAGCGGTCATGCCATCCCATGATGTGCAAGTTGAGGCTTTGTGGGAAAGAAACCGTTATAAAATCTTCTATGTTGTAGAGGATGACACGTTGGAGTATGAATACTTATATGAGGAGACTATTAGTAAAATCGCAGATCCAGAAAAAGAAGGATATACCTTTATGGGGTGGAATGCAGAAGTGCCAGAACAGATGCCTTCAAAAGATTTAGTCTTTGAGGCCGAATGGAAACCTAACACGTATAGTTTCGTCGTTATCTCGAATGAAGATACAATTGTAAGCAAATACACGTATGAAAAAGCCATTCAGATGCCAGAAGAACCTTCGATGGTGGGTTATACATTTGCTGGATGGAATAAATCAATACCAGAATCAATGCCAGCACATAATGATACTATTGTTGCTTTGTGGCAAATCAATACGTACGAGATGACATGGATCATTGATCAGGATACGATTGTGGAGAAGTATAACTATCAAGATACCATTCAGAATGTTCCTGAACCGCAGAAAAAGGGAGCTACCTTCTTGGGATGGACAGAGGATATACCATCAGTGATGCCAGCGAAAGATCTCTTGACTGAGGCTGAGTTTGAGTGGAATAGTTATGAGTTTAGAGTCGTTGTAGATGGAAAGATGACAACGTCTAAATATTATTATCAGCAGGAGATAGAAGAGTTGAAAGTCCCAGAGAAAGAAGGCTATACGTTTGTTCAGTGGGAACCTTCAGTCCCTGCATATATGCCGGATAGTTCTTTGACGGTTGAAGCTCAATGGGAGATAAATACATACGAACTTGCCATGATTATGGATGAAGATACTGTTCGTAAATATTATAAGTATTTAGAGAAATTGGATTCGTTTGATATTCCGATGAAGAAGGGCTATTCTTTTGTTGAATGGATACCAGCTCTTCCAGAGGAGATGCCTGCATCTGATATGATGGTTGAGGCATCGTGGAAGATAAACTATTATAATTTCATTAAGATTGTTGACAAAGAGATCACTAAGACTGTTTATGAATACGGAGACACACTCTCTAAATTAGAGCAGCCAGAGAAGAAAGGATATACTTTTGTTGGATGGAGTGATACAATTCCTGTTATTATGCCAGATAGCGATGTTACGGTTGAAGCTGTATGGGAGAAAAATCATTATAATTTATTGGTTGTGGTAGATTCAGATACAGCCGTTACTTCTTATGAATATGAAGAAAGAATACAACCGGTTAAATCACCTAAGAAAGATGGATTCACTTTTGTGGGTTGGAATGATGAAATACCTGCTTTGATGCCGGCAAATGATGTAATCATCTCTGCATTATGGAATCGAAACGATTATACATTGTCATTAATTGTGGAGAATGATACAGTTGAACATCTCTATTCATACGGAGATTCTATAAAGGTTGAAGACCCAATCCGCATAGGATATGAATTCCAAAAATGGTTGCCAACATTACCAGCTACGATGCCGATGTATGATTTTTCTGCAGAAGCTATTTGGACGGCAAAGAGTTACACATTAAGCTATATTGTGGATCAAGATACAATAAATGCTTCTTATTATTATGATCAGACAATATTGCCACCATCCGAACCATCAAAAGTAGGATATACATTCGTTGGATGGAGCGACTCTGTCCCTGCTAATATGCCGGCTAGAGATCTGCAAGTTGAAGCGCTCTTCAAGATTAATAGCTATAATTTAGTTGTCACGATAGATGATTCTGTTACTACGCTAACGTATGAATTTGGAGAACCGATAGACTCACTAGAAACGCCATCGAAAGAGGGTTATACATTTGTAGGTTGGAGTGCGGAAATACCTGATTCCATGCCAGCACATGATATCAATACAAAAGCAGTATGGGATAAGGATGTATTTAATTTGAATGTTGTGATTTTAACAGATACAATCACGTATCCTTATGCATATGGAGCAAAAATAAATTCTTTGTTAACTCCAGGAGCCGTAGGCTATTCATTCAATGGTTGGAGTGATACGATACCAACTTACATGCCAGCTCATGATGTATGGATTGAGGCTTATTTCCGTTCAAATATGTATGATTTGATTTTGGAATACATGGATACTACCATTATCATCAGTTATGATTACGGTGCAGAGATTTCTACTCCAGATATTCCTGATGTAATCGGCTATACATTTGATGGATGGTCGCCAGAAATCCCTGAGACAATGCCAGATTCCAATATGGTTGTGACATCACAGTGGACGGTAAATAGATATAATTTCACAGCTGTCATGTATGATGACACATTGAAGATAGAGTATGCGTACGGTAGTGCGATTGACATTCCAACAGTGAACGATCGCAAAGGATATAGTTTTGATGGATGGAGTGATTCAATTCCAGAAATCATGCCTGCGCACGGTGTTACTGTCTATGCTCGTTACTCAAAGAATGATTACAGTTTAGTTATCAATATAGCAGAACGGTCAGACACAGTAATGTATGCGTATGGTGATTCGATAGATAAGCCATCAAAACCGACCAGAGAAGGTTACACATTTACAGGATGGAGCAAAGAAATACCAACTCTTATGCCAGACTCAAATTTGACGATTGAGGCGTTATGGAAAGCAAAAACATTCTCTGTAACCTACGAAATAGATGGAGTTACCACAGTGCAGAAGTACAAATATGGAGAAGAAATAGCTCCTATCGAAGTTAAGGATAGAAAGGGATATACATTTGTTGGATGGTCACCAGAATTACCGACAACGATGCCTGCAGAGAAT
The DNA here is from genome assembly GCA_902766045.1 of uncultured Bacteroidales bacterium. Taxonomy (GTDB): domain Bacteria; phylum Bacteroidota; class Bacteroidia; order Bacteroidales; family Paludibacteraceae; genus UBA1181. Next base: position 63,768 of record CACXCA010000025.1, read on the forward strand.
TTAAAATTAACACCAGTGTGGGAGTTGAATGAGTATGAATTCACTTATATTACACATAAGAAAGAAGTGACAGAAAGCTATTCATACGGGGACTCAATTGTTAAACCAAAAGATCCAACAAGAAAAGGACATACTTTTGTTGGATGGAGTGATTCAATTCCTGATGTTATGCCTGATTCTTCGATTGTTGTCAGTGCGGTATGGAAGGTGAAGTTGTATAACGTTCAGATTGTGTCAGATGGTGTTGTGATTTTATCTAAGCAAGTTCCTTATGGAGAGTCATTGGATTTGCCTGAAAAGTTAGAAAAAGAGGGTTGGTTGTTTATGGGATATGATGAGGAGATACCAGAAACGATGCCAGCTAAGAATTTGACAATTGAAGCAAACTTTAGATACTTGTATAAGTTTGATGCGTATGTTTCCGGCGAAATATTATATGTTACAGGTCTCTCTAAGAATGATGAATATACTGTGACGGATGTGTTGGGTCAGGTGGTTTATCACGGGAAAGAACCAGAGATTCGTTTGATGAAACATGGTATATATATTGTTAGGGGACGTAATCGAATTATTAAGGTGATTGTCCAATAATAAGATGAAAAACGAAGTACAAGGGGTAAACTGCTAAATTTATATACTGAGCTATATCAAATTTAATGATATAAGTGTTAATTAATTTTAGTAAAAATATGTGTATTTTATGTTTTTTTAAGTTACATTTGTGGCGACCTTATGTAGTTTAAAGTAAAAAAGTGAAAATTTTAAATTAATATTAATTATAATCTATTAAAAATGAGAAGATTATTGTTGTCTTTAACGTTACTCTTCGCTACCATAGGACTTATGGCTCAGAGAACAATCAGTGGTACTGTCTCTGATGATTTGGGTCCTGTGCCAGGAGCTAACGTTGTAATTCGTGGTACAACAACAGGTGTTGCTACGGATTTTGATGGAAAATTTTCAATTTCTATCAGCAATGGTGAGGTGTTGCAAATCTCGGCAATGGGATATGCAACTCAAACAATTACAGTTGGCCCTAAAACGCCTTCCACTTTAAATATTAAGTTGAAGGAAGAATCAACGGAGTTGGATGACGTTGTTGTTGAGGTGGGTTATGGTAAGATGCGTAAGAGTGACTTGACAGGATCTCTTTCATCTGTCGGAGAAGAAGCTATGAAGCAAATGAGCACCGTGTCTGTGGATCAAGCTCTACAAGGACGTGTATCAGGAGTTCAGGTTTCTGCATCTTCAGGTCAGCCAGGTGCTGAGTCATCAGTTCGTATTCGTGGTACGTCAACGTTGACAGGTAACTCTCAACCTCTTTATGTGGTAGATGGTATGCCAATCGGAGGTGGAAAGCAAAGTGCTGGATCTAACCCATTGGCTTCAATAAACCCTGCTGATATCGTATCAATGGAGGTTTTGAAGGATGCATCTGCAACTGCTATCTATGGATCTCGTGCTGCTAATGGTGTCATCATGATCACAACAAAAAAAGGTGGTGAAGAAAAAGCAAAAGTATCTTATTCAGGTAACTTCTCTGTATCTTCAGTATCTGACAAGTTGGATTTGATGAACTTGAAAGAGTATGCATCATTCTACACAGATAAGAATGTATATAGCGCATTCAACCAAACAGCACCAGACAATGAGTTGGTTGCTGCTTCTCAAGTAGGTGGAATGGGAACTGATTGGCAAGATGAGTTGTTCCAAACAGCTGTCAGCCACAGCCATCAAATTTCCGTTGCTGGTGGTTCAAAAGAAACACGCTTCGCATTCTCATTAGGTTACATGAAACAGAATGGTGTTGTTATCAACACAGATTTCCAACGTTTCAATGGACGTGTTAATTTGGAGAATCAAACTAAAAAATGGTTACGTACAGGAATTAGTTTAGCATACTCTCATATTACACAGACAAAACAAAGAGGTTTCGAATTGTCTGATAATAATGCTTTGGCAGGAATTGGAACAGGTGGTTCTGTTGATGAGCAGATCTATGCTCAAACATTGATTTCTCAACCATCTACAGCTCCTACTGATTTCGATGGTGAATACACTATCTTAGGATCAGAGAAACAAGCTATTAAGAGAAACCCTATTCGTGATGCTAACTATTCTCCTATCTTCGTTACAAAGAACAATATATTAGGAAATGTGTTCGCTACAATAGACTTCACTAAGGATTTGTCTTGGCGTAATGAATTTGGTGTAGATCATACAGGAGCAGAGGAGAGTGAGTTTACTCCTACAAGTGGTTCTCAAACTAACAAGCAAGAGTTCATTGAGCGTGACAATATGTATTGGCGTTACTCATCAACTTTGAACTATGGAACTCAATTAGGAGAGTCTAAGAAACATCGTTTTGGTGCCATGTTAGGTTATGAAGCATGGAAAGCTTCTTGGAGTGGATCTTCTTTTGATAAGTCAGAATACTTGGATGACAAGTTGTTTATCAATAAGGAATACCAAAACTCTGGTTTAGGTGAGGATGGAACTATTTCAGGTTACAAGGGTGCTCAGACGATGATGTCATTCTTTGCTCGTTTGAATTATAACTATGACGAGAGATATTTGATTACTGCCACAGGACGTTTCGATGGTTCATCTACTTTGGCTCCTGAAAATCGTTGGGGCTTCTTCCCTTCATTCGCATTAGCATGGCGTGCTGATCAAGAGTCTTTCATCAAGGATAATGAAAATGCAAAGAAAGTTATCTCTGATTTGAAAGTACGTTTAGGATATGGTCAAACAGGTAATGCTGGTTCTAACATGGGTTATATTCCTTACTACTCTTCATCTAAGGGTGCTTATGGTACAGGATTGAGCTATGGAACATGGTTGAACTCTGATTTGATTTGGGAAACTAACTGGCAAGTAAACGGTGGTGTGGATGTAGGATTCTTGAAGAATGGACGTATCTCATTGACATTTGATGCATTCTACAAACGTAATAATGACTTGATCATTACAGCTGAGCCAGGTCTTACATTGGCTAACTCAAATGCATCAGATTCTTACTTGTACACAAACGTTCCTGATATTAATGCAGGTTCTATGCAGAACGTCGGATTTGATATTACTTTGACTACTACTAATATCGATAAGAAATTAGGAGGAGAGACATTCCGTTGGACAACAGATTTGAACTTCTCATTGGTTCGTAACAAGGTGTTGGAATTACAAAACGATTCTACTGCTTTGGAAGGAAAGACTTATTTCAAGGAAAGTACTCGTGTATATTGTAAGTCAGTCGTTGGTGAAGCTCCAGGTTTGTTCTATGGATATAAGACAAACGGTATCATTCAAAACACAGAACAGTTGAATGAAGTTCAACAACGTTTCGCTGGTACAGATGTAGGTGATTTCAATTATGTTGATCTCAACTCAGATGGTAAGATTAACGATGAGGATAAAACCTTTATTGGTGACCCTAACCCAGACTTTACATTTGGTATGAACAATACAGTGTCATGGGGTCCATGGGCATTGAATGTGTTTATTGCAGGTTCTTATGGTAACGATGTTTATAACTTGTTACGTTCTAAGTTGGAAGGTATGGATCGTTATGAAATCAACCAATTAAGCACAGTGTTGGATTATGCTCGTGTTGTCACAAACGAGGATGGTTCAAAGTATGTTGAGAATTCAAATACTAACATGCCTCGTCCTAACTCAAAAGCTAACGGTGGTGATGAGGCTAATACAGTTTCTGATCGTTATATAGAGGATGGTTCATTCTTACGTATTCAGAATGTAGGTATTTCTTATACATTACCTAAACGATATACTGACAAGATGCACATGAGCAACTTCAAAGTATCATTCAATGTACAGAATGTTGCTACATTTACAGGTTATTCTGGAATGAATCCTGAAGTGTCAAACAGCAGTGCTATCTTCCAAGGTGTTGACTTAGGAGGTTATCCATTACCACGTCAGTTTGTCCTTGGTTTGAATTTCGATTTCTAATCCTTAAAAGTTTCATAATATGAATTTCAGTAAATTAAAATATAAATCATTGCTTATAGGTGCGGGAGCTTCAATGCTTCTTGCCACCTCATGCAAGGATTTCTTAGATGTTGATGTCTATGATCAATATTCGGCATCTGCATTATCTTCTAAGAAAGCATATCAATCATTAACCACAACATTGTATGGTGGTAAAGTGTGGTCACAATATGAAGGTAAGTTTGCATGGTGTGTGAATGAAGGTGTTCCTGGTATCTTGTTTAATGTTAATGACCAGGAAGGTGCATTGTTCTTATTGTCTATCGGTGATGATAACTCTATTTTGAAAGAGGGTTATACATCATTGTATAGTGGTGTTATCTCAACATGTAATCAGGTTATTAAGATTGTATCTGACTCTTTGGATGCTGGAAAATTCCCATCAGACATGAATGAGGCAGATATGAAGGCTGTCATGGCTGAGGCTCGTTTGTTCAGAGGTTATGCTCATTTCTTGGCAACTGAGTATTTCGGTGAGGTACCTTTGGTATTGAACTCTGAAAAGGATATTACTAATAATGTGACGTTGCCATTGGTTTCTCGTGGTACAGTATATGAGTCAGTTGTTCAAGATTTAGTGTATGCATACGAAAACTTGCCTGAGCCAGAGAAAACAGATGCATGGCGTGCAAATAAATATTCTGCTGCAGCAATGTTGGCAAAAGTGTATTTGACAATGGCATCTTGTCGTTTCGCAACAGCAGGATTGTTCTATCCATACGTTTGTCCTGACCCAGATAACAAAGCAAGAGAGGCTGTTAGATTGCTTACTGAAGTAATCAATTCAAATAAATTTGCGTTGGAATCTCATGCAAATATTTTCTCAGCAGAGAAGAGAAGCACACCTTCTTCTGAATCTGTATTCTCTTTGTATTGGAAAATGGGTGCATATGGAGAAGGTTCTCAGTATCAGTCTCAGATGGCTATGAGTAGCGATTGGAGCCCAGGATCAGGATGGGGAAGTGGAAAAGGTTTAACTTATACACTTTATAATTCATTTGATGAGAATGATGCTCGTAAGAAAGAAATTTGTTTCTATGTTGGTAGTGGAACAGGAAACGAGTATGTAACTGCTACAGGTCAAAAATCTTGGTATGGTAGTGACTACAAGGCAAAGAAAGCTGCAGGTCAAGTTGAATTCGGTATGACTGGAACAGATTTCTTAAGTCAAGGTCAACACTTGATGAACAATATCAAGAAGTTTGTTTGGGGTGTTAATGGTACATCATTCCATAGTGTAGGTATGTCTATCGATCGTCGTCAAGATATCATCCGTTTGTCTGATGTTTACTTTATGCGTGCAGAGGCTAACATGTTATTGCTTCAACCATTGGATCTGGTAACTCCTTGTACAGATGCATCTGTATTGGCTGATATTAATAAAGTTTTGTCAGCTCACGGTGCTCCTGAAATCACTGAACTTGCTTACTTCCAAGATTTCGAAGCTAAACACCCTGCAACAGAGGTGTTCCCATTCACTGTAACAGTTGATGATGGAAATGGTGGTAGTGCTTCTAAGACATATAACATCACTCCAGGTGTGAGCATGTATCACGGAGAGATCCGTTCTGATTTGGTTCAGCAAAGACGTAAAGAGTTTGCTATGGAAGGACACGGATGGTTGGATTTGAAGCGTTTCTATTATAGAAACCCAGATTTGGCTGCTAAGTTCATGTACCAAATGGATCGTTCTTGCTGCTTTACAAACTCACCAGAAATTCCAGAGGGCGATGCTCGTTTCGAAAGAGAAGATGGATACAAGCGTTTGGCATTGGTTAATGCTTGTAATCTTGAATTACAAAAAGATTATGGTGATAAGTATAAAGAAGGTGATCCAGAAGTAGAGGTTTATACAAAATCGTTCCTTGAAAGAAACCAATGGTTTTTACCAATTCCATCCTCTGCAAAAACATACTTGAATTGCAATGTGGTTGATTTGCAATCAAAGGTACAGGATGGTACGTATGAGTATTAATTAAATAAAAATTGAAATATGAAACTAAAAAATAAATTCTTTGCTGTAGCTACAGCACTTCCTTTGATGATGGGAGGGTTAGCTTCTTGTGAAGATTCCTGCAACAATTGTAATTGCGATGCATTTGTGATTGATTATGTTGCTTCAGCTGATTCATTAAGTCAATTGTCACAATTGAGTTCTGAACAGACTGTTGTAATTAAAGGTAGTGGATTGTCAATGACCAAAGAAGTGTATTTGGTCGATTCTGTAGGAACTCAGTATTTTGTTGCGTTGAATCCAACAATGGTAACAGATAATAATATTATCATTACGTTGGACTGTGATGCCAACTTGATTTCAACTGAGAAATTGTTGTTGGTTTCTTCTGGTGGATGTCGTAGAGAATATGCTATTTCAAAACCAGTTCCTGCTCCATCTATCAAGTTGTTCTACTCAGAGTTCGTTCCAGATGGAGATACGCTTCGTGTATTCGGTAGCGCATTTATCGATGACAAAGCTGCTAAGGATACTTTGAAAGTTTGGTTCCAAGATGCTGCAGGTAATCCAATTTATGTGGATAGCTTTAAAATTGAGCATGACGGAACTGAGTTGTTGATTCCTGTTCCTGCAGGTGTGGCAAATTCAACTCCTTTGACGGTTCAAAACAGTCATGGTACAGGTGTCTCTCCAATGCTTTTCAGAGACTCTCGTAATATCTTCTTGGATTTCGATACAGAAATCGCTAGTGATTGGCGTGGTGCTATGGATACATTTGCTTTTGCTTGGAATCCTGATTTGGCAACAGATGCTGAAAAATATCAAGGTATCTTAAATGCAATTGGAGGTTTCCCTAAGGGCTGTAATGGTTATTATAATGCAATGACGACATCTGATGCATGGCAATTTACTACTGGTGAAAATCAAATTTTCATGTGTCCAGCAACAGAAGATCCTACTAAACCTCAAAGAAATCTTTTGGGTGACTTTATTGGATATAATATCGAGTCATTGGTGTTAAAATTTGAAGTATATGTTCCTGAAGCAATACCATATGCTTCTAATATGTACATCATTTTCACAGAGTATGGTTCTGAATTAGCTGATGGTTTGTCTCATTATGGAAATAGTAATTCATACATTCCTCGTGACTATACTAAGAATGGTTCAGCCGATGACGATTTCACAGAAGGTGAAACATCTAAGATCGCATGTATAACAGGAAAGGGTGTTCCTGCTGCATGGTTCCATCCAGGTTCTTTCAATATTGATGAAGATGGCGGTTCTGCTACAGTAGATAAACCTTTCTACACTGAGCACGGTTGGATGACTGTTACAATTCCTTTGTCTAGTGATGTCTTCAAGTATGCAGTTTCTGATCGTTCTATTACTACGACAGATAACTACTTGTCTTGTGGTCATCTTGCAGTTACTGATTTCTATAACTTCTATATGAATACAGATGACGATAAAGGTTTCCAAAAGTCAAGCAACAAGAAAAGAGGTTTAGCTGATTTGGGTAACTCAATCTTCGTTGCATTCGATAACTTCCGTATCGTTCCTGACGATCAAGGTGGTGCACGTTTCTCTAAATATTATGGAGTTACATCTGGTTCTAAATATCCATATTAATTTGGAATTCAGTTAATTTACTATAGAGAAGAGGAAGGCAGAAATGCTTTCCTCTTTTTTTTGACTATTTGTTTGCCTTTTCAAAAAAAAATTATAATTTTGCATCGGAAATAATTCCTAAGCGGATATGGCGAAATTGGTAGACGCGTCAGACTTAGGATCTGGTGCCGCAAGGCGTGTGGGTTCGAGTCCCTTTATCCGCACAAAGAGGAAGATTTAATGAATCTTCCTCTTTTTTGTTTCTTTCCTTTTTCGTATTTTTACAGAGAAATAAAACCAATCTTAATTAGAGGCCTTATGACAGACGAATTTGATAATCAGGATTTAGAAAACGAAGATTTGGAAAATGCAAATATGGAAGAACACGGAACGGTCGTTAAGATTGATGACGATACGTTGCATCTCCCTGGTATGCTTCAGAAATGGTACTTGGATTATGCTTCTGCTGTTATTCTGGATCGTGCAGTGCCCCATCTGGAGGATGGTCTGAAACCTGTTCAACGTCGTATCCTTCATGCCATGAAACGTATCGATGATGGTCGATACAATAAGGTCGCTAATATTATTGGTCAAACTATGCAGTTCCACCCGCATGGCGATGCTTCTATCGGCGGTGCATTGGTGACGTTAGGGCAGAAAGATCTCTTGATAGATACGCAAGGAAACTGGGGTAACATCTTAACAGGTGATGATGCCGCTGCTCCCCGTTATATTGAGGCTCGTCTGTCTAAATTTGCTTTGGATGTGTTGTATAGTCCAAAGGTGACGGAATGGATGTCTTCTTATGATGGAAGAAATAAAGAACCGGTCACGTTACCCGTGAAATTCCCTTTGCTTTTAGCTCAAGGTGTTGAGGGTATTGCGGTCGGATTATCGTCTAAGATTCTGCCTCATAATTTTAATGAAATCATCGATGCTGCGATTGCCTATTTGCAAGGCGAGGAGTTTGAACTTTATCCTGATTTCCAAACAGGTGGTTTGATGGATGTTTCTCGTTACAATGATGGTGAACGCGGCGGCCGTATTAGAGTTCGTTCGAAAATCAATAAATTAGATAATAAGACGTTGGTTATTACGGATGTGCCTTATGGTGTGACGACAGATTCATTGATGGAGTCTATCATTGCAGCCAATGACAAGGGGAAAATCAGCATCCGAAAAGTGGAAGATAACACGTCTGAAAAAGCGGAATTGATTGTTCATCTGGAAGCAAAGACCTCGTCAGATAAAACAATTGATGCCCTGTATGCTTTCACGGATTGTGAAGTGAGTATCTCACCATGCTGTTGCGTAATATGTGATGATAAGCCTCTTTTCACGAATATACATACAATCTTAAAGATATCGGTTGATAAGACAAAAGATATTCTAGGGAAAGAACTAAGCATTCGAAAGGATGAACTTCTGGAACAACTAAACTTCTGTTCTCTCGAAAAAATATTTATTGAAGAACGTATTTATAAGGATAAAAAGTTTGAGGAAAGTAAGGATGTGGATGCTGCCTTGTCTCATATCTCTTTGCGTTTGGAACCTTTTAAATCGATGTTCGTGAGAGATATCACAAGAGATGATTTACTTCGTCTGTTGGAGATCAAAATGGCTCGTATTCTTAAATTCAATTCTGATAAGGCGGAGGAACAGATCGTGGCATTGAAACAACAGATTGAAGATATCGATTATAACTTGTCTCATTTGGTGCCATATACAATCGCATGGTATAAATCATTGAAGGAGAAGTATGGTAGCCGTTATCCTCGTTTGACAGAGATTCGTTCATTTGAAACGATTCAAACTACTAAAGTTATAGAGGCAAATGAGAAACTATATGTGAACTGGGATGAGGGATTTGTTGGAATAGGATTGAAGAAAGATGAGTCAGAGTTTATTTGTAACTGCTCCAATATCGATGATATCATTACAATTCATAAGGATGGTAAATACCAGATTTCGAAGGTGACGGAGAAGAAATATATTGGTAAGGATCTGTTGTATGTAAACGTGTTTAAGAAGAATGACAAGCGAACGGTCTATAATGTGGCTTATCGTGACGGAAAGGCGGGAAGTACTTTCATAAAACGATTTGCTGTTACGGGCGTTACGCGTGATAAAGAATATGATATTACCCAAGGAACGCCAGGGTCTAAGATATTATATTTCTCCGCAAATTTAAATGCAGAGGCAGAAGTGATTAAGGTTACATTGAAACCGAAATTGCGTTTGAAAGTACCTGTTTTTGAACGCGATTTTGGTGAAATTGCAATCAAGGGTCGTCAGTCAATGGGTAATATTCTGACGAAGAACGAAGTGCTGAAGATTACATTGAAGCAGAGAGGTTCTTCAACGTTGGGAGGACGATCAGTTTGGTTTGACCGTGATGTATTGCGTCTGAATTATGATGGAAGAGGTACGTTGTTAGGTGAATTCCAATCAGAAGATAGGGTCTTGGTGATTAATAAGAAAGGTGAATATTACTTGACAGGCTTTGAAGATACGAATCATTTTGAAGATGATGTTCTGATTGTGGAGAAGTTTGTTCCATCAAAAGTATGGACTGTTGCATTATTTGATGCGAATGAAAATTATAAATATATTAAACGTTTTGTATTAGAAGATACTAATAAAAAGATTAATTTTGTTAGCGATAATCCGAAGTCTGTGATGTTGTTGATTACGGATACTGTATATCCTAGAATCAAATTGACGTTTGGTGGTGTGGATATTCATCGCAGTCCTTTGGAAATTGATGTGGAGAGCTTTATTGGAGTGAAGGGATTGAAGGCGAAGGGGAAACGATTGCATACGTGGAATATTGAGAAGATAGAAGAACTTGAGCCTCTTCGTTTCCCAGAACCGGAGAATGAACAGAAAGTTGAGGAGGAAGAGACTTCTCCTGAATCCTCTTCTGGTCCAGATGAAAATGGTCAAATGTCTTTATTTTAAAGTGAAATGATAAATCTAAGGCATATAATATATTTTCTGGTATGTCTGTATGGCAGTTTACAGATGGCATGTTCTCAGAATTACTCTGAGTTTGAAAATTTGTATCCTGATTGCGTTGATAATCAGGAATCCCCTATTTATGGGGGAACGTATGAAAAATGGCCTGAGGGCTTGAATCTGCCGGAGTTTCCTAATGGGGGAGATGTGCAATTGACTCGTTATGTACGTGATAATATGGATTATCCTCATGTGGTTGAATCAACTGATTCTGCTGGAAATGAGGTGCTTGCCAAAGGTGTCGTGGCGGTGCAGGTGGTTATAGATCGCTGCGGACGTGCGACAAGACAGGAGGTGATACAATCGGTCAATGATGAATATGATGAAGAAGCATTGCGTATTATGCGTGGATTGCCGATATTTAAGCCAGGAGACTTATATGGAGAACGAGTGAAGGTGGCATTGATTATTCCTGTTCGTTTTTCTCGTAGCTCTATGCCGCCTCCTCCAGATAGTGAATATGGCGATTTCTGGGGAAATGGCGATAGTGATAATTATAATGACTGGAGCGACTCTGATGATAGTGGCTCAAGTGGTGGTAAGTATGATAATGTACAGTGGGATGATAGCTGGTAAACGTATATTTTTAGTTGGCTATATGGGTTGCGGAAAAACCTATACAGCCAAACGATTGGCACGAAAGTATGATTTAAATTATATCGATTTAGATCAGTATATTGAACGTCGTTTTTTCAAAACAGTTTCTCAGATTTTTGCAGAAAAAGGTGAGGAAGGATTCCGGAAGTTGGAACATAATATGCTGGAAGAAGTCTGTGCTTTTGAAAATGTAGTCATCTCAACAGGTGGGGGAACTGCTTGTTTCTATGATAATATGGAGTTGATGAATTCATGTGGTGATACAGTTTATCTTCAGGCATCCATACAATCACTTTTTGATTTTTTAAAAAATGCGAAGCAGAATCGTCCGTTGTTGAAAGGTAAAAATGACGAAGAACTTTTGGCATTTATAGATGAGTCATTAAAGAAAAGAGAACCTTATTACTTGAAGGCAAAGTATGTGATTGATTCTGCGGATGAACGTGATTTGTTGTTCGATCAGTTGTTAAAAAATAATTTAGCTTAATTATAATATACTCATGCAAGAGAAAATTATCGTATTAGATTTTGGTGGGCAGTATGCTCACTTGATTGCGAATCGAGTTCGCCGTTTGGGTGTCTTTACAGAGATATGTTCCCCAGCGGCTGATGTGAAAGAATTGGCTGGTGCGAAGGGTATCATCTATAGTGGTGGTCCTTCCAGTGTATATGCAGAAGATGCACCAGCATATAATCCTGAAATTTTAAATATACCTGTTCCTAAGCTAGGCATCTGTTATGGTCACCAACTGATGGCTTCTCAGTTGGGTGGTTCCGTTCGCCCTGGTAAGGTGAAAGAGTATGGAATCGCAGACCTCGTTCTGACAGAACCTCAACATCCATTGTTGAAGAATATACCCGTCAGCTCTCCTATGTGGATGAGTCACGGCGATGCTGTTGAAAAACTTCCTGACGGTTATAAGATTATTGCTTCTACTAAGGATTGCCCTATCGCTGCAGTGGCGTTGGACGAGCGTAAGATATATGGTATTCAATTCCATCCAGAGGTAACCCATAGCAAGTATGGTATGAAGATATTGGACAACTTCATCGACATCTGTGGATGTGCCCGCACATGGAACATGAAGAGCTACATGCCTCTCATCTCAGAGAAGATTAAACGTGAGGTGGGCGACCGCAAAGTCTTCTTGCTGGTTTCCGGTGGCGTGGATAGCACCGTGGCTTTCGTGTTGCTGAATCGTGTGTTGGGTACCGATCGTGTGATGGGTCTGCACATCGATAATGGTATGATGCGTATGGACGAGTCTGCAAAGATCATCGACTTCTTAAAGGCTGAGGGTATGCACAACCTACGTGTGGTGGATGCGACGAATACTTTCTTGAGTAAACTAGAGGGAATCACGGCACCAGAGGAGAAACGTAAACGCATTGGTGCAACCTTCTTGGTGGTGAAGGACGAAGAGATGAAGAAATTGAATCTCGATCCGAAAGAGTGGATGATTGCTCAGGGTACCATCTACCCAGATACCATCGAAAGCGGTGGAACCAAGAATGCTGATTTGATTAAGACTCACCACAACCGTGTGAAGGAGGTGATGGATCTGATGGCTCAGGGCTTGTTGCTGGAACCGTTGGCAGACCTCTACAAGGATGAGGTCCGTATGTTGGGTGAGGAGTTGGGTATTCCTCATAACCTTGTGTGGAGACATCCGTTCCCTGGACCAGGTTTGGGCGTCCGTTTGTTGTGTACAGATGGTAAGGGCGAGTTCGCTAAACTTGAGGATGTACCAGGCTTGGCAGATTATCTGAAAGAGAATCATATCGAGGGTAAAATCCTTCCAATCAAGAGTGTGGGCGTACAGGGAGATGGACGTACCTATGCGCAACCATTCTTGCTGACTACAAAGAATCTGACATGGAAACAATGTGAGAAGTTCAGCACGGAGTTGGTGAACCGTTTCAAGGTGATCAATCGTGTGATCTGGCAGGTAGGAGCAGTCTCTGACGAGATGCCAAAGCTGATTGAACAATATGCAACGAAACATAATTTTGATGTATTGCGTAAGTTTGATAATATCTGTACGGAGTTCTTGCAGGAGAACAACCTCTACGAATCTATTTGGCAGATGCCAGTTGTTTCTGTTCCATTGACAGTGGCTGATAAACCATGTATCGTGATGCGTCCGGTGAATAGCTCAGAGGCAATGACAGCTAATTTCGCAGAGATCGACCAGAAACTGTTGGAAGGTCTGTGGGGTAGATTCGTGGCAGAAGGTGCTGGCTCTTTGTGGTATGATGTGACACATAAACCTCCAGGAACGATTGAGTGGGAGTAATGATTTAAATGAATTCAGTCATGTCATGCTTGCGAGTTCTTTTAGCTATCATATTCCCTCCATTGGCGGTTTATGATCGTGGTTGCGGTTCAGTGTTGATTGTGTTCGTACTCACTCTCTTGGGTTGGGTGCCAGGGGTTATTGGAGCTTTGATTATATTGAATAAAAACGGGAAATAGAGTCCAACCTTTGAAATATAATAATCCCCATTGTCAAGTCGGATGAGGCTGACAATGGGGATCTTTTTATGATTACACTATACGATTATTCTTTGCGTAGTTTTGCCGCTGCTTCTACAAGGTTTTTAAGACTTGCAGTTGTCTCTTCTTCTCCGCGTGTCTTAAGTCCGCAATCAGGATTCACCCATACATTCTCTTTGTCAATCTTTGCGGTGATTTTGTGTAACGTATCGATAATCTCTTCTACAGATGGAACACGAGGGGAGTGAATGTCATAAACACCTGGTCCTACTTGTGTGCGGAAATTTGTTTCTTTGATGGCATCCAGTAATTTGAGGTCAGAACGACTGGCTTCGAAGGTGATGACATCTGCATCCATAGCATCGATATCCTTGATGATGTCTCCGAATTCACTGTAACACATGTGAGTGTGGATCTGTGTTTCTGGTTTTACTTTGGCATGTACCAGTCGGAAAGCAGGGATAGCCCAATCAAGGTATTCGCTATGCCAGTCGCTCTTGCGTAATGGAAGTTTCTCTCGAAGAGCAGCTTCATCGATTTGGATAATCTTGATGCCGTTCTTTTCAAGGTCGAGTACTTCGTCACGGATGGCAAGTCCAATCTGTTGCGTTTGCTCTTTCAATGAAACATCCTCGCGAGGGAATGACCAGTTCAGAATGGTGACAGGACCTGTAAGCATTCCTTTAACTGGTTTGTTGGTTCTGCTTTGTGCAAAGACAGACCATTCCACTGTAATTGGTGCACTGCGGTGAACATCTTCCCAAATTACTGGTGGCTTCACGCAACGTGTACCATAACTTTGTACCCATGCGTTTTGTGTGAAGATGAATCCATCAAGGTTGTTACCAAAGTACTCTACCATGTCGTTGCGTTCGAATTCTCCATGAACCAAAACATCAAGTCCAAGGTGCTCTTGTAATGCAATGCACTCAGATATCTTTTTGCGATTAAACTCTCTGTATTGTTCGATTGAGATATTTCCTTTCTTATAGGCAGCTCTGTTAGAACGCACATCGGCAGTTTGAGGGAAAGAACCAATGGTTGTCGTAGGATACGACGGTAGCTTGAAGACGTTCTTTTGAATTTTCTTTCGATCATCACGTTCAGGTGAACGCTTGAAGTCAGCCTCGGAAAGCTTGTTTAAGGCTTGTTGTACGGCAGGATTCTTTTTGATGCGCTCTTCGGCAAAAAGTGCCTTGTTCTGCTCGTGTTTTGTTTTGTCTTGATTCGCTATGTCGTTGAGTTCCTGTATCTTCTCTTCAGCGAAAGCCAGATGCCTTTTGAAACAGTCAGGAAGAACATTCTCGGAATCCACTGTGTATGGAACATGCAATAATGAGCAGGATGTGCTTATTATAATATTTTGAGGGTCAACATACTTTCCGATCTCGTTCAATAAGGCGTTCTTTTTCTCGTACTCGCTTCGCCAAATGTTTTTTCCGTTTACGATTCCAGCAAAGAGAAGTGTATTCTTTGGAAATCCTGATTTCAATAGTTCGATTGATTTCTTCCCTTCGATGAAATCTAGTCCTATACCATCAAAGTTTAGGGCGATTAGATCCGCATATACGTCACGTACATCTCCAAAATAAGTTTGTAACGAAACCTTTAGACCAGTAGCATGAATTTTTTCTATAAGACTCACATAAATCTTCTTGAAGAGACTTTTCTCTCTCTCGTTTATGTCGAAGACGAGTGCAGGTTCTGCAATGGATAACCATTTTGCTCCAGCCGCATGAAGCTGTTCTGCAAGTTGAGTATAGGCTTTGATGGCATCATCCACAAAATCTTCTGCCTTTTTGACTCCTGTGTAATTTGATAGGTGAAGGAAGGTGTAGATTCCTATCAGGCTTGGTATAGTCTGAATACCGGCTGCTTTGGCTTCATTGTATTCAAAGAGAGGCTTCGGAATGTTTGTAAGCTTGATTTGTGTTTGATCATCGATTGATGGCACGATGTAGTGATAATTGGTGTTGAACCACTTCTTCATTGGAAGAGCCTTTACATCACCTTTTATGCCTTGGTATCCATGCGCTACAGCGAAGTATGTCTCCAAATCACTTATGCCCAGTTGCTTGTATCTGTCAGGAATAACATTAAGCAAGAAGGCTGTGTCAAGCAGATTGTCATAAAACGAGAAGTCGTTTGATGGAATGAATGTTATGCCAGCTTCTTGCTGCTTCTTCCAACCATATAGGCGCAGCTCTGAAGCTATTTTTTTTAGTTCCTCTTCCGAGATCTCTCCCTTAAAGAACTTTTCACTTGCGAATTTCAGTTCGCGATTTTTCCCGATTCGTGGGAATCCAATTACTGATGTTTTTCTTAATGTCATATACTTTTTCTGTTTTTTAATTTTGTTTTTTGCAAAGTTCTCTCTTTTTTTGCAATTGGGAAAATACTATTTTTTGTGTGTTGACAATAGGTTTAACCTATGGCTAATTAATTTGAAGGATATGACTTTACAACAGTTGAAGTATGTTGTTGCTGTGGCGGATACGCGTAACATTACGGAAGCAGCTAAGCGTGTTTTTATTTCTCAACCAAGTTTGACAGCATCTATACAAGAACTTGAGAATGAGATGAATATTACTATTTTTAATCGTTCCAACAGGGGGGTGACGATAACCAATGAGGGCGATGAGTTCCTGTCGTATGCGAGGCAGGTTTTGGAGCAGGCTTCGTTGCTTGAAGACCGGTACAAAGGTGATGCGGGTGGAAACACGATTTTTTCAGTGAGCTGTCAGCATTATTCGTTTGCCGTAAATGCTTTTGTGGATGTCATTCGCAAATTTGGAGGAGATAGGTATGATTTCACGTTGCGTGAAACACAGACCAACGAGATTATTGATGATGTGGCAAAGATGAAAAGTGAGGTGGGAGTGCTCTATTTGAGTGGGAAAAATGAAAAGGTGTTGAAGAAACTACTGAAAAAAAGTAATCTTGTTTTCGAACCGTTGTTCAGTACTCCACTTCATGTATTCATGTCGGTTAAGAATCCTCTTGCACAAAAGGAGAGTGTTACATTGTCTGATTTGGCACCTTATCCGTATCTCACGTATGAACAAGGCGATTTTAATTCGTTTTATTTTGCGGAGGAACCGTTGAGTGCCATTGATTTCGATTGTCCTCGGAACATCAAGGTGCGTGACCGTGCCACTCTGTTTAACCTTCTGATTGGATTGAATGGTTATACTATTTGTTCGGGTGTTATCAGTACGGTGTTAAATGGAAGAAATATCATTGCTCGTCCACTGGCAGTGAGTGATCAAATGACGGTCGGTGTTGTTACCCGCAAAGGCGTTCCTCTCTCTCGTTATGGTAAGGATTATATTGCAGCCATTCGAAAGCACTGTAAATGATGAAGCATGCATCTGACTCAGAGATGCATCGTGCTTCTTGTTGTCAATAGAAAGACTATTGATAGTATTCTATTTTACGTAGTTCAATCCAATGTCTTGTTTTGAATGGATAGTCGTTAAAGACAGCAAATTGACTGATCTTATCTGCTTTATCCCAGTCGTTTTGCCAGTCGATGACCATTTGCCATGATTCAATGTCAGTAGCGGTAATATTTGTCTTGTCTTCTTTCTCTTGTCCCTCTTGCAGACATAATTTGCCTTTGTAGTAGGTCTCTCGACAAAGGCGGACAGTCCAGTTTCCATGGTTGTCGCTGTCAATCGTGGTGAATGATCTGTAATAAAGATAGGGGTCGCCATAGCTGATTCCGCTCATTTCGTAAGAAGTGAACACATCGTCTTTGGTTTTGCACATTACTTTATATCCATAATCATCGCCACATACGGTATAGTATTTGACGAATCCATTTTCATCGTAAAAATATCGGCTGCCGATTTTCCCATCTTCACTTATGACGAGGTCTCTGATTCGTTTGTTGGGATACCGCTTAATTGCATAGCCTTTTTTGTCTTTTAGTTTCCAGTTGTTGTAGAATATGTTACCATCAATAAAACTACCATTTCTGTCATAGTTTGTATGCTCTGTGTATTTATACGCTTGGGTATTGAAGGGCTCATAAGTCACTTCCCAAGAATCATCCTTCAACATTCTTTTTGAGACATAAGGGCGGAATACGGTGTGGGTGGATTTGACGTGTCCTCTCAGATAGTTCATTTTTAAATCGGCAGAATAGAATGCATCTTTTTCATCTACCAGTAGGTCTGGGTGATACCTTAGAATGTCGGTTGTTGATGCATGACCTTTCGAGGAATCTCGTCTGAATCCAATTAATTTCGTTTGTAACCCATATAATGTGGTGTCATAGTAATATTGAATGACGGAATCGGATATGCCTATGATGGATAATGAGTCGGATAGAGAGCCTGAAAGAGAATCAGATTCTACTGCTTCAGTGTTAGACTGTGTGTTTGTTTCATGACGGCAAGAAATTGACAGAATTATTGCTAATACTGTGAATATGAATGTGTTCCGTAAGTAAAAAAATACCTTCATCTTGTGATATGTTGTTTTATTGATAGAATAATCGTCTGAATAGTTTTCTAAGTGAATACAAAAATAAGAAAAAAAGTAATTTTTCCAAGAATATTAGATAGAAACTAGGCAGAGATTGATTCGTGAGTTTGTATAATATAAACATATTCATTATTTTTGCTTGTGTCATTAAAATTGGAGTTCGATGAATGTTTGTGATGAATAATTTGTTGCTTGGAACTCGCGATAATATATAGATAACGTTTATTTTACAAGGTAATAATAGGATGAAGAGAAAAGTTATTCTTTGTTTTTTGTGTTTTTTAGGACTAAGTTCTTATGCACAGAGTGATCATGTTGATATGCCATTGGGCATGCGTATAGCTACTTTGCGTTATGCTGAGGTGGATATGCCTCAAGGAAATTTTTTGCCAGTCTGGCAAAGTGACAAGTGTGGATTCTTGTCGTTGGAGGGAGAGGTCATTCTGCCACCTACTTATGATAAGGATAAATCCAATGTTAAATATCCTGCAGATTATCGATTCAGAAATGGCTTTATGAAGGTTCTGAAGAATGGGAAATATGGATTCATTAATTCGGAAGCTAAAGAAGTGATTTCTTGTAAATATGATGATGCACGTGATTTCTCTGAGGGAAGAGCTGCGGTTAAGATAGATGGACTTTGGGGCTTTATTGATGAACAAGGAAAGATTGTTGTTGAAGCAGGATACAAAGAGGTCTATTCTTACTCTTCGGGGATGGCTGCTGTGGTGAACGAACAGGATTCTGTGGGTTTTATAGATCAGTTTGGCTTGCTCACTATTCCCTTTTATTATGATAAAGTAGAAAATATAGCGTTTATTGATTCATTATGTTCCGTTAGAAAATTAGGTGCGGAATTTACCATCAATAAAATAGGAGAAAAGGTGGATGTTGCTCTTCCGAAGAAACGTGAGGCCGCTGTTCGTCAATATTCATCATCGAAATTGAATGTGACAGAAATGTGTGAACAAGCTCCTGTTGTCTTTGATGAGTTGAAACCTTTCCAGAATGGATTCGCTGTTGTCATGCAGAAGAATCAGACAGGAGGGAAAATGTATGGAATCTTATCATCCAAAGGAGAAATGATTGTTCCTTGCGAATATGATCAAATAGAGGGTCCTTATTCGTCTGTCGTACAGTATTTTATTGTAGAACGGAATGGTGCGCTGGGTGCTATAAAAACGGATGGTAGCAGTTTCCTTCCTTGCGAATATGAGAAAGTGTTCCCTAATGGTACACAATTGATTATGGTTCAGAAGAATGGATTGAAAGGATTCGTAGATAAAAAAGGAGCTGTTGTTGTTCCATGTCAATACGAAAATGCTGCGGAGTTTAATGCTTCCGTTACGGGTGTAGCCGTGCAGAAGAAAGATAAGACAGTTTGGAATTTCATCAATCAAAAGGGTGAAGTAGTGGCAACTCCTGAGTATGATGAGATATTGCCTTTCTGTAATGGCGTGTGTCCTGTGAAGAAAAAAGGCAAATGGGGCTTTGTAGATGAACAGATGAAACCGTTCTCTTCATTTAAATATGATTATTCATTCTCGGATGTTAGAGAGAAATGGTCATATCAGTGGTCTAAGTCTGATTTGATTCCTGTCTCAAAAGAGGGGAAGTTTGGTTATATAAACAAAATGGGCAAGGAGGTTATCCCATGTCAGTTCGAGGATGCGTTGGCATTTACGAACAGTGGATTGGCACGTGTGCAAAAAGGTGGAAAATATGGCTTCATAAATGAAAAAGGAGTGATAGTGATTCCTTGTCAATATGAAAAGGCAACCTCCTTTAGAAAAGATTTTGCCGTTGTGACAAAATCAGGCGTGAAATATACATTGGATAAAAATGGAGTAGAAAAGCGAAATGAGAATGTCACGGAAGAAACGGAGGTTCTTTGTCAGATACAGGTTGTGGAAAAGAATGGATTGTTCGGTATCAAATCGGACGATGGAAAGATGTTGACTGCCTGTGTGTTTGACCAAATAGAGTCGTTTGAGGCAGGTTATGCTCCTGTTAAGATTGTCAATCGTTGGGGTGTGATTGATTGCACGGGTAAGATTGTCGTTCCCTGTTTGTATGATGATGTGAAATACAATGGAGAAGGATTGTTCTCCGTGAAAGTGGCAGGGAAACGAGGTGTGATAAACACCAAAGGACAATCCTTGCTGAAAGGTGATACGAAGATGGTAAAATGGATGTCGTTGAAAGAAAAGAATATCTCAGTGACACCGAGTCAAGAAAAGTAAGATGTTGCTTATTTGGTTGTGTTAGAAAGATGGCTCTTTCCAACAAAAAGAAATTGTCGCATATAATTTGTTGAGATAGAATAAAATTTTATTTTTGCGTTCTAATTTTAGTTAGGAAGATTCGAAGTTTTAAATTTATTAGTTTGAAGAATTATGGCAGAAGTTAAAGAATATTTCAAAGCGGCAGAAGATAAGATGTCGCAAGCAATATCTCATTTGGACGATTCATTGGCACATATTCGTGCAGGTAAGGCGAATGTGCGCATCTTGGATCCTGTTCGTGTTGATTATTATGGAAGTATCGTGCCATTGTCAAATGTGGCAACCATCACGACACCAGATGCACGTACAATCAGTATTCAGCCTTGGGAAAAGAAGATGATTTCTGAAATAGAAAAAGCAATCATGAATTCTGAGGTTGGTATTACCCCTGAGAATAATGGAGAGATCATCCGTTTGTCTATTCCTCCTTTGACAGAGGAGCGTCGTAAGACATTGGTGAAACAAGCTAGAAACGAAGGTGAGGATGCTAAGGTGAGTGTACGTAATGCACGTCGCGATGCAATCGATGGATTGAAAAAGGAGATAAAGAATGGCTTGTCAGAGGATTCTGAAAAAGATGCTGAGGGAGAAGTTCAGAAGATTCATGATCGTTATATCAAGAAGATAGAAGAACTTTTGGAGGCAAAGGAAAAAGAAATAATGACAGTCTAATTTTTCCAGATGATTGGTCTGATAGTAAGAAATACGGGAAGTAGTTATTTGGTGAGAACAGCGGACAATATGTTCGTTGAATGTAGAGTGAAAGGTAATTTCCGTATTAAAGGCATAAAGAGTACGAACCCGGTTGCTGTTGGCGATCGGGTTTCTTTTGAGGTAATGGCGGATGGTATAGGGTGGATAACAGACATTGAAGAGCGGAAAAACTATATCATACGACGACCTGCAAACTTGTCAAAACAGCTTCATATAATTGCTTCTAACGTGGATCAACTGATGCTGATTGTGACAGTCAATCATCCAGAGACATCAACTGTGTTTATTGATAGAGTCCTGGCTACGGCTGAGGCATATCAGGTGCCAGCTACAGTCGTGATCAATAAAATTGATTTATATACAGCGGAGGAATTGGATTATATGAATGCTCTTACTGTGTTATATGAATCGATTGGATATGAGGTGGTGAGTATCTCTGCGAAGAGTGGAACGAATATTGACAAATTGTTGTCAATGCTGAAGGGAAAGACGACATTGTTGTCAGGCAATTCAGGTGTTGGCAAATCATCTATCATAAATATTCTATCAGCGGGTGAAGTGGCTAAGACAGGAAATATATCTGACGTACATAACAAAGGAATGCATACGACGACTTTCTCTGAGATGTATGAAATTGATGCGGATAGTTATCTGATAGATACTCCAGGCATAAAGGGGTTTGGAACAATTGATTTTCAAAAGGAGGAAGTGGGCCATTTTTTCCCTGAAATATTCAACTATTCGAAGGATTGCAAGTTTGGTAATTGCACGCATATTCATGAACCAGGATGTGCGGTGCGGAAAGCGTTGGAAGAACACTTGATAAGTGAGTCCAGATATACCAGTTATTTAAGTATATTAGAAGATTGTGAAGAAAGTAAGTATCGATAAGCCGTGCAAATCACATTTGATAATTTTCGAAATATAAAGTATCTATTCTCTCTGGTGGCAGTCTGTATTGTCGCTCTGTCAGTCTATTTCACCAATAAACTGGCGGATGATATGGCGGCAGAGGAACATCAGAGGATTGAATTGTGGGCTGAGGCTACGCGTCTGTTAGTCACCGATGTCTCTGGCTCCGATTTCTCTTTTATTTTGAAGGTGATCGAGGAAAACCATTCCATTCCAGTGATGATTGCAGATGCAGATGATGACGTGATTTCGTATCGAAATATTGTTATAGACACGCAAGACACAGTCTCTTTTCTGAAGGATAAATTAAATGAACTGAAGAATGGACATGAACCGATTGTGATGAAGCTGGATGAGGATTTCTATCAGTATTTGTATTATGATGATTCTATCTTGTTAAAGAAACTGGCGTTTTATCCTTATGTGCAGGGCGGTATTATTGTTGTATTTTTCTGCGTGCTCTTCTTCTTCTTTGCGAGTGCTAAGAAATCTGAACAGAACCGTTTGTGGGTGGGATTGTCGAAAGAGACGGCACATCAGTTGGGAACTCCTATTTCATCATTGATGGCATGGATGGAGTTGATCAAAGAGGGGACGATCGTGGATGATATGGTTCCTGAGATGGAAAAAGATGTGAACAGGTTGCAGATCATAGCGGAACGATTCTCTAAGATTGGTTCGGTGCCGGAATTGACTCCAGTGTGTTTGAAAGAGGTGGTGGACTCAACACTGACATATATGCAGAAACGGACATCCAGCAAAATCATCATATCATCTGTTTATGCTGATTCGGACGATCCGTTGTATGTGATGATGAATGCACCTCTTTTTGCTTGGGTGTTGGAAAACTTATGTAAAAATGCAATCGATGCTATTGCGAAGGAGGGAAGAATAACGGTATATGTGACGAGAGAGAATAATAATACGGTATGCGTTGATGTTCAGGATACAGGAAGAGGAATCCCTAAGTCAAAATTTAAAACGGTCTTTAATCCGGGCTTCACAACTAAAAAAAGAGGATGGGGATTAGGTCTCTCGTTAGTAAAACGTATCGTTGAAGAGTATCATCATGGGAAAATTTTCGTGAAGCAATCAGAGGTAGGGAAGGGGACGACATTTAGAATCTTGTTGCAAGGAAAATGATTCGGAGATATTGCTGCCCTATTATAGATAACTGTTGTGTGCGGAAAGAAATGGTGACTAACAGAACGAAACCTATGGTGTGATTTGAATGAAAAGAGTGGAATATTGTTCTAATGTTGTGTGTTAATAGGTTGAAATATAGTCATTTAGATTGTTTTTTGGATATTTTTTGTAAAAAATGCCTGTCGAAAGGGATTTTGTATTGGTAAATTTTGTAATTTTGCGGAGTTTTTGGAGACCATGCAGATGGATAAGGCGGAAACATATATAATACCATTAAAGGATTTGTCTTTAGGGAATCATGAATATGATTTTTTGTTAGAAGATGAGTTTTTTGAGAGAATAGATGCTCCTGAGGTAAAAAAAGGGAGTGTAAAAGTGAATGTTTCATTGAAGAAGACATCTCATTCATTTGAAATAAGCTTTTATTCAAAAGGTTTTGTGTATGTCCCTTGTGATCGTTGCTTGGAAGACATGAAGCAGGAGATTGAGACGGAGAATCAATTGGTCGTCAAATTTGGTGATGCGTATGAGGAGGTGGATGAGACATTGATTGTCGTTCCGGAGTATCCTGGGGAGATAGATCTCTCATGGTATATGTATGAGTTTATTGCATTAGATATACCAATGAGACATGTTCATCCTGAGGGGGAGTGTTCGGAAGAGATGGCTTCGAAATTGAGGGGCTATTTGCGGGAAGAACGAGGTGAAGGTGAGGATGAGAATGAAAGTGGAGAGATTGATCCTCGGTGGAGCGGACTTCAGAAACTATTAGAAGATAAAGGAAACAACTAATAAAATAGATAATAACTAATTTAAAAATAAAAACAAAATGGCACATCCTAAGCGAAGACAAGGAAAAACAAGAGGAGCTAAGAGAAGAACTCATTATAAGGCAGAGGCTCCTACATTGGCAGTATGCCCTAATTGTGGTGCATTGTATTTGTATCACCGTGTATGTGGTGAATGTGGTTATTACCGTGGAATGGTGGCAATAAAGAAAGAAGAAGCTGCTGTTTAATTTTTCCTAGGTAACAACAAAAGATAAGAGGAGAATCTTCGGGTTTTCCTCATTTCTTGTTTTATATGTAATCTATTTTTAGTGAATCTTGTGTATGACGCGATTATATCTTGTAAGGCACGGTCAAACTTTTTTTAATGTTGAGCGACGTATTCAGGGACAGATGGAATCTGATCTTACTCAGGAAGGAGAACAGCAAGCTGTTGCGCTTCGAAAAAAGCTATCGGATATATCGTTTTCTGCTTTATATGTTAGTCCGTTGCGTCGTACGCGTCGAACTGCGGAGCTGTTGACGCAAGGTTTTGGACTGACACCTATCTATTCGGATGCATTGAAAGAGGTGCTGATGGGTGACTGGCAAGGTGTTCTGGTGTCTGATCTTGAAAAAAATTATGCGGAAGAATTGGATGTGTTTTGGCATCATCCGGAACAATTCTCGCGACCTACATGTGAAACATATCTACAGGTTCGGAATCGTGCAGCAGCTTTGATGGAGGAGATAGCCCAGAAACATGTTGGACAGAATGTGCTGATTGTCACCCACGGAGCTTTGCTGAAAACTCTTTATACCTACTTCAAATATCAACCTATCCATGATGTAGCAAATGCCCCTCATCCACACTCCACAGGTTTATGCGTGGTGGAGAAAAGAGATGGCGTCTGGGCTGTATTGGATTGGGATAATGTGGATCATTTGTTGCATGCATAAGACAAGAGTGCATTACGGCAGACAGTAATCGTTTACCCAAGATATTTTGTCCAATGCTTTTTGTAAACCGTTGTAATCCAGTGTTTCTAATGGTTCTTTTCCTTTGGTGAAACTGCAGGAGTTTACTTTCTTGTCCCATGATACGGAGCAGAAATTCTGTGGACGGGTACATCTCAGCAAGCAGGAAGGACTCTGGAAAGGTTTCCCTCCAGCTACGGTGGCTAATTCTTTGGCGGAGGGAGTGTTCGCGTAGCGTTGCGGGACAAGGATGATCTGCTCTGATGATAAAATTTTCAGCATCCTTTGGTAGGCGATCCTTGCATTCTCCAAATTGTCTCTACCCACCAAAAGATTTACCCCTGGTTTAATCCCTATGCCTGCGATTCTTGCGAGTAGGGTCTCTACTCTCTCGATTTCCGCTGGATTGTTTGGACGATGGATGGTGACATGGATCTTGTCAGGCTTGCAATTGACCAATCTTTCCCATACTTTATCGTCTTCCAACGGGAGTCCATTGGATGTGACGGAGAGATAACACAATGGATAAAGCGCCTCGATCACCTCAAAGATGCCTTCGTACTCAAAGGGTTCGCCTCCGCCTAAGGAGATGGCTTTCACATCTCCACTTTGGATGCAGTCGGTTGCAAAAGCGATGACTTCCTGTGGCTTCCAAAGCGTGTTGCCGTCGCGTGAGCTGTGGTTGTAGCAAAACGAGCACTGTTTACTGCAATAATTGGATAAATCGATGGAGAGAAGTTCAATCATGCCCTATTTTTTGATTAGCAAGTATTCCTAAATTTTTCTTGATCTGTTCCATCTTCTTCCAGGGAATGCGATCTGGAATGCTTTTCCCTCGATACGCCTGTTGCGCTAATCGTTCTATCTCTGAATGCTTTTCCTCCACCTTGGAGATTAGGCACAGAGGGAATCTCTGACCTCCGATTTCAATTTGTTCATGGTCGATTTGAAAGACAGAACCTATGATGTCTATGATTTGGTCGCTCAATATAATCACGTACGGATTGAATCTTAGAATTGTCTCTTCCAACCATTGGTGATTTCTCTGAAACAATTCTTTCAACAAGTCTTTATTGATCCGCTCCTTTATCTCCTCGTCACTGATATTGGTTTTGTATTTGCTATCTGACTTATCATGTGTCTCAACGGGTATTTGAATCGGTATCTTCGGAAGATATGGCAACTCGATGCAATGCTGATGGATTATGTCACTAGTATACAAGGATGAAGTATTGGCACCGAACAGATTCTTGACAACTATTACGGTAGGCTGATGTGTGTAACGACCGATGGAGCATGTATAGCAACAAGACGAACATACCATACAATCATATTCCTTCTTCTGTGAGCAATAGTTTATGAAATCGTTAGGCGTGATGAAAATATTTTTTCTGTATGCTTCTATTCCCCAATCTAATGAATATTCGCATCCTTCGAAAAAAACATTATTGTTATCACCATGTGTGTCGCAAGGATGCCATCTGTCTATTTGAAATGTCTTGTCCTCACCGAACTTGGCAGGAATTTTTAATGTGAGCTTTTGCAGTTCGGGTGGCAATTGATCAAATTTTACCGGATTTTTTGGCGTGTTCATGCATTTCGGAAGGTATTCTGTCCAATATGGTTGATGATATAGATAATAAGGGGCAGAGGAGAAGTTCTTTGTGTAAATAACCTTTTTGTTTTCTTCGTCCCATCCTTCATTCATCCAAAATTCTTTTCTGTGGTATACTTTCGTTATTATTTTATTGTCAATCAAGAAATCATAAACAGAGCATTCCTTGGTGGTATCATTGCTGTCATCGCATTCATATTCATCAATCATATACAACCCTCTGCTTTTTGAAATGCATATTTTTATCTCAAAACATTTGTCTTCAGCCAGTTTGAGAAAAATCTCCTCCTGTTTTAAATCAATTTGTATTATACTGTCATCACCCCAAAAATCATAATTTTCAGGACTATGAGGATCTTCTATTAAATCATCTATTTGATCGTCATACAACTTTATGCCTAAAGTTGTATCATTATTATAATCATGATACCTAAATACAAGATCTTCTGCACCAAACTGTTGATTTGCCAACCAAGGAACAGGTCCATTCTCATTGAAATCCATGATTCCAACGTTGCCGTCCTCATCAACCATGTACCAAGCGGTTGACATGGAGTGAGTCGCAGGGTATTCTTTTCCGTTTTGCATTGCTTTGCTTGTCTGATAAATATGTTTCTAACGATCTGACTTTTATCACAAATATAATGATTAATCATTCGCAAAAAAAGAATCCCCGAAAAAAGGTATCTCTTTCCGAAAAACATATACCTGCTATAACCCTAAAATAATGTACATTTGCCAATAAACAATAAAGCAAATGGACGAGATACATTTTGATTCGATACAACAATTCAACGACTACTACGGATTTGAAACATTGCATCCGCTTGTGAGCGTGGTGCGTTATGACAAACAATTGCCCATTGAGGAGTGTGTAGTGCATTACGGTGTCTATGCTCTCTTCTTGAAGGAGAACAAGGGTTGTAAACTTTCCTACGGACGTACAAAATATGACTTCGACGAGATGACCGTCACTTCATTCGCACCCGGACAGAGCATTCATGTGGAACCGAATCCCGACGTACCCAACCCGAAATGGACCGCTTTGCTCTTCCATCCTGATTTCTTGGCCCGCACTCAATTGGGACGACAAATCTCACGCTACGAGTTCTTCTCCTACTCAAGCAACGAGGCGCTCCACCTGTCAACTGGAGAAATAGAGATTTTCCGTAGCGTGCTGGATATGATCAAGCAGGAACTCCAACACGCCATCGACAAACACAGTCGCGAACTGATCGTGTCGAACATCGAACTGTTGCTGAACTATTGCCTGCGGTTCTACGACCGACAATTCATCACCCGCGAGGAGATCAATCATGTGACGGTTCAGAAGTTCGAATCTCTGCTAACTGATTATCTCGACAATCAGGCTGAGAAAAGGGGTATCCCGACAGTGGCCTATTTTGCAGACAAATGCAACCTCACGGCAGGATATTTCGGCGAACTGGTTAAGGTGGAGACAGGCAAAACAGCACAGGATTTTATCGCCGACAAAATTCTCCTCCGTGCCAAGGAACTGCTTAATAGTCAGACCCTCAGCATCGCGCAAGTGAGTGATCGATTGGGTTTCGGCTATCCGCAGCACTTCGTTCGCTTCTTCAAACGTAAAACGGGTAAGACACCGACGGAGTACCGTGCGGCATAAAGTCTCTTTATGTATAGGAAACACCCGTCATATCACATCCCAAATATTGGTAATTTCCCCCATAATTCATCAACCAAGTCTTAGCTGTGCTTGGTGTATCTTTGGATTATAATTTAAAACAGTTATTGCCATGAGAAAAATTCTTTTTTTGTTATCCGGATTGCTGATGATTAGCGGTGTGTTCGCTCAAAATACACTGGTGGTTTATTATAGCTATACAAATAATGTCCGTTCAATTGTTAATGAATTATCGAACCATTTGGACGTTGACATTGTGGAGATCCTGCCTGCGGAAGAGGGATTGAGGTATGAAGCGGATAACTATGCTATCGGAAGTGCTTTGATATCAGCCATACGCAACAATCCCGATGATGCGGAGAGTTACCCTGCCATCAAACCCGTTGACATTGATTTCAGCAGATATGACAACGTTATCATCGCCACTCCGCTTTGGTGGAGTAATATGGCAGCACCCATGCAATCCTTTCTGTTCCAAAATGGTGACGAGATGGGAGGGAAAAACATAAGTTTGATCGTATCGAGTGCCAGCAGCGGCATATCATCGGTTGTGGCGGATGCTAAAAGGCTTATACCTGAGGGAAATTTCATAGAAGAGGCTCTATGGATAAATAATAACAATCGTAGTAATATGCCGACACTACTCGAAGCATGGATTCGAAATATAAAAAGTTCAAAACACATGACAGAAAAACTATCTATTACGGTTGGTAATACAACGTATTTAGCCACGCTGGTTGATAATCGTTCCACACAAGCTCTTGTTGCCGCACTGAAGGAGTCTCCTATCACCTATAAGGCTCAGGATTATGGCAATTTTGAAAAAGTTGGTTCTTTAGGTTGCACGTTTCCAACAAATAATGAAGAAACGACTACGGAGCCAGGAGATATTGTCCTATACAATGGAAATCAGATGGTGATTTTTTATGGCACGAATTCATGGAGCTATACCCGTTTGGGAAAAATTGATAATATTACAGTCGATCAATTAAAGAATTTTCTTGGTGATGGCGATTGTACAATAACACTTTCATTATTGTCACAGTCTGTCAGCGGATTTGCTGATACAGCATTCTCTCTGAAAGGCAAAGGAGTAGGGTTGGGAACTAACAAATACGACCTGCAAGGACGAGAAGTGGAGTCGTGCGGAACGGGTCGGATTTATATCCAAAATGGAGAAAAGTGGATGAAAACTGATAAGTAAGCATTTAATAAAGCATAAATACAAACAGATTTAATATGAAAAACATAATGTTAATCAGTGCGTGTGTGGCCATGTTGATGGGCTGCTCGCAACCAAAACAAGAAGCAAATATGGATAATCAGGAAACAACCCTTACCCAGGAATGGGACAAAGTATTCCCTAAAAGTGACAAGGTTGAACATAAGAAAATCACGTTCCACAACCGTTACGGAATTGAATTGGTGGCGGATATGTACGTGCCCCAAAATGCACAAGGAAGATTGGCTGCAATCGCCGTTTCGGGACCGTTCGGAGCGGTAAAAGAGCAGACCAGCGGATTGTATGCGCAACACATGGCGGAACGTGGGTTCCTTACGATTGCCTTCGACCCTTCGTTCACAGGAGAGAGTGGGGGAGAACCTCGACGGATGGCTTCGCCTGACATCAATACGGAAGACTTCTTGGCAGCTGTTGATTACTTGTCAAACCTTGAAAACGTTGACCCTGAGAAGATTGGCATCATCGGCATTTGCGGTTGGGGCGGAATGTCCATCAATGCGGCGGCACTCGAC
Source organism: uncultured Bacteroidales bacterium (assembly GCA_902766045.1). Classification (GTDB taxonomy): domain Bacteria; phylum Bacteroidota; class Bacteroidia; order Bacteroidales; family Paludibacteraceae; genus UBA1181. The sequence goes on from CACXCA010000025.1 coordinate 93,782, forward strand.
CCGAGGATCAAGGCGACGGTGGCTTCCACGATGTATGACATGAGCAAGGTAACCATTGAAGGCTATTTTGCGAGTGAAAACACACCTGCGCAGCGTATGGAAAAACGCAAAGCAATCGCCGCACAACGTACCATAGACTACAAAACGGGCTCGTACAAACGTGCAGGAGGTGTCATCGACCCTTTGCCTGACGACGCTCCGTGGTTTGTGAAAGATTATTACGACTACTATAAGACGCCACGTGGCTATCATGAACGGAGTGGAAATTCTAACGATGGATGGAACGTCATCGGTTGCCAGTCGTTCCTCAACCAACCGTTACTCTGCTATGCCAACGAAATCACTACGCCTGTACTTTTGATCCATGGAGAAAAAGCGCATAGCCGTTATTTCAGCGAATATGCCTTTGAGAAAATGACAGGCAAAAAATGCGACGGGAAAAGCATGATTGACGGTAATAAAGAGATATTGATTATCCCTAATGCAGTCCATACCGACCTCTATGACGACCGTGCGGGCGTGATTCCATACGATAAGATAGAAGCGTTTTTCAAAGAGAATCTGAAATGATTTGTTTAACATCTGCGTTATGACTGAAAAAGCATTTCAGAATGAAAAAATACCGTACATTTGTAAGTAACAAGTGTTGTCGAAATTAAAACGAATAAAATATGCAAGGTAATTTCTCTTACTATAACCCCACCAAACTATATTTTGGTGATGAGTCTTTGAACTTTCTCAAAGACGAGCTGAAGAACTTCGGTCCCGTGGTGTTGCTGAACTATGGTAGTGGCAGTGTGAAACGTAATGGTATCTATGACCAAGTGGTGGCTATTCTGAAAGAGGCTGGCAAAACCATTGTGGAGAATCCGGGTGTGATGACCAATCCCACGCTGGAGAAACTGAACGAGGGTGTGAAAATTGCCCGAGAGAACAACGTGGACCTGATTCTCGCCCTAGGTGGTGGCAGTGTGTGCGACTACTCGAAAGCGGTGGCAGCCTCAGTTTACTACGAAGGTGACTACTGGGATAGGTTCTGGTTGAAACAGAAACAGCCCGATGCCGATCAGAAATTGTTGCCTGTGGGTTGTGTGCTGACGATGGCTGGCACAGGTTCGGAGATGAATGCTGGCACAGTGATTACCGATGCGGAGCACACATTCAAGGTGGGTCACGTGTTCGACAGCCGTCTGATGCCGAAGTTTTCTATTCTAAACCCGAAGTTCACGATGACTGTGCCTGAAAACCAGATGAAGGCGGGCATCTACGACATCATGAACCACATCATGGAGCAGTACTTCTCTGATTTCGACGACAATACCAGCGACTATCTGTCAGAGGGACTAATGCGTTCTGTGATTCACAGCAGCCGTATTGCCGTTAAGAATCCGCAGGACTACGAAGCCCGCTCGAACATCATGTGGACAGCTACATGGGCGCTGAACACGCTCATCGGACTGGGCAAGAAGGAGGACTGGATGGTACACATGATTGGTCACAGTGTGGGAGCTTGGACACATGCCCCTCATGGCTATGCATTGGCTTCTGTCTCAATGGCATACTATCGTCGTGCCATGAAGAACGGGTTGCCTAAGTTTGTGCGTTTCGCCAAGAACGTGTGGAATATATCAGCCGATGGCCTGACTGATGAACAATTGGCCGAAAAGGGATTGCAAGCCCTAAAAGATTGGATGTTGGAGATTGGCTTGCCACTCACCATCAGCGAGATAGGAGCTACCAACGAGATGATTCCTGGCATTACAGAAACCACAGTGATTTATCCAGCAGGTTATCTGAATCTCAGCAAAGAAGATGTGACGGAGATATTAAAGGAGAGTATGTGATGAGATAAATAATAAACGAATCAAGACACTCATTTCCTATATGTAATTTAAACCAACTTCTTATATGAATACAAAACGTTTAGGTATCATTATTTTTGCCATTATGCTACCATTTATGATTTGGGCAAATGAAGAAACCTATGTTGTAAAGATTGCTCCAAGGGGAATGAATAAACTCTTTGCGGGTATTTATAATGTCGTAGACATTTCAGTTGCTGGCGTTCCTCAATCCGATTTAAAAGTAGCATTCACAAATGCTATGGCACAAAAAATAGGAGAGGAAAGCTTTAGAGTCAAACCTATAAAAATGGAACAAGAATGCGTAATAACCGTATTCGTTAAAGATGTCGAACAAGAAGTAGGGGTACAGTCTTTCCGTGTCTTAGCACTACCATTACCTGAAGCATACTTGGATACTGAGTATAAAGTTGACAGCTTGACTAAAATATCCGATATTCCAAAAGCAAACTTGGATATTCGTAATAACGCAGGTGGAGGAAAAATAAACAAAGAAAGTTTGCTCGCAATCAAAGGCATAACAGCAAAATTAGCCACCTATATGTATGATATTTTCGACACAGAACCATGTTTCCAAGTACTTGAATTCAATATGAAGTTCTTTGAAAAGAATGGAGAAGTGACGGTCCTTCATTCCGCCTCAAGCGAAATCACTGATCAAATGCGTGAGAAGTTGAAAAATGTAGAAAAAGGCACCACCTTTTATGTGACGGATATCATGGTACAATCGTCAGATAGATTAAGAAGAAAATTGCGTCCCATTGAGATAATTGTCAAATAAACGAAATGACAAATGGTAATAGACAATAATAAGAAAAAAGAGACGACACCACGTATCGTCTCTTTTCTCTTATATCAATAGCATTATTACAACTCCACTTTCAAACTGACGTTTCCAGACTTGACGACGTAAATGCCGTGTTGAGGAACATCCACGCTTTGTGATTTTTCATTCATCTTTTTCACAAGTCTACCGTTGATGTCAAAGATCTCAACTGGCATCGTGGCTCCAGTGTATGTGATTTTCCCGTCTGCTGCCCATGCTTTAAACGATGCGTCTGAAACGTGTTCTGCGACATCTGTTCCATCATAGACTACATTCCAACCCTCTGGAATATAGCTAACCCCATACTCTAAAGATAGTTTTTCGGAACAATGAAATATTCCTGTAGGCGCAACGTTTTCTACCCAAGAATCCGTTCCCTCACCATTATACCAGGAGTCAAAGCCAACCTTTATCTTTTGTAAATTTTTACAATTTTGAAACATTCCATCATAACAACCCTCAGCCAAATCTATCGCAGGCAATTCAGGTGCTTGGGTTAGACTTTGGCAATTTAAAAACATATCTCCATAACAACCCTCAGCCAAATTCATCGCTGGTAATTCTGGTGCTTGTGTCAGCCTTTTGCAATCTGAAAACATCCCGAAATAACAAAGCTCAGTCAACGTAGTAGCTGGCAGCTCGGGTGCTTGCGTCAAATTGGTGCAACCCGAAAACATATACATATAACAATCAACTGTCAATGTGGTGGCTGGCAGTTCGGGCGCTTGCGTCAGACTTGTGCAGCTACAGAACATTCCCCAATAACAACTCTCAGCCAACGTAGTAGCTGGCAGTTCGGGTGCTTGTGCCAGACTGACGCAACCCCAAAACATTTCTTCATAACAACCATCCGCCAAATTTGTTGCAGGCAATTCAGGTGCTTGGATTAGACTGTGGCAACCCCAAAACATATGTGCATAACAGAGTCTGGACAACGTTGTGGCAGGCAATTTTGACGCTTGGGTAAGATTTGAACAACCCCAAAACATTTCTTCATAACAACGATCCGCCAAATTTATCGCAGGCAATTCAGGTGCTTGGGTTAGACTTTTACAATCATAGAAAAGAGAATTAAAACAATATTCAGAAGGAATAGTTTTGCTTTCTCCAATCCCGTCTATCAGACTCATCACACTGCCGCTCGCGGCAATCTTACCTTGCATATGAAATTCTGTATAATGATCCCCTCCACTAAACCCATCAGGGTTATATCCTCTTAACAGTGCCTTGTCTCCCTTTTTTTCAAAACTAACAACTATATCATTCTTCAATACAATCCATGTTTTCCCATCATCGAGGGAATATTCCACATTAGGATTATTGTCACCCCTATTTTTTATACAAAATGAAGAACTGTCCTCTTCTGCGGTGAATGTCAAGTAGTTGGATGCGGATGCAAATAAGGCAAAACAAGACATTAACAGTGCAAGAAAAAATTTCTTTGTCATTTCTTTTTGTTGTTTAGTTTGTGCAGATTCTATAAGTTTATTTTCTGCATTCGCAAGAATCTATTAAGTCGAATGCCGAAAGGTTGATTGTCAGGAAATAAACCTCAATCAATTTTATCCAAAAGTGACGCCAAAATTAATAATAATTTATCCAAGACACAAGGCAAATCCCAAAACATGGACGAAATTTCTTCGTTTTTTTACCAAAAGTAGGGGCGAAAAAATCTTATATCTCTCTTAATTTATTAACTTTGTATTTCATTTCGAAGTTATGTTTAACAGTGATGAAATAATAATAAAGAATGCGCATGTCCACAATCTAAAAGGTGTGGATGTGACGATTCCTCGTAATCAGTTGGTGGTAATTACCGGACTGTCAGGTTCAGGTAAGTCTTCGTTGGCTTTTGATACGCTTTATGCGGAAGGTCAGCGTAGATATGTGGAGAGCCTTTCAGCGTATGCTCGTCAGTTCTTAGGACGGATGAGTAAACCAGAGGTGGATTTTATAAAGGGAATACCTCCGGCTATTGCTATCCAACAAAAGGTGAATACGAGAAATCCTCGTTCCACGGTGGGTACCTCAACAGAAATCTATGAATATCTAAAATTACTTTTTGCTCGAATCGGAAAAACATATTCACCCATATCTGGTGTGGAGGTGAAAAAACATCAATTGAGTGATGTGACTGATTTCATCTTCTCTTTTCCTGAAGGTACCAAGGGTATTCTTCTGGCTCCTTTTGTGTTGTCGTCTGGTAGAACGATGACGGAACAGTTGTCGATCTTCCAAAAACAAGGATATAGTAGAATTGAAGTTGATGGAGAGATCATGAAGATTGAAGAGGCTATCACTTCTGATATATCTTCAACTACTCAGGTGCTCCTTGTGATAGACCGTTTCGTGGTAAGAGATGATCGTGATACCCGAAATCGTTTGGGCGATTCTATTCAAACAGCTTTCGCTGAGGCCGATGATGTGTGTCTTGTGAGAATGTACCCTTCTGAGCAACCGGTTGTGTTGCGGCAGTTCTCGAAGAAGTTTGAGGCTGATGGTATGGTGTTTGAAGAGCCTTCTGACCTGATGTTTAGTTTTAATACGCCATACGGTGCTTGTCCTACTTGTGAGGGCTTTGGAAAAATCATGGGCATTGATGAAGATCTTGTTATCCCAGATAAGACTCGTTCTGTTTATGATGGTGCCGTGGTGTGTTGGCGGGGTGAAAAGATGTCAGAGTGGCTTCAATATTTTATCATGAATGCCTCTTCTGTAAAATTCCCTATTCATAAGCCTTATATGGAGCTTACTGAAGCGGAAAAATCCTTGTTGTGGCATGGGAATGGACGTATCCATGGAATAGATTCGTTCTTTGACTTTGTACGTGAAAATCAGTATAAGATACAATATCGTGTCATGTTGGCACGCTATCGTGGGAAAACGACCTGCCCGAATTGTAAAGGTAGCCGATTGCGTAAGGAGGCAAGCTATGTGCGTGTGGGTGGTCGTTCTATCACAGAACTGGTCTCTATTCCAGTAACCTCTTTGGTGCCTTTCTTCGATACTTTGGAGTTGACAGAACAAGAGGCAAAGACCTCTAAGCGTTTGTTGTTGGAGATACGGAACAGACTGCGGATCCTAAAGGATGTCGGATTGGGTTATCTGACATTGGACCGTTTGTCTAATTCGCTGTCGGGTGGTGAAAGTCAACGCATTAATTTGGTGACTTCGTTAGGCAGTAGTCTGGTGGGTTCATTGTATGTCTTGGATGAACCTAGTATCGGATTGCATCCGAGGGATACTCATTTGCTTATTGATGTACTGCGTAAATTGCAGAAGATAGGTAATACGGTTGTCGTGGTGGAGCATGAGGAGGCTTTTATGCGTGCGGCCGATTATTTGGTGGATATAGGTCCTGACGCAGGAAGATTGGGCGGACAGGTGGTCTTCCAGGGTCCTGTCACAAAAGAATTGCTTGAGGATAAAGAATTGTGTAAAAAAAGTTACACGTTGAAATATCTGAATGGAACTGAAAAGATTGACATGCCGCTATATAGAAGGAAGTGGAGCAACTTTATTGAGGTGACGGGTGTTTGCCATAATAACCTGAAGGGAATTGATGTGAAGTTCCCTCTGAATGTGATGACGGTGGTGACAGGAGTGAGTGGCTCTGGGAAATCCTCTCTCGTCTATGATGTGTTTTATAATGCATTGAAAAGAGAATATGATGAGAATGCGGAAAAACCAGGTTCTTTCCGTGAAATAAAAGGTAGTATCAATCTTTTGAAAGGGGTCGAGTTCGTTGATCAGAATCCGATTGGAAAATCCTCACGATCCAACCCTGTAACCTATATTAAGGCATACGACGATATTCGTAAATTATATGCCGAACAACCCTTGGCTAAACAGATGGGTTATACCGCCGCTTATTTCTCTTTTAATGTGGAAGGCGGACGATGTGAAGAGTGTCAGGGTGAGGGAACTATTACCGTTGAGATGCAGTTTATGGCTGATTTGGTGTTGCCATGTGAGGCTTGTCATGGTAAGCGGTTTAAATCGGATATCCTTGAAGTCATGTATAGGGGAAAATCTATATATGATGTTTTGGAGATGACGGTGAATCAGGCTGTGGAGTTCTTCTCGGAGGCGACCTCTTCGTTGGAAAAGAAAATTGTCAAACGGTTGAAAACATTACAAGACGTTGGCCTTGGATATGTGAAGTTAGGTCAATCCTCTGATACGTTGTCAGGTGGTGAAAGTCAGCGTGTGAAGTTGGCGGCTATCTTGGGTACAGAAAAGCCGGAACCTACATTGTTTATTTTTGATGAACCTACTACAGGACTTCATTTCCATGATGTGAAAACATTATTGAAAGCGTTTAATGCTTTAATTGCCAACGGTCATACCGTGGTGATCGTTGAACATGATTTGGATGTTGTTAAATCGGCTGATTATGTGATTGATATTGGACCAGAAGGAGGTGAGGCCGGAGGAAAACTGGTATTTGCAGGAACACCTGAGGAGTTGATGCAGTGCGAAGAATCCTATACAGGTAAGTTTTTGCGAAAAATGATGGAAGAAAGATATTCTGAAAAGACTAATCATAAGGAGGAATAGTGATGAATATAAATGAAAATAGGAAACCGAACAATCTGTCCGAGTTTAAGGATGACATAAAAGAAGCAGTGAAGGTTATGCGTGCAGGTGGTATAATCCTATATCCTACAGATACAATCTGGGGATTGGGTTGTGATGCCACAAATGAAGATGCCGTAAAAAAAATATACGAATTGAAAAAACGATCAGATAGCAAGGCGCTTTTGGTTTTGACGGATCATGTGGCAAAAGTGGAACGTCTTGTGGATGAGATGCCGGAGGTGGCATACGACCTGATTGACTTGAGCGAGAAACCATTGACTATCATCTATTCGGGTGCTAAGAATCTAGCAACAAATTTGTTGGCGGAGGATGGTAGCGTGGGAATCCGTGTTACGAAGGAGTCTTTCTCGAAGGCTTTGTGTGAGACCTTCAGACTGCCTATTGTGTCAACCTCTGCTAATATAAGTGGGGAACCGGCAGCAAAGAATTTCTCGGAGATCTCTGAGGAGATAAAGAACGGTGTTGATTATATCGTCAAATATCGTCAGATGGATTTTTCAAAAGCAGCTCCTTCTTCTATTATCAAGCTCGGAAAGGGTGGTGAGGTATCTATAATTCGTGAATAATCAAGTCTTGGATAGACCATGGAATGCTTGACACAAAAAAAAATAAGACAACGTCTGAAATATATTATTTTAGACCTGTTCTCCGTGTTGTTTGCATGGGCTCTTTTCTTTGTGTTCAGACGTTTGGAGATTGAATCCACATTTATACATCAGATTCAGATGTTTTCTCCAATCTATAATTTTGAAAAGATTTTGCTGGGAATACCTCTCTATTGGTTATTTGTGTTTTGGCTATCGGGTTATTACAACCAGCCGTTGCGAAAATCCAGGGTGGAGGAGTTATGGCAAACGTTTGTTAGTGTTCTGTTAGGTTGTTTAGGGTTGTTCTTTATCTTGTTGTTGAATGACCCTGTTGTGAACTATACCGACTACTATCGGTCATTTATAGTGTTGTTCCTCATCTATTTTGTGGTGATTTATTTGGCACGTTATACGTTGACACGCATTGTAACGTATAACATTCATCATAGAGTGTGGGGATTCAATACCTTGATTGTGGGGTGTGGAGAGAAGGCGATGAATCTGTATCAGGAGTTTCAGAACATGAAGAATTCCACGGGAGAGATCGTGCGAGGTTTTATCTCCATAGATTCGGAGCAGTCGCATGTGCCTGCAGAGTTGATACTGGGGTCTGAACGTGATCTGGATACGATTATCGATGAAAATGAAATAGAAGAGGTTATTGTGGCGACAGACGGTGATGATATGAAGGATTTCTATGAGGTGGTCAATCGCTTGGTTGGCAAGGATGTTGAGTTGAAGATCATTCCTAAGTTATATGACTTCTTGGTGGGAGGTGTGCGGGTGACGTCCATCTATGGTGCTCTTTTGGTGGATTTGTTTGATGTCCGCCTTTCAGAGTCGGGTAAGAATGTTAAACGGTTGATGGATATCATGGTTTCGGCATTGGCTATAGTCCTTCTTTCTCCGTTGCTTTTGTTGGTCTCTTTATTGGTGAAGGTCACGTCGGAGGGTCCTGTCATCTACAAACAAGAACGTGTGGGATTGAAGGGGAAACCGTTTAATATCTACAAATTCCGTACAATGGAACATAATTCGGAAGGAACAGTGCCACAATTGTCATCTGTTAATGATAAACGTATCACCAAGGTGGGACGTGTCTTACGAAAATATAGGATTGATGAGATCCCTCAGTTCTTCAATGTCTTGAAAGGTGACATGTCGTTGGTGGGTCCACGTCCAGAACGTCCATATTACGAGCAACAAATAATTGAAAAAGTACCTTACTTCAAGGTGATTCATAAGGTACGTCCCGGTATCACATCATGGGGAATGGTGATGTATGGATATGCCGATACGGTGGATAAGATGATAGAACGATTGAAGTATGATATCATCTATTTGGAAAACATATCTGTGACAGTGGATGTTAAGATTTTGATCTATACCATCCGAACGGTTTTGACAGGAAAGGGTATATGATGAAGAATGAATCATCCAACAGGTTTATATTGTGTGATTTTATAAATAAACACTTTAGATGATGAACAGATTTACGAACTTACAGATTATAAGGGCCATCATTGCTTTCTTCATGGTTGCCTTAGTGGTTTCAGGCGCTACCGCATTCCCTGTGGAATCAGAATTGAAACTGCTATGTTCTATCTTCCATATAGATGAAATTACTGTTGATGGAATGCCTGCTATTTCCCGTTTCGTGTATGATATGAAGGAAGCGATTGTAGAGACTAACCAAAATCATCCTCAAATTGCATATGGTTTTGACTGGTTAGCTTTTGCACATTTGGTGATTGCTGGTATATTCGTGGGACCGTTCATCGATCCTGTCCGAAATAAGTTTGTCATCTATTGGGGAATGTTCGCATGTGTGGCCATCTTACCTCTTGCGTTTATCTGTGGTCCTATCAGAGATATCCCATTCTATTGGACGTTGATCGATTGCTCTTTTGGTGTTTTCGGTATCATTCCGCTGCTCATTTGTTTGAAGTATATCAAACGGTTGGAGCAGGAACAAAAAGAGGTTCGGGTAAGTGCGGAAGAATAATAAAGCATGATAATCATTTACAAAGACCGGAAAGCCTTATGCATTCCGGTTTTTTGCATATTGAGAAGGAGTGACTCCAAATTTCTCCGAGAAACAGTTGCTGAAATATTTAGGATCGGAAAATCCTACCATATAGGCAACCTCAGAAATGTTTTGTTTGCTCTGTTTTAAGATTTGTGCAGCATGCTCCAAACGTATAGCTTTGATGTATTCAGAAGGAGAACAACCTGTTATTGCTTTCATCTTTCTGAATAGTTGAACTCGACTGATAGCTGTTTCTGATGCCAGAAATTCAACAGAGAGATTGGAGGTGCTGATATTCTCTTTTATGATATCATTGATTTTAGCGATGAAGGTGTCGTCCATACTTTCAGGAATCTCCATGTCAGGCATCCTTAAAATATGATTTCTGATGTGGTCTCTTTGCAAATCTTTGTTTTTCAGTAATGTGGCTATCTTTGCTTTTAGTATTTCGGCATTGAAAGGCTTTGTTATGTAATCGTCGGCTCCGATGTTGAGGCCCTGAACTTGGTCTTCAATAGTATCTTCTGATGTGAGTAATATGACAGGGATATGTTGTGTTAACGCATCTTCTTTGATACAGTGACACAACTCTCGTCCATCCATTTTTGGCATGACAATGTCGGAGATGATTAAGTCGGGTATCTCCTTGTGTGCAATCTGCAAAGCATCTTCACCATTGGTGGAGGTGATGACATGATAGTGGGGTTTCAACAGATTATATTCATAACTGAGGATTTCCTCGCTATCATCTACAATGAGCAGTGTACGTTTATTTTCTTCGTTTGAACTGCTTGTGTCACTTTCTATGAGAGTATAGTTTGTTTCCTTCAGCGTTTGTCTCTCGGTGCCTTGTGGCAATAAGATAGAGATGGTGGTGCCGACCCCTTTCTCGCTCTCGATGATGAATTGTCCTTTGTTGTATGCAATGAACTCCTGACAAATCTTGAGGCCTAATCCAGAGCCTTTCTCGTTCTTGGTTCCAAAGGTGGTGGTGGTCGTGTTCTTGTCGAATAGTTTCATGCGTTGTTCCTCTGTCATACCCACACCGTCGTCTTGTATGCTCCATTTGATTTTGTCACCCTCCTCTTGTATGCTGATGTGTATGTGGCCATTCTCGCGGGTGAACTTGATGGCATTGTTTAGCAGGTTTCGACAGACGGTGCTAATCATACGTTGATCCACGAAAGCAGATTTCTCTGATTGGTTGGTGAAGGTCAGCTGTATGTTTTTCTCTTCGATCAATCCTTGTAATAATGTGATGCACTCTTTGCTTAGTGCATCCAAGAAGACATCTTTGGGGGTGTATAGAATGTTTTGATTCTGTATGCGTGCCCAATCCAACAAGTTCTCCATCTGCGTCTGTAAGTTTTTGGCAGATTTACATACTTGTTTGATCTTGCTGTTGTCCTCATCTTCGCTCATTAACGATAGGTTTCCGACGATTGCGGTGAGAGGGTTTCTCAGGTCGTGAGCGATGACAGAAAGAATCTTATTCTTGGTGTCGAGTGATTCGTCCAATCGTTTGTTTTGAATCTCAAGGTTCTCTTTTTGGTCTTGAATCTCCAAGTTTTTTTGTTGCAGTTCTTCTGTTCGTTGAGCCACTAAGTTTTCAAGTTCTACTTGTTTCTTCTTTAGATCTCGTGATCGAATATAAAGTATTAAGTAGAAGATGATAAGAAAAGCAAGTACGCAAGAGAGTTTAAACCACCATGTCTTCCACCAAGGAGGAAGAATGATGATTGTGAGGGATTTGGACAGTATGTCTTTGCTTGAATCGATATTGATTGCTTTTGCGAGGAAGGTATATGTGCCTGGCGACAAGTTGGTGAAATAAGCTTGTCTGCTTTTTCCCGTGCTTGTCCATTCGTTTTGAAATCCTTTCATTTGATAGGCATAGTTTATCAGATCTGCATTTTTATAATCAATACAGAAAAAATCGATGCTGATAGAGTTCTCGTCGTGATTGAGGATGATTGTGTCCGTGTAGGCCAAGGTCTTTGTTAGCACATTTGATTCACCGACAATTTGTTTCTTGCCCCAGACAAATAGATTGTTTAAGAATAGATGTGGATCATCTGGAGTAAAGTTCAGTTCATTTGGATTAAATACGAGGTATCCATTGTTGGAACCTACGTAAATCATATCTTCTGAACGATAGATAGCATTAGGGGTGAAGGGGTTTCCGTTTAAGTCATTTCTTAAATTGAAATGATGCGTGGTGCCCGTTTCTCTATTTAAACGAATGATCTCTTCAATGGAGATTATCCAGAGATTATGATCTTTATCTTCGCATATCGAATTTAGATTAGGTGGAAGGTGGTATCGATTGCTCAGATTGATGAATGAACTATCCGTTTCGTTGTATTGAATTAATCCGTTGTTTGCAGTGATGAATAGGATTTCTTTGTCGAAAGTCTCGATGGACATTTTCACTTCGTTTTGTAGGTTTTCATTGGATTTTTTATTGATGGATAATCGTTTGCATGAATAGCCATCATATAGCATGATACCTTCACTCGAACAAGCCCAAAGTCTTCCTTTGTGATCTTTCATTAGGTGGTTGACCCATTGAGGATTACGACGTGAGAAAATGAGTTCGTCGCAATTGTATTTGTTGTCTATATGGTCGTTCTGAGTGTTGATTCTGCATATACCGCCTCCGTCTGTCGAGATCCATACATAAGGACCATCTATCAGTATTGAACGAAGAAGATTGCTGGTTATGGAGTTTGAATCGTTTGCAATGTGTCCATAGGTTTTGTATTTGCCTGTTTTTATGTCATAACGAACAACACCGACCTGGTTGTATCCCCATGTGGAGATCCAAAACTCATCAGGAAGTGTTCCTTTCTTTATGTCCAGTATGATTTTTCCGAATTTATCAACGGGAGAAAATTTATTTGTCTCTTTGTCGTATATGTTCAATCCACCGCCATCTGTTCCGATAAGTACTTTTTCTTGATTGTCGGAGAAGCAGGTGACTGCATTGTGGGACAGACTTCCTGGTTTGTCGCTTCGTTGAAACAATTCGAATGTGTTGATGTCTCTATTGCATTGATATATCCAATAGTGGTGTGTGCCTGCCCAAATATCATTCTTGCTATCTTCCATGATGCAACCGATTGTCAGTTGCTCGACACCGGAAGGATATTTAAATTGGGGAACATGGAACTCTTTCGTTTCTAAGTTGTATTCAATCAGTTGCCCGTTTACAGAACCTATCCAAATGGTTCTTTGGGAATCTTCATATAGAGACAATACATAGTCGCTGTAGAATATGGATGGCATGTTGACCGACGAATAGGTTTTGACTGATTGATCAATTGGATTGTAGATGATCAGTCCGAGGTCACGTGTTCCTATGTATATGTTTCCGTCGGATGCAGGTAGAATCACTTTGACATGTAACTCTGTTGGCTCGTTGTTGATGCGGGGTGTGATTGCTTTTATCTCGCCTGTCTTCTTGTCGAACAGATGCAGTCCGTTCGTTAATGAACCCAGCCAGATCTTGTCTTTGTCCAGATGCATGCATACTCCATTGATATAAGGATAAATCTGAATTTGTGACCCGTTGGAAGAGACTTTCACTAGTTCACGAAATGTTTGTATCCAGAAGTATCCCTCTTCATCTTCCTGTATGCTGACGATGTTGTTGCTCGAAAGGTCGGATAGGGGGATTTCGGCGAAGTTGTCATGCTCATAGTTGTAGATGGCAACACCATTGTCCGTTCCCACCCAAAGTCTTTTATGAGAATCTTGAAGCAGTTTACGACAGTTGTTGTTGGGCAGGGAGTTGGCGGAACTTTCGCTTTGTAGATATTGTTCGTAGTCGTATCCGTTGAATTTTATGAGCCCGTTCTCTGTTGCAATCCATAGAAATCCATAGGAATCCTCTACCATGCCATTTATATTGCTGTACGGAATATAGGACTGAGACTGATAGATAGAAAACCGTGGTGCACCTGCATAGATGTATAAGTTGCACAATATGAATGTTATGTATAGTATTAATCGTTTAGTCATGAAAAATTTCTTTCTGGAAACAATACAAAAATAACAAAAGTTTTTTTGATTTTCAAAAAAAAAGAGTATCTTTGCACCGCAATTCAGGAATGAATGGGATGGCGGGATAGCTCAGTTGGTTAGAGCGTCGGATTCATAACCCGGAGGTCTCGAGTTCAATTCTCGATCCCGCTACAAAAAAGCGAAACTTTTTGGTTTCGCTTTTTTTTTGTGTATTTGGGTTTATTATGATTTTTTCTGATGTAGACACAATGCATTGCGTCTCAATCTGACCAATCCGACCGTTCAATTTTAATTCCCCTCATAGTAACATTATGAAATACATTACATAATACGTAATCCCCCCAGTCCCGGAGGGACGACACATCATAGGCACGGGTGTAAAACCGTGTGAGGAAGGTATCAACGTATATTATACGTAGCATACCACGCACCGTGTATGATATCACCCCTTCCTGGCAATATCATATCGCGGAGGTGTGTTACGTTTTCACAGGGTGTTGACCATTTCTACAAATACAAAATTATGTTATTCTTGTAAGTTAGGTCCGAATTTGTAAATCTCATTGCCAGCTTTTACGGAGAATGAATCCGTTTGCCATGGCAGATTTTCAAGGTCGGATAAGGCTTGTCTCACATTATCGGTCACAAGAATAAATTTGTTGTGTTTGAACGTAGATGATCCGATCGCTTTTAAATATTTATCGATCTTTATGCCAGAGGAGATTGCGTATGGTTCGACTATTCCAATAGAAAGGAAAACCTTATTAGGTGTGTCGGTGTCATAGGCTACATCATCGATGATGTAGAGCACTTGTGCATTCGTTTCCTTAGCTTCTTCTTGTGCTTTTATGTATTCTTTGTTTAATGTATTGTATAGCTCTTTGTCTTTTAGCTGAAGCAGTTTGTTTCTTTCTGTGACAAATATATTATAAGATTCTTCTGTTGACTCGGTTCGTGCTTTGTTGTAATATTCAAGGACGTCGGATCCTTCCCATCGAATGGTTTCAAGGAAGTGGTAATAGTATTGTGTTCCGAATAACAAGGCATATAGAATTGTGGCGATTGCAATGGCTCTTGCGCTGGAGAAATAGACACAGTTGGATGCTTTATAGATAAACAATACGAGACATGCGCATATAAGTATAGGAATGAAACCGATAGAAAGCATGATGTTTGCGCCTGGCCAGTGCATCAATTTAAATAGTATGCCTATTGTAAAACTTGACATGAATATGGCATAAAAAGCCTCTAATACATTTGCGTATGCAGGACCTTGCGTTTCTGTTTTCCTTTTGTCACTGAATAGGTTGAGTATGACTTTTCGCATTGGAACGATAAAAAACAGAAATGCTGCAGAAGTTGTGATGATTGTGGTTAATATACCTCTGCCTGGTATCACTGTCATTTTTAGTAAAGAAATGAGGAAGACGACAATCATCGTTCCGATAAGAAGTTTTTTCTTGTTCATGATAAATGTTTTTTTTTGTATTGGTAAAATGATTATTGAAAAGTCATTCTATAAAAATGTCTTGTCAAAGATAATGGAAACATTCTGAAAAATGGTGATTTCGGAATACCTATTTTTACCTTTTTGATTTCTCTTAATACGGTAAAGACGCACGGCCGTTACGGTAGAGACGCACGGCCGTGCGTCTCTACGATTGAATAAAACGAATTCTTCAATCATTTTCTTAAATTTCTCAAAATCCGCTCGTTGATATTTGTTAAGAAAATATTTTGGATGGAAAATATCTGTCAAAATTCATATTGTGGTTAATAAATGTTAAATAAATTTGTACGTTTTTTAACTGTAATCGTAATTCCCGATAGGGAAGAAATTTAGGCAATTGAAAATTAGAAGAAATAAATTATAAAAACTATTAACGCAATTTTGTATGAATAAACATTTACGATGTATCGGAGCATGTTTATGCTTGTTGTTCAGCATGACCATGCAGGCGGAAATGCAGCCATATGCACTTATTAACGAAAAAGATTCGGTATGTGAGTTGTATTATGGAGAGGCGCCAGAAAACGCATTGATTGTGACGACTAGTGCATGGTCGGAAGAGGATCAAAACAAAACAACTAAGGTTGTGTTCAACAAATCATTTAATTCGTACAGACCCAAAAGTCTGTTGCGGTTTTTTAGTGGACATTTCCCATTGGTGAGGAATATTGAAGGATTGGAGAATCTTGTGACAGATTCGGTGGTATCTATGTCGAATATGTTTGCGGATTGCGGAAACATCGAATCGCTTGATTTGCGTAGTTTCAATACGAGTTCCGTCAAGAATGTAGGCGCAATGTTTTATGCTTGTAAAAGCTTGAAACATATTGAGCTGGGGGATTTTAATACTTCGGCTGTGACGTCTATGGGTAGTATGTTTGCGAAATGTACATCTCTTGAAGAACTTGATTTATCCTCTTTCGATGTGAGGAATGTAACAAGTATGGGTGATATGTTTAATGGGGATAAAAATTTGAAGAGGATTTTAGTGGGATCGAAGTGGCTCGTGAATCCTGAGGTGAATGGACGTAAAATGTTTAGACTATGCAAAAAACTTGTTGGAGGAGAAGGAACAGCATTTGATACTTTATATATAGATCATGCTTACGCCCATGTTGATGGAGGTGCAGAAAATCCTGGTTATCTGACATTCAATGGAGAACTAAAAAAAGTGCCTTATGCAGTGGGTATATATTCAAAAAATACACATAGAATGAACAAGGTTCTTTTGGGATTCGATACGCTTGAAATCAAATATGGCTATTTGCCAGTGTCGGGCAATGCTAATTCTTTCGAGCTTAATTGTGATGGCAAGACATGGTGGGTAAATGATGTGGATAGTTTCTTTGTCTATTCTCGAGTTATAAGAATCGACCCTTCGATGAAGGAGTATCCTTTGAAGACAACAGCCTATCTATTTGCTTATTGCTCTTCTGTCAGATACCTTAGTGGACTTAATAATCTTAATACGGATTCTGTGACGGATATGACCGGAATGTTCTATCAGTGTGATGCACTTGGAAAGTATTTAGATTTCAAGGGCTTTAATACACGTAATGTGACCAAGATGGATTCCATGTTTGCGAATATGGGCGTATGTATTCCAGAGGATGAAATGAAAGATGCTTCTAATGGGGAACGAAAGAAATATAGATATACATTGGATTTAAGAGAACTTGATACGCGGAATGTGACTAGTATGGAAAAGATGTTTTATCAACTATACTGGGTAGATACGTTGGATATCAGTAGTTTTGATACGAGAAAGGTAACCAATATGTCTAATATGTTTCGTGATGGACCCAATAATTATATCGCTTCTGGAGAGTCATTCCTGAAAACTATTTATGTAGGAGATAATTGGTCAACAGCCTCGTTGATAAACACCGAGGCAGGTATTTTCGGCAAAGAACTTAATGGAGGTAACGGAGGAGTGTCAGCCCTTTTCGGAGGTGCAGGTACATACAAAGATGTATTGTATGATTTTTATGGATACGAGGTGGCTCATGTCGATGGAGGTGTGGAAAATCCAGGACTTTTCACTTCACATAATCCAAAGACGTATCCGGAAATTTATGGAGTGTTGGAAGGTCGTGGGAATCTTTATTATTTTGTAATCAGATATGGAGTGCCTCCGAAAAATGCTTATAGATTTAAATGTGAACAAGCTCCTAAGGCAGAAAGAGTTCAAGCAGTATATAACTATGATACAAATTCATGGGTAAATGAATCGGGGGAAAAACTTAATGCTTATGGAGTGGATTATGTTGAAATTGATTCAACTGTAAGGAATTGTTCGCCCAAAACTTTAGCCTCCTTTTTCGCCGCATTTGCGAGGGCGAATTTTATAGAAGGTTTGGAGAATCTGAGAACTGATTCTGTTCGATCTTTGAAACAAATGTTTTGTGGTTGTGAAAGTTTGAAAACGCTTGAACTTCAGAGTTTTAAGACTCGAAGCGTGAAGGATGTCGGTGATATGTTCTTTGGATGTAAAGAATTGAAGACCATCTATGTTGGAAAGAATTGGATTATGTCGAATTTGACAAAGAACACAGTTCGGGTGTTTGAAGATTGTCCTAATATAGTTGGAGGAGCTGGTACTCAATGGACATCGTCAAAAAAAACCGCAGAATATGCCCATGTCGATGGGGGACCTGACAATCCAGGCTATTTGACAGAATATAAACTAGTGCCTTATGCGGTAGGGAAAAGAAGCATTCGCCCACACCTCGATGGTGACTTTGATTTGGGTACTCTATATGGATGGGATACATTAACTATCAAATATGGAATTCCAGAAGAAGGCGCTTTTGAAATCGTATGTGATGGTAAAAATTGGTGGAAAAATGACAAGGATACTTTTTGGTATTACTCAACATATATAAATATAGATCCGTCATTTTCCAAATATCCTATAAAAACAACGGCAAACTTGTTTAAGGGTTGTTGGCACCTAGAAGAGGTTAACGGATTGAAATATATTAATACGGATTCGGTGACTGACATGAGCGGTATGTTTGCAGAATGTAATTATATTGTAAAATTAGATTTAAAAGGGTTCAAAACACCGAATGTAACCAAAATGGATTCTATGTTTTTTCAGGTGGGATTATATAATAATGGTTCTACTGTGAATTATGAAAGTCATGGTTATACCTATGGTTATGGTTCTTATGTTGATTTGAATCTTTCCGATTTTAACACTCAGAATGTGACGAGCATGAAGAGTATGTTTTATGATGCAAAAGTGGATGTTTTAGATATTTGTAATTTTGACACACGAAAAGTTACTAGTATGAATGATATGTTACATGGTGAGTCTTTTATTGATAATGATGATAAAACGACCTTGAATACAATATATGTTGGTGAAAATTGGTCTGTCGAAGCAGTGGAGAATAAACAAGAGCGTATATTTGGTCTAACTACTGTTGGCTGTGCCGGGTCAGACGAGACTTTTCGTACAGTGTTTTCTGATTGTGAATTGGCCAGAGTGGACGGAGGTTTCGAAAATCCAGGATTGTTCTCTTCTCATAAAGAATTGAATAAATTCCCAGAGTTGTATGCTTTGTTATTCGAAAATGGTAAAGTAGGAATATATTATGGGAATGCACCTAAGAATGCATACAAACCCCAAGTTTACTTGGCTGCCTCCAACAGGAAAAGAATTATATGTTATTGGAAAAAAGGTTCTGAAAAATTGAATGAAAAAACTGTTTTGACGATCAGTGTCGATTCATCAGTGGCAAATTGTCGGACTAAGATACTTAATGGACTATTTAGTTTCGAGGCTCTTAAATCCATTGAAGGATTAGAATACTTTGTGACTGACTCTGTTAGAGACATGGGATATATGTTTACTGGCAGTCAATTGAACACTATAGATTTAAGAGGTTTCAATACGTCATCATTAAAAAATACATATTATATGTTTTCTGGCTGTTCTGAACTAAAAACAATATATGTCGGAGATGGATGGACAGGGTGGACAACTGATGAATTGAGTGGAAATGGTATGTTTGCAAGTTGTTCTAATCTTGTTGGTGGAGCCGGTACGAAATGGTCGGAATCTAAAACAAGTGCTGTTTATGCTCGCATCGATGGCGGAGAGGAAAATCCGGGATACTTTACAAAGGCCAAAATCGACACATTCATCATTGATGGATTGAAGTATATCATTACAGACAGAATGCATGTAAGTGTCGGTTGGGAAAGTTCAACAGAAGATACAATCGTGATTCCTCAAAAGGTGACATACAAAGACAAGGAATACATAGTGAATGCCATCATGGATGAAGGATTCAGCATGCGATATCTGTTGAAATCAGTGGTCATTCCAGAGAGTGTGACAAAGATTGGAGAAAGGGCATTCTATGATGATTATAACATTTTCAGTCTTGAGGTTCCTTCGTCTGTTACATCCATCGGCGCATCAGCGTTCGTGAGCATACGAAATGTTGTTTATGCAGGCGATGCGGAAGGTAGTCCATGGGGGGCAATTGCTCACAATGGTGATGTTGACTACGATTTGAAATTTATCTTCTCCGACACAACACGCACAAAGTTATTGAAGTATTTCGGCAATGACAGTGTCGTTGTTATTCCTAACACAGTGAAAGAACTCGGAAGAAATTCATTCGCTAAGATTATAGAATTAAAATCGGTGGATTTGAACAATGTTGAGAAAATCGACGATAAAGCGTTCACATATACGGGTCTTCAAGAAATATCATTAAGCAATAAGATTAAATACATAGGAGAAAGAGCTTTCTTTAACACATACATTAAGAAAATCTTGTTGCCAAGTTCTGTGGACACTATGGGATCATCTGCTTTCAGTATAACAGATACAGTATATTGTAGATGGACAACTGTTCCTGTTGGAAAACAATATCATCGAGGTTGGAATTATAAAGTGAATACAGTGATCTACAATTGCAAACTTCTCAATGTCTCTGTTGCAAACAGCGACAGCAGCACAGTGGAGGTGAGCGGACATGTGGGAATCGACGCAGAAGGCGCTTATTGGTATGAGGACAGTGCGTCTGCAACCATTAAAGCAGTTCCTTGCAAGGGCTACGAGTTTGTTCAATGGAGCGACAATGTGAAAAAGAATCCACGCACATTTGCCATGACGTCTGATACTGCAATCGCTGCTGAGTTTAAGGCGAAGAACTACATCATCACCTACAAGGTGGACGGAAAAGTATATCAGAGAGACACCGTGGCTTGCGGAGATGCCATCACAGACATGCCTACTCCTAAGAAAGAGGGATACACCTTTGTCGGATGGGACAATCTGCAAGAGTCAATGCCTGCAGGCAATGTTTCTGTGAATGCTATATTCGTTGTAAATAACTATACTATCACCTACAAGGTGAACGGTAAAGTTTACCAAGTGGATACAGTAGCTTACGGCGACACCATTGTGACGCCAAAAGATCCAAAGCAGGATAATATGGTATTTGACGGTTGGAGCGAGTTGCCAACAACGATGCCAGCTAAGAACCTGATAGTGATAGGTTCCTTCAGTAAAAAGGCTTATGTGCTCACCTACAAGGTGGATGGCGAGGTATATCAACGTGACACAATAACCTCAGGCGCCAACATCACACCTGCGAGAGAACCGAAGAAGGAGGGTTACACCTTTAGCGGATGGAAAAACTTGCCAGATACGATGCCATCAAAGAATCTGACAGTGACAGGCTCGTACGATATCAACTCCTACATCATCACTTACTGGGCGAATAATGAAATCTTCCAAGTAGATACAGTGGCTTATGGCGACACTATAGTAGCTGCGAAGGCGGCAGAGAAAGAAGGCTACACCTTTGGTGGATGGAAAGATCTTCCGGAGACGATGCCGGCTAAGAATCTGACAATTAGATGCTCGTTCGAGATTAACTACTACACCCTTACCTTCATGGCAGGTGGCGAAATATTTCAGCAAGATTCGTTGATGTATGGTGAATACATCTACCACCCAGAAACACCACTGAGAGATGGCTATAACTTTATTGATTGGGACTCCATCCCATACTTTATGCCAGCTAAGGACGTAATAGTTACCGCTGAGTATGAAGCCATCACCTATTACATCTACTATTTAGTGAACGATGCAATATATTTCGTGGATTCTGTTTCATACGGTGATTCTATCGTTGCCATAGCATATCCTGAGAAAGAGCACTATGTGTTCAGTGGATGGAGCGAAATGCCAGCGACAATGCCGGCTGGAGACTTGACGATAGAGGGAACCCTCAGAGGTGAGCCATATGTAATCACCTATATGGTGAATGACAAGGTATATTATCTTGACACAGTGGAGTATAACTCACTCGTCGAGCCGATAGAAGGTCCTGAGATAGAGGGCTACTCTTTCTTCGACTGGGATGATATTCCAATGTATATGCCGGCTAAGAATGTGACAGTGACAGCTTTTCTCGAAGTCGAATACTACACCATCACTTATAAGGTGGATGGTAAAGTTTACCAAGTGGATACACTGGCTTATGGCGATACCATCGTGGCGGCAAAAGAACCAAAGGAGTCAGGTTTGACTTTCAGTGGTTGGAGCAAGTTGCCAGTGACAATGCCAGCTAAGGATCTGATTGTAACGGGAACCTTCAGCGGAGAATCATCCTATGTGATCACCTATAAGGTGGACGGCAAGGTATATCAGCGAGACACACTGATCTATGGCTCTACCATTCTAGCGGCAGAAGAACCAGAGAAAGAGGGTTATACCTTCAGTGGCTGGAACAACTTGCCAACGACGATGCCGGCTAAGAACGTAACAGTAAACGGAGAGTTCTCAGTCAACAGCTATCACATCTACTATTTGGTGGACGAAGAGTTATACAAAGTAGATACAGTTGCATATGGTGATGCTATCGAGGTGATAGCAAATCCTAAGAAAGAAGGCTATACCTTCAGTGGCTGGAGCGAAATACCAGCGACGATGCCGGCAGAAGACTTGACCGTAACGGGAACCTTCAGCGGCAAATCATATGTGCTTACTTATAAAGTGGATGGCAAGGTATATCAAAGAGACACCTTGACCAATGGTGCTACCATCATTGCACCAGAACCAGAGAAAGAGGGCTACACCTTCAGTGGCTGGAACAACTTGCCAGCGACGATGCCAGCTAAGAACGTAACAGTGTCTGGTGTGTTTGAAGTCAATATTTACACCATCACCTATAAGGTGGATGACGAATTATACCGAGTAGACACAGTGGCTTACGGCGATACCATCGTGGCAGCAAAAGCACCAAAGAAGTCTGGATTGACCTTCAGTGGCTGGAGCAAGATGCCAGTGACAATGCCTGCTAGAGATCTGATTGTGGCGGGAACCTTCAGTGGTGAATCCTATGTAGTCACCTACAAGGTGGATGGCAAGGTATATCAACGAGATACGTTGATTTACGGTTCAACTATTCTAGCAGCAGAAGAACCTGAGAAAGAGGGCTATACCTTCAGTGGCTGGAACAACTTGCCAGAGACGATGCCTTCTAAGAATATCACAGTAAAAGGTGAGTTCTTAGTCAACAGCTATTACATCAACTATTGGGTGGACAAAGAGATATACAAAGTGGATACGGTTGCCTACGGTGATGCTATCGAGGTCATTGCTAATCCTAAGAAAGAAGGCTATACCTTCAGCGGTTGGAGCGAAATACCAGCGACGATGCCGGCAGAAGACTTGACCGTAACGGGAACCTTCAGTGGCAAACCATATGTGCTTACTTATAAAGTGGATGGCAAGGTATATCAAAGAGACACTTTGACCAGTGGTGCTACCATCATTGCACCGGAGCCAGAGAAGAAAGGTTACACCTTCAGTGGCTGGAACAAGTTGCCAGAGACGATGCCTGCTAAGAATACGACTGTGGAGGGAACGTTCTCAATCAACAGCTATATCCTGACCTACATTGTGGATGAGGAAGTTTATCATATAGATACGCTGTATTATGGCGATGCCATCTCAGAGATTGAGGCTCCAGAGAAGACGAACTACATCTTCGATGGCTGGATAGAACTTCCGGAGACGATGCCAGCCGAGGATCTGACAGTGATGGCTTCATTCAGACCTTACTCAGGCGTGGCAGAGTACAACAGCGATGCTATACGGGTATGGACGGCAGATAAGACAATCTACATCCAGACAGAGAACACAGCTTCCTATATCATCTATAATATGCTTGGACACGTGATGGCACAAGGAGTGGCAGAAGGAGAGGCACAGGTTGCCATGCCAGTTCAAGGTGTATATCAGGTGGTTGTCAATAAGAGAAGACACACAGTACTTGTGAGATAATGTGGTAGAGACGCACGGACGTGCGTCTCTATGATATCACAAAATATCACAAAACGAATCAATCAACATAACATAACGCAGGTTTGTCCTTTGTGAGGATGAACCTGCGTTGTTTAAAGGTATGTTTTCTTTATGGTGTTGTAAAGACGCACGGCTGTGCGTCTCTACATGTTAGGACCGAACTGATATGTGCTGTCGGCTGTCTTTACTTCGAAAGAGTCTTGTCTCCAAGGAGTATTGGTAAGCTTGATAATGCTTTGCTCTTGCTGATTTGTTACGAGGATAAATTTGTTTTGGTTTATATCGTACTCTTTCAGCAGATTTAAATAATTAGGAATCTCTTCGATGGTGATCTTGGAATTGGAGGAAGATGTCTTAGATATTTCGATGTCATAGGCAAAATCGTTGATGAAATAGAGTACTTTTGCACCTGTCTCTTCTGCCTCTTCTTTTGCTTTTTTGTATTCTCTATTGAGCTCGTTATACTGTCCTTTGTCTCCTATGTATTGCAATTTGAACCTCTCCAGTCTATATGTTGCCTGGTTGCTTTCTGAAGGGTCGTTTTTGTAATTCTCGTAATATTCGAGACAGTCGCTTCCTTCAATTTCGCTTTTTTCAAGGTAATTGTAGAAGTATGGAGTGCCGAAAAACAATGCATAAACAAGGGAGGCGATGGCAATAATGGTCGCATCGGAGGAGTAGTTTTGGTTGTCCGGTTTGTTGGTTAATAATATAATGCATGCGCATATGATAGTGGAGATTGCACCTATGAGAAGATTTATATTTCCTCCGGGCCAGTTCATTAATTTAAAAAGAATGCCTATTGTGAGTACGGATAGTGAAAGTCCGCAGCACATTTCTTTTAGATTGGGTTTGTTTGTGCCCTCTTTTGTGTCACTGTTGTTTTGTTCCTTTATTGAGATGGGAATATTAAAAATGCGAATAACAAACAAATTTTTCTTTCCAATAGAAATGGCTGAGAAGAGTGTTGCTGCAGGTAACATAATCACGACGGAAATAATACCTTTCCCTGGTAGTGAAGTTATATGCAATAATGCTGCAAAGAACACCGCAATCATTGCTCCGATGATAATCTTTTTCTTATTCATGATAATTTGTTTTTTGTATGTTCGTTAAAAATAAATTTATTTCGTGGGATTCTGAATTCCGTGGTAGAGATGCACGGCCGTGCGTCTCTACCATTTTATAATGTTATCCATTTGACATTGCCGCATTGGGCAATTAAAATCGTTGCTTCTTTCTTTGCATATTCATCAATAAAAGCCTTCTTTAGAGATTCCCATGTCTCTACTTCCGTGTCGCAATTTCCGTATAGACAATAGATGCTCTTGCTGTTGAAAATCATCACCATTGGCGAAGTCTTGGCTTGACCGTCCACCTTGTATTTCAAGCCTTCAATTCTTTCTTTGGAAAAGAATCTGTTTATAGCTTCAGTACATTCTGATGTCTCGTTAAATTTGTAGGAACTTAAAAAATAGACCAACTGACGTTTCTCTCCTTTGATGTCTCGAAACAAAGACTTTGATTTGAGTCTGTAGAAGGAATGATTACTTGCCAATCCTTTTTCGTTTAGAAAATAGGGCATGAAATCGTCTGATGGAGATTCACTTGGACCACAGTAGTAGTCAACATCCAGTTTTCCTACAAACGATATAAATTCAGATTCTTCTGTGTTGATTTGTGCCGTTGCAGTCAATCCTTGTAGTAATATTAGTATTGTATAAATTATTCTCATGATTTTTGTCTTTAACCTAAATACCCCCGTAGAGACGCACGGCCGTGCGTCTCTGTGTAAAAAAACGTCATGCGTCTCTGTAAAGAAACGCCGTGCGTCTCTCTGTAAAAGAAACGCCGCACGTTCCCACATAAACGCCATGCATCTCCACAAAAGTATCAAATTTCAGTTTTCTTGCAAATGGAGATGCAAAAAAAATAGCAAGTATTTGATTAAAAGAAAAAAAGTGTTTATCTTTGCGCTCGCAAAAAAGGATGGTCGGGTAGCTCAGCTGGATAGAGCAACAGCCTTCTAAGCTGTGGGTCGAGGGTTCGAATCCCTCCTCGATCACCAAGCGCTGAAATCAAAAACGGTTTCAGCGCTTTTTTAGTTTTTTAAACGAATAGAATCATGACTCCCGTACAAAATAAATCATTGTTAGGCCATTTGGCAGGTTTTTGCTGTTATCTGATCTTCGGTTTTAATATTGTGGCATGTCGCGAGATATCCATTTCTAGTTTGGTCCCTCCGTTGTCACTATTTTGTTTCAGATCTTTAGGCGCAGCTATCCTGTTTTGGCTTGTTTCGATTGGGAAGCGAGAAAAAGTAGAGAGTAAGGACCTGATAAAAATCTTTGGAGCCTCTATGTTGGGATTGTTTTTGACACAGATGTCTTTTTTGGTGGCAATAAAGATGACGACACCGATGGATACGGCGGTGGTGGCATCACTGACGCCTATCTTTACAATGTTTGTTGCTGCCATATTCATTAAGGAACCGATTACTGTAAAAAAGGTTGCGGGCGTTGTTCTTAGCTTTTGCGGTGTGTTGTATCTGATCTATAACTCAGTGTTTGCATCCAACGGTGTTGCGTCCTCCTCGTTGCTGGGTATCTTTTTGATTGTATTGAATGCCTTGTTTTTCTCTTTATATTTAGGAATATTCAGGCCTGTCATTGTGAAGTACAGTGTGGTGACATTTATGAAATGGATGTTCACCTTTTCTGCGCTGATTGCTCTGCCATTGGATTCGATAGAGTTGTTTTCCCTTTCCTATTCAGACTTTTCATGGAAGATCATATTGCTCGTGTCGGGCGTGGTGTTCTTTGCAACCTTTGTAGCTTATTTATTGGTTTCTTATGCCCAAAAGCAGTTACGTCCCACATTGGTAAGTATGTATTCGTATGTTCAGCCGATTGTGGCCTCTTGTCTGAGTATCTATTTGGGAATGGATGTTTTGACATGGAAAAAAGTGGTTGCCGCCCTTCTTGTGTTTGTGGGTGTGGCGATTGTTAATCGAAGCAAAAGTAGAGAGTGAAAAGGGGCGAACTCCTTTTCGACTCTCTACCAACTAATGAGATGCAAAATGTATTGTTAGGATTTGTTATTCATTGTGGGGAGTAAATGTTCTGTCATCGTATTCAGCGATTTCTCTTAGTCTGCCGTAATGTTCGTTGTGTTGACTCATGTCAAGACCAATTTTCTCGCTTTCTTCAGATACTCTGATCGTGATCATCTTGTTAGTGATCCAGAATAGAGCGTATGACATAGCTGCAGTGTAGGCAAATACGATTGCAATGGCTATAAGGTGATTGATGAAGAATTGGAAATGAGTGACACCTTCTTCAGCCAATTCAGGTTCATATTTATAAACGAAGATACCTGTGAGTAATGTACCGACGATTCCACCTAATCCGTGAGTTGGGAATACATCCAAGGCATCGTCGATAGCGGTTTTCTTGTTCTTGATATAACATGCCATGTTACATATTATAGTTGTGATGAAGGCGATGACAATACTTTCGCTTGTGCTGACCCATCCAGCAGAAGGAGTGATGGCAACGAGTCCTACGACACTTCCGATAGAAGCACCCATAGCAGATGGTTTTCTGCCTCTAACACAGTCGAAGAATATCCAAGTGATCATTGCAGTAGCAGCGGCAGTGTTGGTGTTCAAGAAGGCCTTTACAGCAACGCTGTCGGCAGAGAGGCTAGAACCGGCATTGAAACCGAACCATCCTAACCATAATAAAACGGCACCTAGTACCACGTATGGTATATTGGCAGGGTCTGTTGTTTGATTACGTCTTTTCCCTAAATAAATGGCACCGATAAGTGCAGCGATTCCAGAAGAGGCGTGAACAACAATACCGCCAGCGAAGTCTTTTACATGCATTTGGTTGAATAAACCATCTGGATGCCATGTACAGTGCGCTAGCGGACAATATATAAAGATACAGAACAAAACCATGAATACAAGGTAACCGGAGAAATGAACACGTTCAGCAAATGAACCAGTAGTAAGAGAAGGGGTGATGATGGCAAATTTCATCTGGAAGAGAGCATATAGAGCTAGAGGAATGGTAAGGCCGAGTTCCTGCGAAAGCGTATCGGTGGATTGTCCTCCAACATTTTCCATAAAGAAATAGGTGGTTGGATTTCCGATGATTCCTAAGACATCCTCACCAAAGGAGAGACTGAATCCGCAAATAACCCATACAACACTGATGATACCCATTGCGATGATACTTTGCAAAATGGTTGAAATGATGTTCTTCTTTCGCACCATTCCACCATAAAAGAAGGAGAGACCTGGGGTCATCATGAGAACAAAGATTGTCGCCGTTAACATCCAGGCAATGTCGGTCTTGCTAACGTTGTCGCTTAATGTCCATATTTCGGGCTGACTAGGAATAAACCATGCGATGAGTACTATGAGTACCATGCATAACATAAAAATAATCCAACGTTTTTTCATATGTTTAATTTTTTGAATTGTTATTTTCGTGATGCAAATATAAACAAAAAGAAAGCAAAACAAGTAAAATAATTACAAAAAGTTACATAAAACATAAAAATTCGTACAAAATACATTTAATAACATGGATAATGGTCACGTATTGTATGGGAAGATTCTGATGGATTCTTCAAAAATGTATCGTGTGGAACAAGGCATGGTTATTTTGCAATTCATAAAACATATAGGAATATGGCATCAGGAAAATTTGTTTTTATATTATGTAAGAAATCATCCATAATTATGTAAATTTGCACTTTATTTGAAAAATATACAGATATCAAAATATTATAAGGTAGATGGAGAAGAAATTTAAACGTACCACGGTGACATCTGCATTGCCCTACGCAAATGGTCCCGTTCATATTGGACATTTGGCTGGAGTTTATGTTCCAGCAGATATATACGTTCGTTATCTACGATTGAAGGGTGAAGATGTTGTGTTTATTGGTGGGTCTGACGAACATGGTGTTCCTGTGACTATTCGAGCAAAGAAAGAGGGGTGTACTCCGCAAGATGTTGTTGACCGTTATCATAAGATAATAAAAGACTCTTTCGAGGAGTTCGGTATCTCTTTCGATGTCTATTCTCGAACTACATCTGAGACACATCATAAGTTGGCTTCTGATTTCTTCCGAAAACTATATGATAAAGGTGAGTTTATTGAGAAGACCAGCGAACAATATTATGACGAAGAGGCAAAGACTTTTTTGGCCGATCGTTATATCGTGGGTGAATGTCCACGTTGTCATGCGCAGGGTGCGTATGGAGACCAATGTGAAAAGTGCGGAAGCGCATTGTCTCCAGAGGAATTAATAAATCCTATCAGTAAGTTGTCGGGTGCAAAACCTGTTCTTCGTTCTACTAAGCACTGGTATCTGCCTTTGGATAAGCATGAGTCTTGGTTGAGAAAATGGATCTTGGAAGATCATAAGGAGTGGAGAACAAATGTATATGGTCAATGTAAGAGTTGGTTGGATACAGGCTTGCAACCTCGTGCAGTGAGTCGTGACTTGGATTGGGGTATTCCAGTTCCAGTGGAAGGTGCAGAAGGTAAGGTTCTTTATGTGTGGTTCGATGCCCCTATCGGCTATATCAGTAACACGAAGGAGATGTGTGACAAAAATCCTGAGAAATATGGTAACTGGGAGAAGTGGTGGAAAGATCCTGAAACTCGTTTGATTCATTTCATCGGAAAGGATAATATTGTGTTCCATTGCATCGTCTTCCCTGCTATGTTGAAAGCTGAGGGTAGTTATATATTGCCAGATAATGTGCCAAGTAATGAGTTCTTGAACCTCGAAGGTGACAAAATATCCACCTCTCGTAACTGGGCGGTTTGGTTGAATGAATATTTGGTTGATTTCCCTGGTAAGCAAGATACACTTCGTTATGTGTTGACGGCTAATGCGCCTGAGACAAAGGATAATGACTTCACATGGAAGGATTTCCAGACTCGTAATAACAGTGAGTTGGTAGCTATCTATGGTAATTTTGTCAACCGTGCCTTGGTGCTTACACAGAAATATTTTGACGGGAAAGTACCTGCCTTGTCACAATTGACAGATTATGATAACTCTGTGTTGAAGGAGTTTGCCGACGTGAAGGAAAAACTAGAGTCGTTGTTGGATAACTTCAAGTTCCGTGATGCCCAAAAAGAGGCCATGAACTTGGCTCGTATTGGTAACAAGTATTTGGCTGATACAGAACCTTGGAAATTGTCGAAGACTGACATGGAGCGTACAGCTTCTATCTTGCATGTGGCTCTGCAAATTGCTGCTAACCTAGCCATTGCTTTTGAACCATTCTTGCCATTCTCTTCTGAGAAGCTTCGTAAGATGTTGAATATGCAGTCGTTCGAATGGAGTCAGTTGGGAAGAATTGATTTGCTGAAGACTGGTGCTGAACTTGGAAAGGCGGAGTTGCTTTTCGAGAAGATTGAAGACGAGGCTATCGATGCTCAGATTCAACGTCTGGAGAACAATAAGAAGGAGAATGAAAAGAATAACTGGCAACCAGAGCCTATCAACGGAGAGAGTACGATTGATGATTTCGCTAAGTTGGATATCCGCGTCGGAACAGTGTTGGAGTGCCAAAAGGTGAAGAAATCAGATAAACTACTTCAATTCAAGATTGATGATGGATTGGGTGGAAGAACCATCCTTTCTGGTATAGCTAAATCATATCCTGATCCTGCTGAATTGGTGGGTAAACAGGTTTGCTTCGTGGCTAATTTCCCTACTCGTAAGATGATGGGATTGGAGAGCCAAGGCATGATTATGTCTGCTGTTAACAGTGATGGTAATTTAGTGGTGATTTCACCTTCTAAGCAGGTTGCAAATGGGTCGCAAGTAGGATAAAACGATACTACTATACTCTAGATAAAAAAATAATCTTTTGTCATTGGACAAAAGATTATTTTTTTTGTTTGGTCAGCCATATTATTGGCCTCGGAAACCAGAGGAAAAAAGATTATTTTTTCCTTGAAGCAGTTGAAGTCATTGAGGTTTCATGTTCTGCACATTCATTCCTCAAATAAGCAGGGATGTGATGTCCTGTTTTCTTTACTTTCTTCACCTTTTTTACATCTGAACCTTTCATAACGAGTCCTCCTAAAAATAAAATTAAACAATTAATATTATTAATATGAGTCGTGTTCAGTAGCAAAATGCTGGACTGCTCGTTTAGAATATATCATAAAATATGCCAAACTGCCTTTTCTGTCATTTTGTCCATGTTTTTGTGGGGACGGTGTGATTGTTGAGACGTACGGCCGTACGTCTCTACGAACGCAGGAAAAAAATCCCTCCGCCATCATACAACGGTTCGTCGCTCAATGAAATGACCTCCAGCCCGACAGATTCGATGAATTGGCATAGCCCTCGTCCATCCTTATGCCGAAGTGGATTGCCTAAAAAGAAGATCTTGCCATCGCTTATACCACATGTGCCACCTAAGAACCCATTGCGATGGACTGCTATTCGAATCTCGTCTGGAGTGAATAGAAATGAGGCGAATTGTTCTCTTTGCAACACCTTATGTATGCCTGCGTCTGATGTGATGATGGCATGGTCGGATAGGGGAAGCATCGAACAGCGTGTATAGGATTGGGGTAGAGCGATGAATCGTTTCTCTTGGTTGAGGCGTTGAATCAACGGGTCGGTGAACCCTTCTTTATGAAAGAATACATCGGTGGTGGATACACAGTTGTAGAAACAGGAGTCTGTCAAAAGTGCACCAATGACAGAATGTCCGATTTTATAGGATATGTTATTGCAATTGAGTAGGTTGAATAGTTCTTGTGGCGCATTAGGAGCCACAACTAAGTGTTGTTCATCTTGATATAGGAAGATATCAGGATGACAAGAGATGGATTCATACGTGATTCCAGTTGTTTCCAACAAGAATATGGTCTCAGCATACCGACGTAGGTTTTGTGTGATGATAGGACTGCATCGCGCATCTATTATGGCAAGTTTGTGTTTGTCCATTGGTATAGCATTAATTAATCGTCGTATGCTTTTTTGTAAAAGTTACCTAATAGGTTTTCTGTCGTGATGGTGTTGATGAATGCGGAAGGATCTGCTTTGTTAACATGATGTATGATTTTCGGGTATTCCTCTCTGGAGACAACAGAATAGACCAAGAAATTTTTCTTGTGTGATGCGGCGCCTTCACTCTGTATAATGGTTGCATCATGTTTGCTCTCGATGGAGATGATTCTACATACCTCCTCTGGCTCTGTGGTGGCAATCAGCAGGGTCTCTTTCTGATACCGTTTATGTAGGACATGTAATGCCTGCGTTGAACAATATTGGAATATGATGGAATAAAGAGCTTTGTCCCATCCGAAGAAGAAACCTGCAGATAGTAATATGATGATATTGATGAACAAAGAGTAGTTCCAGGAGTCTTTGTTTTTCTTTTCGGACATGTATATGGCAATGAAGTCTGTTCCACCCGATGTGGCATCAACAAGTAAGCATAGGCTGATGGCTAATCCATTGATGAGTCCTCCAAAGATGCTGATTAAAAGAATATCGTTTGTGATTGTGTAGGCCGGAATGAAATCAGCGAAAACACCTGTTAGTATAATCATCAGACATGAGTAGATTGTAAATTTCTTCCCGATGTGACGAAACCCTATATAGATAGGCCAAGCATTTAGGATTAGTAATATAGGGGTGTAGGGGAGACTGACCTGAAAAAATGTTTCGCTTATTCGTGTTGTTAGAATTGTAAGACCTGTGGCACCGCCAGGGTAAAGGCCTCCAGTGTGTACAAAGGTCTTGATGTTAGCTGCCATTAAAAGCGCGGCTATGGTGATTACAACAATTCGTCTGATGTCTTTCTTTGGATTGAAAAAACGTGATTCCATATCGTTTGATAAATTAAGAAGAAAACTGACTATGATAAATCTGATGGTAAGCACCTTGCTTGTCTAACAACTCTTGGTGCTTGCCACACTCTACTATTTTGCCATCATCGATGACGATGATCTTATCTGCATTTTTAATCGTACTGAGTCGGTGGGCAATGACGATACAGGTCTTGCCGACGGATAATCGTTGTATGGCTTGCTGAATCAGGATCTCTGTTCTAGTATCGATGTTGCTTGTGGCTTCATCCAACACTAAAATAGGGGCATTGGAGAGAATGGCACGGGCTATGGTTAGTAGTTGCTTTTGTCCGTGACTGATGCCGCCTCCTTGCTCCATGATGGGCTGGTCGTATTGTAAAGGCAGTTGTCGGATGAAACTCTCGCAGTTGGCAGCGTGTGCCGCTTCGACAACCTCCGACTCTGTATAGCCATTCTTGCCATATCCGATGTTGTACTGGATGCTTTCGGAGAAGAGATAAGGGTCTTGAAGCACAATGCCGATATTCTCTCTCAGCTCTTTCTGTGTCATGTCCCGTATATCTACACCGTCAATGCGGATATGTCCCTTCTGAAGGTCATAGAAACGGGTAAGTAGGTTGATGATAGTGGTCTTTCCTGCACCTGTTGTACCTACAATGGCCACCACTTCGTCAGGCATGGCATTGAACGTGATTCCTTTCAGCACAGGATGATTTTCCGTATAACCGAAGTGTATGTTGTCGAATTCAATTTTCCCCTTTACATCAGAGAGATGGATGGTCTCTTGTTTGTCTGTCACCTCAGGTTGCTCATCCAGTAATGCGAAGATCCTTTCTGCTCCCGCTATGGCAGATTGAATGGAATTGAGTTGGGTGGCTATGGCATTGATGGGACGTTGGAAATTCTTTGTATATAATAAAAAGGATTGAATGACACCAATCGTGATACTGCCTCTGTAAGCTAATAAGGCACCTACTAAGGTGACGAAGATATAGCTGCAGTTATCTAACACCCTCATGAGAGGCATCAGAATGCCACTGTAAATCTGTGCTCGTACGCCCGTCTCTTTCACCTCTTGGTTGAGTGCCTTGAATTTCTCTAGTTGCTGTTTCTCTTGTCCGAAGGTCTGGATCACCTTCATGCCTGAGATTGACTCTTCCACCATACCGTTCAGATTTCCCAAGGCTACTTGCTGCTTTGAAAAGTAGTTGCGGGTTCTCTTCATGATAAATTTGCTCAGAAGGATGGTGAGAGGAACGGTGAGGCAGGTGACTATCATCAATTGCAGACTGAGTTTAGCCATTAGTACAATGGAGCCTATCAGTGTTAGAACACTGGTGATGAGTTGTATGAGGGAGTTGCCCATCGCCTCTTTAATCAGTTCTATGTCGTTGGTGAAGTAACTCATCAGAGTACCTCTGAGGTGGTTGTCGTAGTAGCGGATGCTGAGCGATTGTAGTTTCAGAATCATCTCTTCACGCATCTTTTTGATGATTTTTTGTGTGGTGTACATCATGCCATACTCTTGAAACCATACGCAGAAGGCGGAAAAGAGGTGAACCCCGAAGAAAATCAGTAGCAGTTTTGTTATCTTGCTGATGTCAAGTACGCCAGAAGCAACCGTTTCTGTTACACATTGGTCGATGGCGAGACCTAAGATGTATGGTCCCAGAAGGGAACAACCGACACCCAGCAGAGAAAGGAACACGATAAGACACAGCATAGGCTTGTACTCACCCCAATAGGAGAGCAGTCGGCGTGTGGTACCCCTCACGTCGTTGGCCTTTTCCACGGCACTGCCCATGGCTGCCATTCTCTTTTGCCCTCCGTTGGCTGTTAATCCTTTCCTCATAATCTATTCCAATTGAGAGTAACAAATTTCTTGATAAACGGTATTGCTTTTTAGTAGTTCGTCATGACTTCCCTCACCGATGATGACTCCATTTTCCAAAAGGAGGATGCGGTCGGCATCTTTTATGGTGCTGATTCGTTGAGAGACAATGATCTTGGTGCAGTCTAGCTCGCGTAGTGCACGGTTGAGACGCACTTCTGTTTTTAGGTCGATGGCGTTGAGACAATCATCCAACACCAAAACCTCTGGATGCCCGATCAATGTGCGGGCTAACGAGATCCGTTGTTTCTGTCCGCCAGAGAAATTGACGCCTCCTTGTTGAATGATATGGTTGTAGCCATTGTCCAAACTTTCGATGAAATCGTCGATTTGAGCAATCTTGCATGCTTCTCGCATCTCCTCTTCGGTGGCGTCGGCTTTACCCCAGCGCAGATTCTCTGCAATAGTGCCAGAGAAGAGTTGTATGTTCTGCATGGCTAATCTCACTATATGATGAAGTTCTTCGGATGTATAATCGTTGATAGGTTTGCCTTTTAGGTGGATGCTCCCTTCACAAGGTTTGTAGCATCGCATGATTAATTGCGCCAAGGAACTTTTTCCCGATCCTGTTCCTCCGACGATGCCAATGGTTTCGCCCGCCTTGATGGTGAAGGAGATGTTTTTCAGAACATAGTTGTCAGATTGTTCTTCTTTAGTTTCATTATAGCTGAAGCAGACGTTTTCGAAGCGGATACAGGAATTGTCATCGCAAATAACTGTGGAGGATTGTGTGTTAATCTCTTGAATGTCAGAGATGATGAACACCTCGTTGATGCGTGTCATGGAGGCTTTCGCTTCTGTGATGGACATGATGATTCGTTGTGCCATCATCAGCGACATTAGGATTTGCGCCAGATAGTTGGTGATAGCCATGATTTCTCCCACTCTGATAGAGTCACCTGCATCAATCATTTTGGCACCCAGATAGACAACCATGGCGATACCGATGTTGAGGATGAGGGACATGATGGGACCGAGTAGGACAATCAGTTTGCTCACTTTCAGATTGCTCTCAATCAGGTCGTCGTTAGCTTCTTGAAATCGTTGTTGCTCTTTCTCTTCTTGTGTGTAGGCTTTTACGACGCGTATGCCGGCGAGCGACTCTTGAATGACGGTGTTGAGTCGGTCGATCTTACCTTGGATCTTCATGAAGATGGGGTAAGCCTTTTTGACGATGATGAAGATTGCCCCCAGCAAGATAGGAAGAATAATCAGCAGAACAGACGAGAGTGTTTTGCTGATGGAGAGTACCATGACGACGGAACCCACGAATAAGAAAGGAGAGCGGAAGAGCAGTCGCATGGAGGACTGAATAACGCTTTGCACCTTATAGACATCGCTTGTGATTCGGGTGATGAGGGAGCCCGTCTGTAGTTTATCAATGTTATGAAAGGAGTAGTGGGAGACTTTTTCGAAGAGTTTTTGACGCATATCCGCTCCGAAGTTGTAGGAAACATGACCTGCTGCAAAAATCGAGAGAACACCACCGATCATGCCGATGATGGTGATGATCAGCATCTGTAAAGCTATAGGGAGGATGATGTCGTATTGACTATGGAGCACCCCATCGTTGATGATCTTAGACATCAGATAGGGTTGAGACAATTCGGCACACACTTCCATTCCGACCAATAGAGGTGAGAGAAGAGCCCATTTTAAATTAGGTCTAAGACAGTTTAGTATGTTCGAAGAACTTCGTTTCAACTTCGTAGTATTTCAGATTTCAAAGGTAAGAAAAAAGTAATAATGATAGAATATAAAAACCAAGAAGGAATAGAATTTAATTTTAAAAAAATCTTTTGTTTTTTCAATGTAGAATATTATCTTTGCGAAGATTTTTGGCAATTTATCTTCTTTGAGTATGGAGACTATAGAGAGTGTCGAAAAAAGAGTTGAGATGAAAGTTCATCGAATCTTGCTTGATAACAAGGACTTGAGGACACAGAATGAGCGGTTGAATCAGATGCAGAGAATGTTAGAAAAAAAGTTAGAAGATACTCAAAAAGAATTGGATGATTGTCGCGAGAAGTTGAGAAACATGATGTATGCTAAGGCAACGCAAGTTTCTGAGGATGAGGCAAAAGGAATGCGCAATCGGATGCTGAAAATGGAGCGGGAGATAGAAAAATGTATCTCACTTTTAAATGAGTAATATGCCAACATCAGATGACAAGTTTTGGATTACAGTCAAAATGCTTGGTACTGCGATGAAGTTGCCGATAAAAAGGAGTGACGAACAGTATGTAAGAGAGGCTGCACAATTACTTGATAAAGCATATGATAAATATGCAAGAAAATCTGTGGAAAATAGTTTTGATCTCATTGCATGTTTGAAATTGGTAGCTTTAGAGTATGGTATAAAATACCAGAAATTAGTTGCAGAGAAGAATGAGCTACAAAAGAAGCTTGAACAGCTCGAGGTTGATATTGACAAGGCATTAGAGTAACATGTCCCTATTATTTGAATTTTCCCGCATTTCTTTTTCGTATGGCTCGAAGAGGAATGCGTTTTATTTTATAATTTAATTCATATATGGAAGTATTATTTATTATAGCGGCTTTCTTGGTGGGAGGTTTGGTGACGTGGATTGTGATGAACACGATGCTAAAGACACGCACAAATAACATCTTAAAGGAAGCTGAGGCAGAAGCAAAGGTCCTCCGGGAGAACAAAATGTTGGAGGTGAAGGAAAAATATTTAACGTTGAAGAACGAGTATGAGGTTCAATGCAATCAGCGTAATGCTAAAATGCAACAATTTGAATCTAAGTTGAAACAGAGAGAAATGCAATTGAATCAATTGCAATCTGAAGTACAGAGAGGCCGTTCTGAAAATGAAGCTGTGAAAGAGAACCTGAACAATCAATTAGATATCGTCAATTCCAGAAAACAAGAGTTGGAGAAATTGCACCGTATGGCGAATGAACGCTTGGAAACTATCTCTGGTTTGTCGGCTCAGGAAGCTAAAACAAGTTTAATCGAGTCTTTAAAGGAGGAAGCTAAGACGGATGCCATGTCTTATGTGAATGAGATCATGGAAGAGGCTAAGATGACCGCCAATAAAGAGGCTAAACGTATTGTCGTTCAGACAATTCAACGTGTCGCAACTGAAGCTGCTATCGAAAACTCTGTTACGGTATTTAACATTGATTCGGATGAAGTAAAAGGTCGTATTATCGGACGTGAAGGACGTAATATCCGTGCGTTGGAAGCTGCTACAGGTGTTGAAATCATTGTGGATGATACACCAGAGGCAATTGTCCTTTCTGCCTTTGATCCTGTTCGTCGTGAAATCGCTCGATTGGCATTGCACCAGTTGGTGACAGATGGTCGTATTCACCCAGCTCGTATCGAAGAGGTGGTGGCTAAGGTGAAGAAACAAGTGGAGGATGAGATCGTTGAAACAGGTAAACGTACCACAATTGATTTGGGTATTCATGGATTACATCCTGATTTGATTCGTTTGATAGGTAAGATGAAATACCGTTCTTCATACGGTCAGAACCTATTGCAACACGCTCGTGAAACAGCTAATTTGTGTGCAATCATGGCTTCTGAGTTAGGCTTGAACGCTAAGAAGGCAAAACGTGCAGGATTGTTACACGATATAGGTAAGGTGCCTGATGATGAACCAGAATTGCCACACGCAATCTTGGGTATGAAGTTGGCTGAGAAATACAAGGAAAAACCAGAGATCTGCAATGCAATTGGTGCTCACCACGATGAGATTGAGATGGATAGCTTGTTGTCTCCAATAGTTCAGGCTTGTGATGCTATCTCAGGTGCAAGACCAGGAGCAAGACGTGAAATCGTTGAGGCTTATATCAAACGTTTGAATGATTTGGAGAAATTGGCACTTTCATACCCTGGAGTTGTTAAGACGTATGCAATTCAAGCGGGTCGTGAACTTCGTGTGATTGTAGGTGCTGATAAGATTGATGATAAGGAGATCGAAACATTGTCTTACGATATCGCCAAGAAGATTCAGGATGAAATGACTTATCCTGGACAAGTAAAGATTACAGTTATTCGTGAGACAAGAGCTGTAAGTTTCGCTAAATAGACACAGACAATATATGGTAGAATGGATTGCCAGTTGGATTTCAACTGGCAATCTTTTTTTTAGGAGTGTTGAAAATTTTTTCTTTAATAAACTTTTCAAATTCAAATATTTAGTGTAATTTTCCGACGTTATTTTGTATTTAGTATAAAAATGTTAAAATTTTGACAATCAATGGATTATAATTGGCTATTTGATGAACTTGTGTGTAAAAGAAAAATTAGTAAAAACGGATAAGTATATGGGGTATAATGAAAGACACAACTGGCGATTATGGATAGGATTATCCGTAATGGTGCTATTAAGTATGACGTCCTCACACGCTCAGTGCGTAGTGGGTGGAACGGATTTTAAGACCAGCAAAACGCTATGTAATCCTGCATTAACCAACGATGCAGATGGATGGTTCAATGAAGATGTTGATGAATTGCTTGAGGCAGAAACACAAGGTTGTGATTACTATGAGGTAATTGGTAATGCAATCCAGACGGGTATGCCTTCGAATACGATTACAACTAAGTCAACTCTCTTTACAACTAAGGGGTGGACGGATTTGAAGAAACAGAATGGATATTTAACTACGAATCCAGGAGGATTTACGGCTATTACGGCGAATCCAAAGTTAATAGATCCGATATTATCAGAAGGAAACGGAACCAATATGTTGGTGAATGCGGGAACTTCTCATGATCGTGGCTATTTTATGGCTTATTCAGTAGATGGATTAAAGCCAGGATCAAATGTCACGTTGACAATGGATGTTTATTATCTGATTGATGTGGCTTCCATGAAAGCATCGTTGGCAGCTTCTGGGAAAACTGAAATTTCTATATTTGGTGGTAGCGTTCAATACAGAGCGAGTGGTTCTCAAATGCCTTCTGCAGGATTGAAATGGTCAACTTCATTGGATGCTAATGATTCACCAAATACAACAACATCGACGACGATTGCCGCAAAGAGTGGTGCGCAGAAGGTGACAATGACGGGTAAGGCAGATGCTAGTGGTAGAGTTATTTTTTATGTGAGTAGAACCAATCCTAATGCATTGCCAATTGGTATTGATAATATTAGAATTACGGGTGATGTACAGCCAGTTATTACAAGTGCTAAAATGATGCCTGTATGTCCTGAAAACCCTGTGATGCTTTATTTGAAACATACATATCCAGAAGGGACAACCTATTCATGGTCTGTGCAGGGTGGAACAGAGACAAGTTCTACTCAATCTTTTTCAGTTACTCCGAAAGAGGCAAATAAAACTTATACAGCAAAATGTTCGGTTACACCTCCAGGATGTAGCGCAGCATCTGCTTCATTTACAATAGAGACTAAAGAGTGTTGTACAATGAAAGATGCATCAGGAAATGATCTTCCTATGGCAGAAACCAATATCTTCTATGATGATTTTGGTACTTTCCCAGACAATAAGACTTACGAATATCGTGATGCTAAGGGTGTTGTTCATACAGTGCCTGTAGATGGTGGTTTGTGGACGGATGTGACTCGTCCATTCTCTACTAAATTCCAACCAGGTAGTGATATTAAAGGTGCTACATATTCTGGTAATGGAGATATTACTTCTTGTATTACGAATGTGAATCCTTATACTCCTGGTATCAACGGTGATGCTTCTGGTACAGGACGTGGTGGTATGCTTATCTTCGATGTGGATAAAGCATTCGGGAAAGGTTCTGGATTGGCTAATACGGTGATTTATGAACGTGAAATATGTGGATTGTGTAAAGGTAAGGAGATCACGTTTAGTGCATCATTCGGTGCTGTGAATAATAATCCTGCAGGTGTGGGAGAAATGGCGATTGTGCTTCGTAAAGGTTCTGCCACTGGAGAGGATTTGTTGAAAGGTGCTGGTAAGTCAGGTATGTTGCATGGAAACGAAGGTTGGCGTACGGTAGAACAGAAATTTACAGTGCCAGACAATTCGTTTAGTTGTGTTGTGCTTCAGGTTGTAAATATTACAGATAGTTATGGCACGAGTCAAGGTGACTTTGCTATTGATGATATTGTCTTTTCTGTATGTACACCTCCTGATGTTGCTGTGGATGCGGTATTGAGTGGTCATGCAAAAGATTTGCTAGATCTTTGTGTCGATGATATATTAACATTGGAGGCAGAAATCTCAGATGTGGCAAAGCAATTTTATGGTGCGAATATTGGTTATTTGTTCCAATATGCTTATGAAGATCCTACTGTGGTTGATGATGATAAAATTACATGGTATGATTTGAGTAGCATACAGTCTAGTGGTGAATTTGTGATTAAGGATCCAGCCACTCATCCTGCTTTTGCAAAAATACAAGATGGAGATGTGTTGAATGTCTATTTCCGTGTAGTAATAGGTGATGCTTCTTATTTGTCAAACGAAAGAGACGAATGGGAACACATGAGCGCATTGTCTCCATGTCGTGCCATTTCGATCTCATCTATTCCTATTGTGGCTGGTTTGAATTGTGCTAAATGTTCTGAACTTGATGAAACAAGAACCTTTACAGCTGATAAGGGACGTTTGTCTGGTAAAAAGCTCAATCTTTGTAAAGAGGATGGTGCTGCAAAAATCGGTTTGAAGGATCCTGTTCATGGAATTGATAAGGATGATAAAGATTATTATGATTATGAAGTGACATGGTACAAGGATGAAGTAAAAGATGCTAATATTGTCGGTAGTATGAAACAATGTACTGCTACTGATAATACGGCTCCAACGATAAACGTAAAGTGGTCGGATGTGAAAGAGGAGGGTACCAAATATATAATCGCTTTCCATGATTATTTCGATCCTGCAATGTCCACTACTCCTTGTGATCTAACAGATACCATTATCGTCTATGCTGATCCTACTCCTACCGAGACCTTGACAGACCCAGATCCGTTCTGCGAGGGCACTCTATCAACGGAGCCGGACAAGACCATCACAGGTTACAAACTGTACTGGTACGAGGATGCGGATACCTTGAAGCCGATGACGACAGCTCCCGTTGTCGCATCCACACTGGCATCAGCATCTCAATCGACATCCTATTACGTCCTTGTGAATGCGACGACAGGCTGCCGAGGAGAGGCCAACCCTTATACAATCACGGTAAACCCTATTCCTGAGGAGGATCTGAATCCTATCTCTGACTTCTGTCAGGGTGATGCAACGGCAACACTTCCTACTTCGAATTCTTACGAGGTGAATTGGTATAATGATGCAAATGCTACTTCGGCAGCAGTCACAAATTTGTCATCATTACAGGGTAAAACCACGCCATACACTTATTATTATACTTTGACAGATAAGAGTAAAACTCCTAATTGTACGAGTAAGCCTGAACAGTATGATTTTA
>CACXCA010000026.1 GCA_902766045.1 uncultured Bacteroidales bacterium
AAAGATTTATTACACAGGCAAAAAGTTTCCTACAACTGTTGCGCTCAACAAGCTCTACTACTTCATGCCGTACCTCTCTGGAAAAGGTATTCGTGATCTTTACTATATTAAGATTGCTCGACTTGGCTACCGCAAGGAAGGACAGGAGAATGAGGACAAGAATGACCTCAGACTAGTTTTCGAAATTGAGCGTGTTGGTCAGTTATTCAATGACTACAAAAAAGTGAAACTCGAAATCTGGCATACGTTTACAGATACGACATTAAAAGAAATATTGTAGCAGCATATATTACCAAACATCATTATATTATATGGCAGATAATAATTTTCAGAAAAGAGCTATCGCATATAGCTTATTGGCACATATTAAGACTACAGGGACTTTCGCAGGAGGACCTCTTGACATCTTTATCCCTCTTGTAAAAAATATTCTTCATGAGTTATTCTCCAACGGTACGCCTAAAAGAGGAGAAAATATTCAGGAACTTTGTGACGGTATATTTGAAAAATATAATCTAGATATTCCTATTCCTGTTATGCGAAATATCCTTCTTCGTGTTCAAGAGGATGTTAATAAAACAAACGGAAGAGAAGATATCAAAGTTTTTGGTGATAACGCTTTTTGGATAGAGAGTTTTGTTTTCGAAGATTATAAGGAAGATGTACAACGAAGTATAAATGATGTCGCATCTGTTGAACGCACATTCAGAGAATTCTGCAAAATTTATAAAATTGAAGCAGAAAATGATAGCAATGCTATATTTCGTTTTATAGAGCAAAACAGAGCAGATATTTCTTACTATCTATGCCATACAGATAAAGAAGCAGAAAAGCATAATACTTTAGCCGCTCAGTTTGTTGATGCATTTCGTAATACTCCACAGATTTTTGACAAATTAAAAGACATGTATTTAGGTTCTATGCTTGCGAGTTACCTTACATTCCAGCCACAAACAGCAAGATTGAATGTTGAGCTCGTTTTGGACACAAACTTCATAATAAGTCTCTTGGATCTTAATACAATAGAATCCACAAAAAATTGTAACACTCTAGTGGAAGTGGGTAAAAGACTTGGTTATTCTTTTACGGTCCTTCATGATACAGTCATTGAAACGCAAAACCTTTTAGCTTTTAAGTCTTCACACCTTGACAAAGCTATTATTGCAAAAAACATAAATAGGGAGAACATTTATAATGCTTGTGACAGAAGGAATCTTAGCAGTGTGGATTTAGACCGAATAGCAGATCACCTTGAAGAAACTATAATGGGATATGGATTCCATATTATTCCTCACACAGAACAGTGGCATGGAAAAGTTCGTTATAGTAAAGAATATAGCATTTTACGTGGATTACGTAATTCTGATAAAGCCGCATTTCATGATGCCTTGGCCATCATATATGTTAGAGAAAAGAGAGGAAACAAGCAAATAAAAGATTTTGAGAAGGTTAATTGTTGGTTTGTCAATAACGCAATAAATCACGATTGCGACAATGAAGTAAATGATTTAGAATCAATTATGTCTATTAAGAACATACAGCCAGAAATCATCAAAGTAGACGAGCTCCTAAACATTTTGTGGCTAAGTAATCCTAATATTGGAGTAGCTGGAAATGATGTGGTTGATATGGGAATCACTGCTATGGTATCATCTGCACTCAATTCTGCTCTTCCCAAGACTAGAATCATACGAGAGCTTGATGAAAACATCCAAAAATACAGGAAAGATTATAGTATTACAGATACAGATGTTATGAGGCTTTCTACTAGAATAGCAAATAGGCAAATTAAAGATGTTCAGGCATTAAATATCCTAGCAGATAATGATGCAAATGCATTCGCAGCGCTAGTAAAAGAAGAATCAGAAAAACAGAGTAAGATAGATCAAGAAAGGGTACGTAAATTTGAAATTCTTATTAATACGATGAATGAAAGCATTTCTGATTTGCGTGAGAATAAAGAGAGGCTCAACGCCAGACATGTTGAAAGGATGGAGGAATTAAAAAAACGAGAAAGAGATTTAGAAAAGCGTACACAAGAACTCTCAAAAAGAGAAATTGAAATTAATACTCATGCTGAGCAAGACGCATCAGAAAAAAGAAGAATTGAAGATGAAAACAGGCAGAACAAAATGCGCCTAAAGAATTTGTGGGAGAAAGAAAATAAATCACGAGAAGAAAGACGTGAGAGATATATCAAAAAGGAACTTTCTAAATGGAGGAAGAAAGCACTGATAAGATTTGTGGTTGGCCTATTCCTTATTATGGGAGTCATTGTTCTATGGCTGTACAAGTGCCTTCTGCCTACCTGCGATACTAATGGCTTATTTTTTTCACTAATAGAATCCACATGGGCACCATCTATTATAACTTTGATAGTTGGTCTTGTTAATTATTTTACAATAGTTCATTTTTACAATTGCAGAAATAACCCTTCATATGAAATCAATCAACGTTCTTTAATCGAAAAAGATATCCCTGACAATTGTAAAAGCATATTATACGATAAATATATAGACGAAATGGATTAGCGATGCACTTATAATAATGTGTGGCAATTTCCATATAAGGAAACACCACTCATTATTATATACGCATACGAGAGAACTAACGGTTCTGGGTTCGCTTGAACCGATTGCCTGGATAACATTTGGCATGAGCATAGCGCATGGCACGTCGTGCCCAATCGAGTAGATCTTCATTTATGTCCACCCTTATCTACCATTAAGTCTTGCTACACACATGTAACAAAAAAGCCGTAAGAAAGGCAAAATAAGCACATAGGAAACATGAACTCATAAAAAGGAAATGGCGTGTAACTTATTGAGCTACACGCCATTTGATAGT
This sequence comes from uncultured Bacteroidales bacterium, assembly GCA_902766045.1. Classification (GTDB taxonomy): domain Bacteria; phylum Bacteroidota; class Bacteroidia; order Bacteroidales; family Paludibacteraceae; genus UBA1181. The sequence continues at coordinate 2,848 of CACXCA010000026.1, forward strand.
GTTTTGTTATTCTTTACTTATGCGTCTCATTTAACCTCCTCAAAATCAACATCTGTGATGTTATCACCATTGTTACCACCCGCATTACCTGGGTTTGGATTACCTTGAGGTCCTTGTTGTGCTTGCGCCTGTGCATTATACATATCCTGAGAAGCTGCTTGGAACGCATTGTTAACCTCAGCTATAGCAGCATCGATAGCAGCGATATCTTGAGCAGAATGAGCATCTTTCAACTTTGACAAAGCACTTTCGATCGTTGCTTTCTTATCAGCTGGCAATTTATCGCCATACTCTTTCAAGTTCTTTTCTGTTTGGAAGATCAAACTATCTGCTTGATTGATCTTATCGATACGCTCCTTCTCCTTCTTATCTGCTTCTGCATTGGCTTGTGCCTCATCCTTCATTCTCTTGATTTCTGCGTCAGACAATCCAGATGATGCCTCAATACGGATGCGTTGCTCCTTACCTGTTGCTTTATCTTTTGCAGATACATTCAAGATACCATTTGCATCGATATCAAATGTCACCTCGATCTGTGGTTCACCACGACGTGCAGGCATGATACCGTCCAAGTGGAAACGTCCAATTGTCTTGTTATCCTTAGCCATTGAACGTTCACCTTGCAATACATGGATCTCTACCGATGGTTGATTATCTACAGCGGTTGTAAACACTTCTGATTTCTTTGTAGGGATAGTAGTGTTTGCATCGATCAACTTCGTCATCACACCACCCATTGTCTCGATACCTAATGACAATGGAGTGACATCCAACAACAAGACATCTTTTACCTCACCTGTCAACACACCACCTTGAATAGAAGCACCGATAGCTACCACTTCATCAGGGTTAACACCCTTTGATGGAGCCTTACCGAAGAATCTCTCAACAGCAGCTTGAATTGCAGGGATACGAGTAGAACCACCTACCAAGATGATCTCATCGATATCACTTGTAGATAGACCAGCCTCATTCAAAGCTGTCTTACAAGGATCAATTGTACGTTGAATCAAGTCATCGATCAATTGTTCGAACTTAGCACGTGTCAAAGTCTTTACCAAGTGTCTTGGCACACCATCCACTGGCATGATATATGGTAAGTTGATCTCTGTTGAAAGTGTATTAGACAACTCGATCTTTGCTTTCTCTGCAGCCTCTTTCAAACGTTGCAAAGCCATTGGATCCTTGCTCAAATCCACACCACTGTTTTCGTTCTTAAACTCTTGTACCAACCATTCGATGATTCTGTGATCAAAGTCATCACCACCAAGGTGAGTATCACCTGCAGTAGATTTTACTTCAAACACACCATCACCCAACTCAAGAACAGAAACATCATGTGTACCACCACCACAGTCGAACACAACGATCTTCATGTCTTTGTTTTTCTTATCCAAACCATATGCCAATGCAGCAGCTGTAGGCTCATTGACAATACGTTTAACTGTCAAACCAGCGATCTCACCAGCTTCCTTTGTTGCCTGACGTTGTGCGTCATTGAAGTATGCTGGTACTGTAATAACAGCCTCTGTAACAGTCTCACCAAGATATTCCTCTGCTGTACTCTTCATCTTTTGAAGAATCATAGCAGAAATCTCTTGTGGCGTGTACATACGTCCGTCGATATCCACACGAGGAGTGTTGTTGTCACCACGTACAACTTTGTATGGTACACGAGCGATCTCAGCACTTACTCTATCATACGTTTCACCCATAAATCTCTTAATAGAGAATACAGTTTTCTGTGGATTCGTGATAGCCTGACGTTTTGCAGGATCACCCACCTTACGTTCACCACCATCAACAAAACCAATTACTGAAGGTGTCGTACGCTTTCCTTCGTTATTTGCAATGACTACAGGTTCATTACCTTCCATCACAGCGACACACGAATTGGTCGTTCCTAAGTCTATACCAATAATCTTTCCCATTTTATTTAGTTTTTTATTTGTTAATATTCATTTTTATATAGTGTGATCTCTCGCACTACACTTAATTTATGTCAAAGAGTGTGCCAAATGATTTTTCCCTCTCCTATTTCCTATTTTGGCAGAAAGATTGTTTTTTATCAGCTTTAATCTGTCATTATTTGTGCCATTTTGGCAGATTGTATTCTATTCCATCCTCATGGATTGTTAATAAAGAGTTGTTCATACTCCTCTCAACTGAATAATAATATTGTATCTTTGTAGCAACTTTGAATTTGAAAGAGGAAACAATTTACTATGATAGATACAGCGACCGTTGATCGAATTTTTGAGGCTGCAGACATTGTCAGTGTGGTGTCAGATTATGTATCATTGAAGCGGAAAGGAGCCAACTATTGGGGGAACTGTCCGTTTCATGATGAGAAGACACCCTCTTTCAGCGTATCGCCTGCCAAGAATATCTATAAATGTTTCGGTTGTGGGAAAGGAGGCAATGCTGTCAATTTTATCATGGGGGTGGAAAACATCTCCTACTATGAGGCATTACTATTTCTTGCAAAAAAATTTCACATTGAAGTAAAAGAGAAGGAGCTATCTCACGAAGAGATTCAACAACAGAACGAGAAAGAGAGTCTGATGGCACTGACCGAATGGGCTCAGAAACATTTCACAGAGAATCTACAAACGCAAGAAGGACAATCCGTAGGTATGTCTTATTTCATGCACAGAGGATTTCGGGAGGACATCATAAAAAGATTTCAGCTGGGCTATGCCTTAGATAAAAGAGATGAATATACTGTAGCGGCGCAACAGGCAGGCTTTAAACTGGAATATCTCGAGAAGACAGGTATGACAATCGTGAAAGAGAACAATTACATGATTGATCGATTTCATGGCCGTGCCATCTTTCCTATTCACTCCATCTCCGGACGAGTTATTGCTTTCGGTGGTAGAGCCATCAAAAAGGATGAAGTAGCTAAATATCAGAACTCCCCGGAGTCTGACATCTACCATAAAAGTACGGTTCTCTACGGCTTATATTTTGCCAAGAGTGCCATCACAAAGAAAAAGAAATGTTACATCGTAGAGGGGTATGCTGATGTCATATCGATGGTACAGGCAGGTGTCGAGAACATCGTAGCGCCATGCGGTACAGCCCTCACGACACAACAGATACAACAGCTTAGACGAATTCTTCCTTCTGTCGATGCAGAACGGTCTGACGATAAGAATGTCACCCTCTTATATGACGGAGATGCGGCAGGTATGCACGCAGCACTGAAGAACGGTAAGATGCTACTTGAGGAAGGGCTCAACGTGAAGGTAGTTGTGCTACCTGAGCCAGAAGACCCTGATTCTTTTGCTCAGAACCATGACTCTACCGAGGTGGCTAAATATCTTGAAGAGAACGAGCAAGACTACATCGCATTCAAAATCAACCATTATCTGGCAGAAGCGCAGAAAGATCCGTTGAAGATGTCACAACTCATTGAGGATATAGCTTCTACAATCGAAGTAATTCCTGATGAGGTGAAACGTAGTATATACATCTCCATGTCGTGCAAGATGCTCAATGTGGAGGAGCGTCTGCTGTACTCACGTGTCAATTCAATCTATAAGAAGAAACAAGAAGAAGCCAAAGGTCCTTCCCGGGCGGATGTCATATCGAAAGTTCAATCGGTGGATGTGCCACCGCCAGAGGCATTCCTGCCCGAAGAGATGCAAGGGAATGAATTGGTAGAACCCTCACAAACGGAGAAAGACCTAATGCAGGTCATCGTTCGTTTTGGTAATTATCCATTCAGCGTAGTACAACCTGATGGCAGTACGCTGACAACATCTGTTGCAGAATATATTCAGGAGGATATGGATATTGACCATCTTCAGTTCAACACGCCTATCTATCAGGAGATGTTGAATCAGTACATTGAACGATTCAAAAAGGATCAGCTTCCATCGGAACAGTTCTTCATACGTTCCAGCAACCCTGATTTTGTCAGTGAGGCCTCAAAACTGATTATGGATTCGTATCCTCTGAGTAAGATATTTGATAAAAATGCGAAGGACACCAAAATAAAGATAAAACAAGTCTCTTTTGACGAATCAGAGCGGCTCCCTAAGATTGTGCCATACGTTCTTTGTAACTTCAAATATGAATGGATAGAGAAACTGATAGCTGAAAAATCTCAGCTGCTGCGGCAATACAAAGGTGATATCACAACACTTATGTCCGAGATAAACCAACTTAACAAGGCTAAAGCCAAATGTGTGAAACTATTGGGGGAAAGACATATCCAGCCTGTATCATTTAATAAATAAGTCTGAACAAAGGTTCGCAATATACTCAAACCCATCTAAAGCGAAACGCATAAAAAACAAAGTCAGGAGGCTCGAAAACCTCCTGACTCTTTTTTGTTAGAATGTGATGATTCTACTTCTTCGTGAACTTTCTGATCTCCACCCCATTGGTTGTCTCTACCATTATCTGATAAAGACCTTGTGGCAAACTGGAAACATTGATTGAAACCTCTTGTTCTCCGACTTGTTCAGATAACAATACGCGTCCCAACACATCACTAATAGAATAGCTCAACACCTTTATAGATTGACTCTTCAAATTCAAGCTATTATCTACCAATGTAGGATAAATCAAAAACTGATCATTAGCTATCTCTAATACAGCATCTACTGGTCTCAACTCGATGATATATGGATTCTGTAAAGTACCCAAAGCTGCATCATCAACATAAGTCAACTTCTGATCCAATAGATACTCCTCACCATTATAGATTACTTTAATCTTCAAGCTATCACCTGAATTTTCACCCATCACAGTAAGGAAGGCCATTGAATTCTCATCCGTAGCAGCTGCGGCACGACATTTACCTTTGGCATCGAAGATACCTACCTGTGCATCTTCAATCACGGTGACACCATCTTTTACAATTGCTACGATCGTCATATTACCTGAATAAGCAGACTCATCTACTGGTTTATACTCAGTCTCCTTCGTTGCTTTTTTAGATATCAACGATTTCAATGATGTACTCTTTGCTGGATATTTGAATGTGCGAGACTCACTTGATACGCTATGATACATATAACCTTTGCCAGGTGTCATAGCCGTCAATGTTCCAACCCACTCATATCCCTCATAGTAAGCGAAGTCGGTTTGAGACTTCACCATATCACCATTTTCAGGGTTCAAATCTGCAAATGCCTCGTTCAATGACATTGTAGCTGTGCTGTTGAAGCCGATCCAGTTCCATCCAGACTTGATGGTTACAGCTGATTTAGAAGCGTTCACTGCAGTACCTTCCACAGCGTACTCTTCCTTCTCGTTCATCTTAATCTTATACATAGAACCTACACCCACTTTCTTCAACTTACCTGTGAATGCATTACCATCCGACTCTGAGAAGTTCGTCTTTGATTTCAAGATGTTAGCCTTGTTAGTGATGCCGCCGAAGACTGCATTGATAGAGTCGTTAGATGGTTTAACATTCAACGAAATCCAGTTCCATCCAGACTTCAGACTTAACACTTGTTCCTGCATCTTGTTAGACTCCAACAGAAGTGGTTCACTCATAGAACCTTTCAAAGCATTTGCTTGGAACTTAATCGTTACAGAACTAGTTAAAGACGGATAAATAACACCCGTTGAAGCATCCCATGCTTTGAAGACAACCTTCTTTCCTGAGAAACTTGAATTACCACAAATATTTAACGATACGAAGTATGCATCGTAACGTGAATAGTACTTAGGTGAAGCAACACCTACGCAAGTACCATTGATAAATGCAGCTACCAAGTCTTCCGTGTCAGTGCTGTAGTTACCATCCAGTTTCAGTTGAGCGATCACACTCATAGAG
>CACXCA010000027.1 GCA_902766045.1 uncultured Bacteroidales bacterium
GGATTGAAACGTATGCTAAAATCATAAGTTGACTTACCCTCAAACCATATTGTTTGGCAAGTTAGATCGATAGTAGGTGTCATTTGTCGGAAATGTATTATCTTTGTAAGGATAGTAATTTGATTGGTATGAAATTATGAGTAAACAAGACTATAAATTACAGAATGAGCAGTACTTTGAAAAACTTCGTTCGTCTGACGACATCAAGGAATTGAGAGGTGGTGTATTGTATAAGGTTATTGAGGAGGGAACGGGCAAGGGCGAGGTGAATCCTCGTAGTGTTGTGACTTGCCATTACAAAGGTTCTTTAATCAATGGCAGGGTATTTGATAATTCGTATGAGCGAAAATGTCCGGAGGCCTTTCGGGTGAATAGTTTGATCAGTGGTTTTCAGATTGCATTGGTGAACATGCACATTGGGGATCATTGGTTGGTATATATTCCAGCAGACAAGGGATATGGAGCTATGAAGGTGGGTGATATCCCAGCTTATTCCACGTTGATATTTGAGATTGAGCTGATATCGGTTTGTTGATCCTTCTATTCGTTTTTTTGAGGTTCGATTGGTCCTTGTATTCATACACATTCTTTTTTTTATTTATAATTTATAATCTTTCATATTATAAACTTTTTTCTATTTTTGTATCATAAATCATTATACGTATGAGACATAAGATACACTTTCTTTCTTTGATAGCTGTTCTCGTATTGGGATCCTGTCAGTTTAATAAAAATAAGGAGCCTCAGCAACCTGTGGAAGATTCAATCGCTATTGTGATAGATGATGAGCGAAATGCTGACTTGTGGGCTTATCTTTATACTCATGAGTTTGTTTCAGACTCATTAACCTTGAATTTTTCAGGTGATAAAGGGTATGTGAATGATGTTCGTATTGTCGATGCTTTGTCCGTCTCGGATAATGATGATCAAGCGGCTGCTTTGGTCGGCGTTAATCCGCATGATGGTAAAGTAATGAAATTGGCCGTGATTAGAGATGGTATAAATAATGCGGTGGTGGACTTAACGGATCAAAACCATGTGGTTTTCTATCTTGAAAAGGAGCAGGAATAAGTTCTGTTTTTTAGATTGAATCGCGATTTACTATAGAGGATTGGTTGTCAATCCTCTTTTTTTGTTGGTTGGGTAATCTTGGTTATCCTTATGCTGATTTCGTATAGCAGATAGATAGGAAGGGAGACGATGCTGAGTGTGAAGATATCGGATGTAGGTGTGATAATCGCTGCAATAATCAGTATGGTCACAATGGCATGTCGTCTGAATTGGCAGAGAAACTCGCTGTTAATCAATCCGATCTTTGCCAATAGCCATGCGACAATAGGCATTTCAAATAGGATCCCCATCATTGTGCATAACATGAAAAAGGTATCTATGTAAGAATCTAAATTGATGATATTGCTAATCTCCGGACTTACCTGATAGGTTCCTAAGAAACGAAATGTCAAAGGGAAGATAAGGAAGTAGGATAACAATGCACCGAGGAGGAAGAGTGTATAGCCACAAATGACAACGATTCGGGTGTATTCCTTTTCGCTCTTATATAAGGCTGGCGATATAAACGTAAATAAAGTGTACAGAAGATAGGGGAGTGTTATGATGAAACTGGCGGCTATGGTGACTTTAACATGAAGCAGAAATTGGTTGGCTAATTGTGTGTTGATCAAATCGACATGAAAATCTTCCAGGCCATTGATTCCAATAAAGGTGGCAATCTGATTGAGTATGCTATAGGTGATGAAAGAACTCTCTTTTGGCGCCAATACAATTGAGAACAATGCGTCTTTGAATAAAAAGAGGAGCATTGCTACGGCAATAATTGCCAATACAATATGAATGATGCATTTACGTAACTCATCCAAATGATTCCAAAAGGTGAGATCCTTTTCTGCCATATTGAAGCGTGGTGATGTTAGGCTTCTTTTTGTTCGTTGTTCTCTTTGTCGTCTTCTTTGGTATCGGTACTTTTATTGTTCATGCCGTCTTTGAAACTTTTGATGCCTTTGCCAAGACCGTTCATGAGTTCAGGGATCTTTTTTCCACCAAATAAAAGGAGAACAACCAAGGCGATGACTAAAATTTCGGAAAACCCGATGTTCCCAAAAAGTAGAATATGAAGTGTGTTCATGTTATTGTGTTTAAGAAAGAAGTAAAGAATGGAGGAATCCACTCTTTACTCCTTTAGGGGTGTTTATTTAATTTTTAAATAGTCGCACACATCTGCGTAAACAGACTCTGCATTGAATCCGAATTTCTCATCCAATACATTGTAAGGAGCAGAATAACCGAAGTGATCTAATCCATGTATATAGCCATTGGCCCCCACTAGATCTCTAACGGTTAAGCTTAATCCTGCTGTCATTCCATAGATTGGAAGATTTGCTGGAAGAACGGACTCTTGATATTCCTTGGATTGCGCACGGAATAATCCTTCAGAAGGAGCAGAAACGATTCTGATTTTTAGATTTTTCTTTTCCTCTAAAAGCTTAGCTCCTTCAAACAACGTATAAACCTCTGAACCGCTTGCTACCATGATGATGTCTGGTGTCCCTTGACAATCTTTTACTATGTAAGCACCTTTTTCCGCACCCAGTGCTTGTTGATAAGGATCGCCTTGACAAGGCACGTTGTTAACGTTTTGACGAGACAAGATAAGTCCGGTTGGAGAGTCAATATTCTCCATGGCCATTTTCCATGCAACAGTTGTTTCGTGAACATCAGCGGGACGAAGAACAAGCATGCTGTTTTTGCCTTTGTGATTCTTGACATGTTCCAGCAAACGAACTTGTGCCTCTTGTTCGATTGGTTGATGGGTTGGACCATCTTCACCTACACGGAATGCATCGTGAGTCCAGATATATTTTACAGGTACGCGCATTAATGCAGACATTCTATATGCTGGTTTCATGTAGTCTGAGAATGCGAAGAATGTTCCGCATGCTGCAAATAAACCACCATGAAGTGCGATACCATTCATGATACATGCCATGGTTAGTTCTGATACACCTGCATTTAGGAATGCACCTGTGAAATCACCATTTGTCAATGGATGTGTTTTCTTTAAGAAACCATCTGTTTTGTCTGAATTGGAAAGATCGGCTGATGCAACAATCATGTTCTCTACTTTTTCTGCCAAGACAGATAAAACTGCAGCAGAACCTACTCTTGTTGCTTGATTTGCCTTTTGCTCAATCTTTGAGTAATCGATTTCTGGAGCTTTGCCACTGAAGAATTGTTCTAGCTTTTTGGCCAATTCAGGATTCTTCTTTGCCCATTCTGCTTGTTCTTGTTTCTTCTTTGCTGCGATAGCCAACAGTTCTTTCTTTCTGTTAGCATATAATTCTTTTACTTCAGGGAAGATTACAAATGGATCATCAGGGTTTCCTCCTAGATTTTTTATTGTTTTTGGTATTGAAACGCCAGCTTTTGACAAAGGTTGTCCGTGGGTAGATACTTTAGATTCCATGGAAGAACCATCCTCAGCAAGACAACCGATACCCATTGTCGTTTTTCCTATGATTAATGTAGGACGTTTGCTCTCTTTGTTGGCAGCATCCAACGCATCATATATCTCTTTTGCATTGTTTCCATTGATTGTGATGACATTCCAATTCCATGCCTTATATTTCATCTCGATATCTTCAGAGTCAACCTCATCAACTCTTGTTGAAAGTTGGATGTTGTTGGCATCGTAGAACATGATTAGGTTGTGTAGTCCTAGGTGACCAGCAATACGTCCTACACCTTGAGATATCTCTTCCTGAATACTTCCGTCTGATACGAAAGTGTATATCTTGTGACTCATCCATTCACCAAAACGAGCACATAAGAATCGTTCTGCAATCGCTGCACCTACAGCCATAGCATGTCCTTGACCGAGTGGACCAGATGTATTTTCAACACCTAATTCTATATTGTTTTCAGGATGACCTGGGGTGCGACTTTGCCATTGACGAAAATCTTTGATGTCGTCCATTGTTAATTTCTCACTAAGTAATAGTGCGGAATATAGCATTGGAGACATATGTCCTGGATCCAAGAAGAATCTGTCTCGGTTAATCCATTTATAATCAGATGGATCATACGTTAAGAACTGAGAATAAAGGACATTGATGAAATCTGCGCCTCCCATAGCACCACCTGGATGCCCTGATTTGGCTTTTTCAACCATAGCAGCTGTTAGTATGCGGATGTTGTCAGCTGCTCGATTTAGGGTTTTGATGTCAACCATTGTTTTTTTTGTTTTTATAAATGGAAAAAATAACTTATCGTATATCTAAATCCCCACTTACCTGCCTCTTTGTCTCCAAAACCAGGAGCGTAAGATTGGTGGATTATATTATTGTCGGAATTTTGATCTTTTATATGAAGCAGGGTCTTGAACATTACTTCAAATCCCAGACAGAAGTTCTTTACAATTGGTGTCTTTACACCTCCAACTATTTCACCCCATTGCGCGGTGGTGTGTCCATCAGCACTGAATGAACGGTCGTTTCCATTATCCCAATAGCTATTGTTGATGGGGTAGTTCTCTATGGTATAATTAAATCCTGGTGATATACCGTAGTTGATACCTAGATAAGCGATGGGACTATTCTGTTTCTCGTAGTTCTTTTTCCAAATGTTGTATAGCGCACCTATTTTGAAATAGGTTCCATTTATTTTGTATTGGTTGTTTGTGGCTGGAATAGGGTAGGAGTATTCACTTGATGCATCAAACCAATCATATCCAACCAGTATGGTAGGGTATAGCTTATGCCATAAATCTATCTGAATGTCTGCATTCACTCCCATGCGGTTGGAGTTGAAGAGATGTAGAATAGGATGAAGTATGTCTATATCTACGTACATGCCATAGAATGTCTTTTCAGGACTTCCCTCATTCTTCCCTTTTGCTTCTGCCGTTGAGACCATACCCAACAGAAGCAAGAAACTAATAGTTCTCCAAGTATAACTGAATATGCTTCTCATAACTTTGATTGTTAATTTGTTGGGTGTGAATCATAACATTAGCTATTTTGTTATGAATGAACCGAGCTTGCTTTATTGTGTAGGTATTCATGCATCCGCATTCGGCAGAGACGAATTCCAATGCTCTTTCGTAGCTGATTTTCAATGTGTCGAAAGTGGGTTTCCTGAAGACGTAGATGGAATCTACATTGCCAACGAAGGTCAGTTGGTCTTCAAAATCCCCAAATTCATAGATCACATTATTTAGGATTCTTTTTACTGGATACTCTTTCCCGTTTGCGATGAGCTTGTTTTCGCTGTTTAATACGAATAGTTCCAACGGTGATTCTGCATGTGTCAATGCTACAGCATAAAGACATTCATCATTTAGTGCATCTAATGATAGATTCACGGCAAACTGTCCGCTTGCATTGATAATCGAATCTGTTCCTACCCCTTGGAAGGTAAGTCCTATTGGAATAGCTTGCTTGGCAGTATCTGTTTCAGAATAAAAGGCGATGTTTATCGGAGTGTAAAGAGGTTCATTGCAGTGGTCGTTCACACAATTCTGGAAGAGGAAACACATGAATAGAATGGCAAAAGTCATTCTGTAGATTCTGTTTTTTTTAGTATTTCCTGATAAACGATTCACTTTGATAATCTTTTATAGATATAAAACAATGTCTTCTGTATTTTTTCTGTTTTTCTCTTTGACTACCGCTTGTTGGTCTGCGTATCCGATAGGAAGAATGACCATAGGTTCTATTCCTTCCGGTAACTGCATCAGTTTTTTGCAAAGAACAGAGTCGAAATTGCAAACCCAGCAAGAGCCTAGACCTTGCTCTGCAGCAGCTAAAGCAATGTGTTCTGTTGCTATGGCGATGTCTATGTCGCAATGATCTTTATTGTCTGATGCCCGTTTCCACGAAGCAAGATGGTTTCCACAGACTACGATGTAGAGAGGTGCTGTTTTGAACCAATCACGATCATAGCAGGCTTGTATATCCTTTTTCGCTTCTTCACTTTGAAGTACTAAAAAGGACCAGGGTTGTAAGTTGACTGCTGAAGGCGCCATTCGAGCGACTTCTAATAGATAGTCCACTTTCTCTTTTTCAATCTCTTTGTTAGAAAAGAGGCGGACTGAATATCTTTGCTTTGCCAGTTCTAATAGATTCATAAGCATTAATAGAAGGATTTAACTTCTTTTTTTAGAATCTCAAGTGCCATATCGACAGGTGTTGTTTCAATGGAACCATATCTCTCTATGATGATTTTAGCTAACTCGATAGCAGGCAGCTCATCAGGAATATCACTTGCACATGTGTTGATAAGCTGAATGATGCTTTCTTTCGCATTTTTGGTGACAGCCCATACATCATTGCTCACATATATTTGCTGTGTCACGTTATGCTCGAACTCTTCGCGGACAGTAGCTAATAATGCGATGTGAAGGTCTTTCACCTTCATAGAATTATTTTGTACCCGAAGGATCATAGAGTCAGGTTGAATACGTTCCAAAAAAAGAGCCAATCGCTCGTAAGCAGTCAATCGAATTGGATTCAAATTTTTGGCAGTTTCCTTTTTTAATTCATAATAACGATTCCTCTCTTGGTTGTTCAACAGGTCTTTTAATATATAATAGGCCGCTAAAAGGACTAAGACACCAGGAATTGTCAGTTTCGCTAATTCTAATAAAAATGTAGCCATATTGTATAAAGAATGAATTTATTATAGGTTAATCTTTTTTTCTATTTTGTAATCATTTCTCTCTGATGAGTTACGAGCTACCATCTCTCCGATAAATCCGGAAAGGAATAGTTGCGTACCTATGATCATTAAGGTAAGGGAAATGTGGAAATAAGGACTATCAGTAACCAATGGCGCTGGTGTTCCGTTGATTATGCAGGATAATTTATTCCATCCTACAATACAGATGGCAATGAAGCCGATGATGAACATCAGTGAACCAACAACACCGAAGAAATGCATAGGTTTCTTTCCAAATGTTGATAAGAACCATAACGATAATAAATCAAGGTATCCGTTGACAAATCGGTTGATACCAAATTTAGAATCTCCATATTTGCGAGCTTGATGGATTACTACTTTTTCTCCAATCTTCTCAAATCCAGCATTCTTTGCTAAGTATGGAATGTATCGGTGCATCTCTCCATAGACTTCGATGCTTTTTACTACATCTTTCTTGTAAGCTTTTAATCCACAATTGAAATCGTGCAATTTAATCCCCGAAATTAAACGTGTTGTTGCATTGAATAGTTTGGAAGGAAGGTTCTTCGTGAGTTTGGAGTCGTAACGTTTCTTTTTCCAGCCTGATACTAAATCATATTTTTCTTCCATAATCATCTTGTATAGCTCTGGAATTTCGTCAGGACTATCTTGTAAATCTGCATCCATTGTGATGACAACGTCTCCTTCTGCTGCCTCAAAACCACAATATAATGCAGCTGATTTACCATAGTTTCGTCTGAATTTGATGCCTTTGACCTCAGGGTTCTTTTGGCTCAGGTCTTCTATGACATCCCACGAATGATCTGTGCTGCCATCATTGACGAAAATCACCTCGTATGAGTAGTGGTGCTCATCCATTACTCTCTTGATCCATGCAAATAGCTCGGGAAGAGACTCTTCTTCATTATATAAAGGGACAATGACAGTTAAATCCATGTTGTAAAATATTTATGATGATTGTTTGATGTTCGAGTGAATATTTTTTTTTCTGAAAAGAAACGATGTGAATAAACAGACGAATAACCCGACAAGGGTGTATTCCCATAATATAGACATTGTGAAATCTTTTGCAGTAGATTTGTTTAACGCTTCTATAGCTTTGGAATCGGTAATGTTTGCTTCCTTCATTGTCTCAATCGTATTGGTGATGATTGCTGACATCGCATTAGGATTGAGTGTGAAATAACAAAATGATACCACAGCAATGATCATGGCGGCAAAAAAGAACATTCGTATGCCGTATGAATATGCTTTTCCGAAACTTATTTCATCGTTTAAAACGTCTCTTTGGTATAATCGGGTGAAGTGCGATATGCAAAAGATAGTCACAAAAATTGAGATGATTGATATTACCTTGTGAATGATAGATTGATCAATGGGTATAGACCAGTCTAGAATGTTTAATAAGGATATGGCCATCCCTAGAAAAAATCCAGAGCGCATTGTGTGAGATAGTATGTTTTCCTTATTACCTTCCATTCTTAAATACAAATTGTTTGCAAAGGTACTTTTTTTTATGCTAAGAAAGGACTTATTGTTGAAAAAAACAGATGTAAAAATGAAAAAAACAGTTAAAAAGTCCTTTTCACTTTGTGTGACGTAATAATTCGTTTACGAAACAAAATTCTTAATCTTTGACCATAATTTTTTGCACAGAAGATATTCTAATGCCGTAGCTAAAGTAGATAATACCAAAGCGATGAGAGATTTGATGACGAAGAGATAGTTGTCATTGTGTATCTGCCAATATATTTTTTTTATATATTTTGAAGCCCTAACAAAATCCTTTTGTTGCACATCCACGGGTAATTCGTCAAGAGATGAAACCTCGATGATATTCGTGGCATTGTCTTGTTTGTCGATGAGTAGATATGAACTATTTGTTGCCATAACAAGATATTGGTCGTATTCGGCTATTGAATCGATGGAATAATAACAGTTATTATTTTTATAACCTTCATAGAAGTTGTCAATTGAAGAAAACTCTCCATATGGGGTAGTCACTTTGATTGTTGGATCATCATAAAATAAATTGTAATCAATGCCGAACCAACTCTCAATAGTACTGACGCTTAAAAAGTAAATAATCGTGAAATTATAGATAAACAAAGGTGTAATGATAGCATTTCGTATGGTATGTTTAGACTTCTTTTTAATGGAAATTCCATAAGCTAATAACGTACCTAACACAAGGGGTGAAATCACTAATATCGTACTTCCGTCAGGTCCGAACATGGTCATTATAAGTAATATGAAGAGGGCAAAGGTAATTCCACCTGTTAGAATCAAAGTGATTGCGAAAAAAATAATACTTTTTAAAAGTCGTTTGCTGTCACTATTCTTCCTTTTATAAAAACGGATCGCACCTTTTACTATTATTCCGATGGGAATAATAAGTAATAGAATAAGAAGAGTATCTATAATAGCATAAAAAGCATATCTATGGGACGACAATATACGGCTAATGTATCCCGCTAATATAGACCATGGCACCAGTACCAAAATTGTAGCCAATAGCGCTCTCAACGAATATTTGAGAATGTCTTTCATATATGTTTTTCCTCCAAGCATTCCTTCAATTGCTGATACTCCTCCAGCAAATCCCACAGTCCATCTTCACTGAGCACACCACGCTTGAGGTCGGCTGGTAGTTTACCCTTTTCGTCGGCTTCGAAATCAGTGCGCCATTTGGTTTTGTAGTAGTTGTCTAATTCGTCGATGGTGGGTTGTAAAGCGGAAAAGTCATCGATTGCTTGTCTCAATCGCTGAATCACCTCATTGCTTTGGTCAAAGAGGTTTTCCATCTGTTCAATACGTTCTTTCTGTGTCATATCTGTGAATGTTTGAGATACAAAGATATAACGTGCGTTCTATAAATTCATTGTTTATACAAAATTAATACAATTACACCATAATGGACGTGGCACGCCACGTCCCTACATGAAAAACGATAGTCAACTAAATCTATACTTTTTGGGTACGATTTGGTTGGCTATCGGATATTTTGACGGAATAAGTCATCGGCAATGATTGGCGATACAAAATGGAAATCAACCCCCAAATTCTATAAAATGATTTTTTAAAACCTATCCTAAAATAATTTTCGTCAAATTTCTTGTCTATTTCATAATTAATTTTAAAATTTGTGATGGAGTTAAGTATATTTATATTAATAGCATTTGTTTGATATCCATGATTACACATCAAGATCGACAAGATGCGCAACTGTTATGTTCAAAATTTGCAACTAACAGTTTAAAAACACTATTGACCTATGAAAAGAAAATTAACAACAGTCATTGCCTTAGGCATGTCCGCCGTCGCATGGTCAGCATCCTGCGTGGTGGTAGAACAAACGAACGGAGACAAGAGCGAATTCCTGCTCTCGACAACCCCACAAGTCAAGTGTGATTCAAACGCCATCACGCTAACAACAACGGAGACGGAAATTGTATTCTCCTACAGTGATGTGAAAAAGGCTTATATATCAGAAGCCTCATCCAGTCCCGAATCTGGCGTGGAACCTATTCTGCAAAAGAACACATCGTATCATGTCGCGATCAACGATGCGACAGTGATCGTTAGTGGAATGAGAGAAAATGAGTCGGTGAACCTCTTTTCAATGGAGGGTAAACTGTTATGCACTGCCCAGGCTGATGCAGATGGCAAAGCGAAAGTGTCGCTCAGCCAGTTTATCAAGGGTGTCTATGTGGTGAAAGTCGGAAGTCAAACCTTTAAAATTGTTAGATTATGAAAAAGATAGCTGTACTTTTCGCATTGCTGTTACTGGGTGTAACTAGCTTTGCTCAGATTGTGAATATCCATAAAACAAGCGGTGAGGTGTTGAAATACAAGGTTTCTTCTGTTCGTTTTGTGGAGAGAATGGACACGATTAAAGTAAAAGGAATTGATTTTGGATTGCCGAGTGGCCTGCTTTGGGCAGACAGAAACGTGGGTGCGGAGGATTTTCTGGATTACGGAAAATATTTCACATGGGGTGACACCGTGGGACATGCACTGGATGAGAATTATAATTTTTCACGTGCTAACTACAAGTGGACTGATGATGAAGGGGATTTTACAAAGTATTGTACCAACGATAATAAAAATAGACTTGATTTGGAGGATGATCCTGCACATGTTGCGTTGGGCGGAGACTGGCGCATGCCGACTTTTGAGGATTTTATGGAACTCCTCCAATCTGCTACCGGTGTGTGGTCTTTAAAAAATGGAGTGGAGTGTCTGAGGTTACGTGCCAATAACGGAGGAGGCGAAATCTTTCTTCCAGCTACGGGAAGCTTTGAGGAATCGGAATGCAAAAGTGTGGGTCTTGCTGGTAAATATTGGTGCTCTACGCTCTCTGAAGAAGTTTCGGAGGCGTCAAATACGTTTTTTTTCCTAAAGTCGAAGGAAAACCATTTAGGCGTCGTCTTAGATTTCTACAGTACTGGGCGTTGGGATGGTTTATGCGTACGTCCAGTATGTACGAAAAAGGAGGGGGTAGATGCGACAGCATGCATTCCTGTATTAAGACGGTATTATATAGTAACGAGAGCGGATGGAACGACGACAGAATACAGAGAGGAGGATGTATCGTACGTTGATTTCGTCGAGAGTCTTGAACCAGTTTTATTGGAAGGACACGAGGCTATAGACCTTGGGTTGCCGAGCGGATTGATGTGGGCAACCATGAATTTAGGTGCAGAGCACCCAGAAGATTATGGACTTTATTTCCAATGGGGCGACACCGTTGGGAAAAGTAAAGAGACTGTTAACGAAACCTCCTGGTCGAACTATAAATGGTCTGAAGGAGCTCCTGACCAGCTAACGAAATACTGCACGAAGGAAAAATATGGTGTGGTTGATAACAAGACGGTGCTTGATTTGGAAGATGATGCAGCTCATGCTCTTTGGAAGGGGGACTGGCGTATGCCGACCAAAGATGAAATAAAGGAATTGATTGACAACACCACACAGGAGTGGACGATTGTCAACAATGTGCATGGAATGAGATTCACAAGTAAGACGGTTGAAACAAGTATATTCCTTCCTGCCGCAGGATATGGCGACGGTGTATTACTCAATGATGAAGATAATTGTCTATATTGGTCATCCTCGCTCTATGACAAAAATGAAAATAGGGCAAATATGCTTCTTGTCGGAGAATCGGAAGATTCTAATGTGATGGGAATTATGGCATATTTCTATCGTTGCGCTGGTGTGAGTGTCCGTGCGGTGCATTCAAAGTAAAAATAGGATAGCCAACTGAATCTGTGATTTTCAAACAGGTTTGGTTGGCTGTTGTATATTTTGACGGAATAAATCGTCGGCAATGATTGGGTTCTTTGCTGGTTGTTAGGCTGGCACCGTAGAGACGCAATGCATTGCGTCTCTACATGGCGATGGTCGTTCCTCGATGTGGATATTGTGGAGTTTATTCAACATGGCTGCAACCAATTGGTAGAAAAACACAATTCGCGAACAACAGGATTCAATTCCCAAATTGATCTTGAAATAGGTATAAACACATTATCATTACGAATGAGTTTTTAGTAGCCGCTATGTCGCCGAGTGATTGGTAAATGTGCGTGTCGCGAAAGCCGTTATGTAGGTAGAAGGCATGGCGTCGCTTACGTTGGACTTATTTAAATTGGATGGAGTTCAATATTTCATCAACATACTTAGTTGATTTCCCGTCATCATAGGATGACAACACACACGACTTGTCTGTTTCATTGTCAAACAAGAGATAGAATCTCCAGTATATATTCTCTCCGTCCTCATCAATATATTTACAGATGCGGTACAAGCATTTGTTCCCATTTATGGATTGCACACCTCGATCCACGTCGTTCATGGAGATCTCCTTATGTTCTTTCTTTTTCCAAATTTCCCAATGACGGTCAAGATTTGAGAAAGAACTATCTGCCTTGTATTCAGAACACAAGGTGACTATACTGTAGCAGGGATCATCCTCGTTCATAAGATCATAAATATAAAGGTCTTTACCTTCTATATCATAAGCAAGACTTGCATCACAACTAAATTCTTTTGGAACGATGAATTTCACTTGTTCTGTTTCCGCATAATAGAGAGAATCAGTATTTGGAGAATTGGTTCGACAACCGATGAAAAAAATACTGCTGGTAGCAAAAGAAATAATTAATTTTTGAATACGCCTCATATTAATAATCTACCTTGTGTTTATAATAAGATTCACAAAAATAAACAAAATACCTTTTTGGACCCGTTGGATGAATTAGAATAACGCATTGGGAATGGCTTCGGGACACTCCGCATTCAGCCTTTTAAAAAGATAATTCTCACTATCGATGCTGAATGCCTCTGCGGTGATGGA
>CACXCA010000028.1 GCA_902766045.1 uncultured Bacteroidales bacterium
ATAGGCAATATCACACTCAGCGGTAATCTTCTTGCAGAGAACGAATCCCTGAGAAAGGAGATTGCAAGCATCAAAAAAACCATCGAGGCACTAGAGGAGACAATAAAGACTAAAGACGAAATGATCGCGCTCCTGAAGTCCTCCTTACCCTCAAAATAATGAGCAGATAGAAGCTTATTATAGGAATATGGAAACTTATAGCGATAGAATCAAAATCGTTGTTGGCGACATCACCAAACTTCCTACAGAGGCTATCGTCAATGCAGCCAACAGGTCTTTGATTGGTGGCGGTGGAGTTGACGGAGCTATTCATTGAGCAGCTCAAAGGACTATTCCAAAAAGACATAACGGCTGGAGGTCGTGATACGTGCCAGAGAAAATGACCAACGCATACGACCTCCTCCTTCAAGAAGATGATTCATGCGAAACACTTAGAACAATTGTATATAATATTTTGTTCAATAGTTAACCAGATAGCTAATCGATAATGTAAATACTATTTGAGGCTTCGTCGAAACTTACTTTATGCTTATTCCACCAACTAATATCTTCCATTGAGGATATATCAATACCTCTTTGACGAAGTTGCTGACGAATAGCAATTACTTCAATTGCTTTCACCCAATTGTATTCATTTTCGATAATAGTATTAAATCGCCTTATTAGTTTTTGGATTATTTCAGCTGCATACACTTTCATGTAATGCTCCATATAAGGATTGTATACCATAAAGTGATGATATGTTATAATTCATTTTTCTATTTTAACAACAACTCATAAAGAGATTTGATTTCACTTTTAAGCTTTAAAAAACCTACTTTTTTCTCAAGTGTCGTTTCATCCATATAGAGTTTCTTGTTAATCTCAATCATTATCGAATGGTATTTGATGGGAACGTCAAAAGTCTTGCTGTTTGAGAAAGGATCATTGATACCCACTTTGTATCCTTTTGACTTGAAGTATTGTACAATATTACCAATTACAACTTTGTTAGGGCAGGTCTCATCATCATTGTACCCTATGCAGATGTCAATGTCAGGAGGATTGGAGTTCAGCAGGTTGGGCAAAGCAGAAAAACTATGGCAATCTATTAAAAGGATTCTTTCTGCTAACCCTACAATTTTCTTTGAAACTTCCGAATGAAAATCTGAATACAAGGCAAAAGCCTCTCTTTTTCCGCTAAAAGAACGAAAAACCATGCCATGTCCATCCTTGTGTAAAAAACATCGTGAATAGGATATTCCCAGTCCATTCTTTTCTAGCGGATCGTTAATCAATCGTTCAACATCACAATATAGTCTGCAATAGGGAAATGCCATTTGGCAGATGTTCTTATCCTCTTGCTCAGGAACAAACAGTTCATCAGTATAATAGTCAATAAGCAATCGTTCTTCTTCATCAAGATCGTCAAAACTGTATTTCCCGTCAGGGAAGGCAGTTGATGAATGAGGAATATGAAGGATAAGGCTTTTATAATGACGGTTGTCTTCATTACGTACCCTGAAAAACTTGAAGATGGGTTGTGGTCCACAATTTATTTTATATTCCTGAAGCAGCTGCGCCATTGGAACGACATATCCATATTGAAATGACCATCCACCGAGAGGACGGGCAGGACGAAGATTTAGTACTTTGAAGAAAATTGCTAGAAACTCTTTGTCAGAAAGCTCATGTCCGATTTCTTCTTCAAGATAGTACTTTAATGTTCTGAGTGCAACTTTCGCCCCAACTCCATGAAGGGTTGAAACGTCATCAAAACTATCAAGAAACGTGTGATAGCTTAAATCTCCATTGGGATGTCTTTCATCCCATGACAAAACTTTTTTCTTTTCCATTGTTGTTACTATAAATTGTTATACAAAAGGGTGTTCCGTTGAACAATGTGGATATAACGACAAGTAACAACACTTGCTTATAGAGCATAAAAAATCCCTATATGCCGTTTAAACGGTCACATAAGGAAATCTACAGTCTCTGAGCTTAAATGAGTTTTTGGCGTATGCCCACATCTGCTTTTCAGCTCGCCACCGTGGC
>CACXCA010000029.1 GCA_902766045.1 uncultured Bacteroidales bacterium
GATACAATTCCGAAGTAAGCACATTGCTTTCCCGCTTTGAGATTGAGCGTGATGAGTTAAATTCCATTTTAACATCCAACTGTACTATCAAGAATGTGGATACATATGTTTATGCTCATCCACAAGGTTTTTTCCGTACAAAGGCTTTGAATATTCTCGACTCGCTCGAGTTTGCTGATGCACAAAAGCACGACACACCAGATGCATATCAAGAATATCTTGGTAAATATCCCAATGGACGTTTCCGCTCTCAAGCTCAGGCTGAGTTGGCTGATGCTGAAGCAGACAACCTTGTAACTGAGGAGGAAAAAAATGCAGTAGCAGAAGTTATTAAGCGCCATTTTCAAGCAATAGAAAATAATGACACGATTGATGTAGTTGAAACTGTAGCAGAGAATCTGTCTTCCTATATAGGAAAACAAAACTCTACAGAACAAGATGTCATTAAGTATTTAAAGCATACGAACGAAGGTAGAAATGTAAAGAAATTCAAGACATCCGAATACGATATTAGTAAGGTTGTAACTGCGGGAATACCTATTTATAATGTCCGCTTTGCCTTGAAAGAACAGATTAACCCTGATGATTCTCTTCATCGTAGAGTGAGGGATTTCAAGGGTACAGCCATTGTGAATTCTAAGAAAAAGATTACTGCTTTACTTCTGCAATAATATTTCTTTTCCAATGAATGTTTATTAAGAATAAAGAAATGAAAAGTGAGCGTTGTTTCTATACTCTAAATAGCACCATTGCCTCTTCACCAAAAAGAAAGAGACAATGGTGTAACTCACTTTTTATTTTATTCTTCATACTCTCTTTGCTTGGTTCTTGTGGAAAGGACCGCACCTATGAATATGAAGAGAAAACAGCATGCGACCACTGGATTTTGTCAGCAATGCAGGACTATTACATTTGGGGAGATAGCATTAAGGTCGAAAAATTAGATTGGAAGGATTATTTTGCAAAGCCTGCTACTTTTTTCTCAAAACTGACAGCTTTTGCTCCTATTATAGATGACTACTCATGGTGCGAAATAGACACATTGGATGAGGATCATCATGTAAGAGGTTTTTATGATCATTTGGATTCATACGGAATAGACTTTGTCGTAATGACTGACCCCACTGGTGCCACAAGCCGACAGTATGCTCGAGTAGTTACAGTTTTTCCTGATTCACCAGCACAGCGTTGTGGATTGAAACGAGGCGACTTCATTGGCTCTATTGACAACGCTCGTTTCACGTCCTCTCATACTAAAGACTTAGTTAATGGTTCATCTCACACATTGATAGTCAGCAAATTGGGTGAGAATTCCGAAGCATTTGTTTGGACTTCAACTGATACTCTAACAATAGAATCATCCCAATATGTCGAGGATTATGCATTCCCTGTTTATAAAACCTTCCACACCGATTATGGTAAGGTGTGTTATCTAATGTGCAACAGACTCACAGAAGGTCCAACCGAACATAATTCGAATTCTACAGCATATCGTGAGGAAATGATAACCTATATGTCGAAAATAAAAGAGGAGAATCCTTATGCATTGATTCTTGATTTACGACTTTGTAATGATGGAAGTCTTAATATGGCTCGAACTCTTGCATCTTATTTAGTGAACGATGTTGATGATGCATCTGTCTTTGCAAAGACTATATATCACAAAAGCAGGTCTGAACTAAATAAAGAATACACATACGAAAGCGAGGGTTTGTCCAACAATCTTGGATTGAAAGAATTGGTTTTCATTACAGGTTATTATACAATGGGGGCAGCAGAGTGGCTAATTCGTGGCATTACAGCATCTATGGGAGACGAGTTTGTTTCAATTTATGGCACAAGTACAGTTGGACAGATTGTCGTTACCGAAGCTATCAAATCAAGCCATTTCGTTACTTTACATCCTGCTGTTGCTTTTGTAGCTGACGGTAATGGTAATTACGACTATTCTTTAGGAATAGAACCAACCATCGAATTTGATGAGATGACTTTTCCTTTCCTCAATCCCTATGGAGATGAATCAGAAATAGTATTGAGCACTATACTTCATGATTTTGGATATAACTCTCGTTAATGATTTCATAACAACTATTCAATTTGAAAAAACAAAAATATCAAGGACTTACCGATCAAGAGGTTTTAACGAGTCGGGAAAAACATGGCACTAATGTGCTTA
>CACXCA010000030.1 GCA_902766045.1 uncultured Bacteroidales bacterium
GACGAGCACCACCTGGGCATCCGTGCCTTCGACGACAACACGAAACGAGAGGTCTACGAGCGTCAGCAAGGCATCTGCAAAATCTGTGGCAAACATTTCGACATAGAGCAGATGGAAGCCGACCACATCACACCATGGAAAGAGGGCGGTCGCACCATCGCCGAGAATTGCCAGATGTTGTGTAGGGAATGTAATCGACGGAAGAGTGATAAGTGATAGATAAAACAGTCGCCACGCATTCTCGATGAATCGTGGCGACCACTCTCGTTTATAGAAGCATAGATTTTTCCTAGTGTGATTCCGTATGTTTATTTCTGAGATTTATTCTGTAAATTTATTAACTAAGAGTTAGACCATCATTGTCCGAATTTATCATCGAAATAATATCCAAGACCTTGTTTGTTGGCGATGCAATGCGCGTAGGGTCCCAGTTTTTTGCGAAGTCGGGTGATGTTCACATCGACAGTACGTCCCGTAACCACCACACCCGTCCAAACTTTTTCCATGAGTTGCTGGCGGGAGCAGATGGAGCCTCTGCAAGATAGAAGTTCGTAAAGCAAATTGAACTCCGTGAGCGTGAGATTAATAGGTTCCCCATCAATATAAACCTCTTTCTTGTCGCAATCCATGTGTAATCCGCGGAAGAAGATGTGACGTCTTCCTATTCGTGCTTCTAGTATGTTAATGATATAATCACCTATTTTTTCGCAACTGGCGATAATGTCGGTACAGAGTGTTGTGACGATGTAAGAGTCTCTCTTTGTATTCACATTGGTGACGTTTTCATTTTTTATTTTATCTCGCAACGCATTGATGTCGTTTTCAATCTCTAACGAAGGTTCAATGGTTACGTTTTCTCGTCTTCCGTTCATGACAACCATCATCTGCGTGATAGCTTCGTTTACAAGATGCATCATTTCGTGCATATATTCGTACTGTTGTAGAGAGAAATCTTCGTCAAGTTCATTTCGTTGATGAATGGTTTGTGAAATCTTCCGACACGAGTCACCGATAGATTCCAATTCTCCTATCATACGTAGCATGGAACGTATTTTCCCCTTTGTATCGTCAGACAATCGTTCATTGCTCACCTTCTCCAAATAGGAGGCGATTTCTATTTCCATGCGATCAGCTATTTCTTCGTATTTGCAGATTCGCTCGTGTTGACGTTCGATCTCTTTTTTTTCCTTTTCATCGAGCAAACTCCTCACCATGCCAAACATACGTTGCATACGTTCGGCAAAGTGTATCACCTCTTTTTGCGCTTGAAGTACAGAGATTTCAGGTGTTGTCATGAGTCCTCCGTTGATGAAATGCAGCGTGACAGGTTGTCGTTCCTTCTCGCTTGTCTCAGGCAAAAGACGACAGACAATTCGTTCTATCTGAGAAACGAAAGGCAATAGGATGGATGTGTTGATTAGGTTGAAGCAGGTATGGAACATGGCCAGTACAACGGGAAGTCGCGCTACCTGTCCAGATGCTTCAGGATCATAGTTGACCAGCCAGCAGACCATATTGACGAATGGGTAGAACACACATAAAACCCATAAAACGCCGAACACATTGAACAGCAAGTGAGCCAATGCCGCTCGTCGTGCAGGAATGCCTGCTCCCATGGCTGCCAGGTTGGCTGTCGCCGTGGTGCCAATATTCTCGCCCATTACCAGTGCTATGCCAAGGTGGATGGGGAGGACCCCCGTGGAGCAGAGCAAGATGGTGATGGCCATCACAGCAGCCGATGATTGCACAACACATGTTATCAGGGTGCCGACAAAGAGAAAAATGAGGATGGTGAAGTGACTGCTTGTGTCGAATGATGAAAAAAAAGCCACTACACTTGCGTTGTGCTCCAGATCCATGCTTTTTCCTGTGGAGTTGAGCATCACCAACGACCAGAATAGAAAAGCTATTCCGAATAAAAAATCACCAGCCACACGATGTTTCTTTTTGTAGATGAGCAACATACCCAACATAAAAGCGGGGAAGACAACATTCGACAGATCCACATTGTATCCTAACGACATGATCCAAGCGGTAAGCGTAGTACCAATATTAGCTCCCATGATGATGCTGATGGCCTGTGTCAGCGTCAGAAGACCCGCAGAAACAAACGAAACAGTCATAACAGTGGTTGCCGAAGAGGATTGTACGGCACACGTCACAAACATACCAGTGAGCATACCTGAAATACGGTTGGATGTCATTCTTGCTAATATATGGCGCAACCCTGGTCCAGCCATTTTTTGCAACGCTTCGCTCATTATCTTCATTCCATAGATAAGCAAAGCAAGAGATCCCAAAAGCTTTACAACGATTCCTATAGTCATGATTTCATTTATTGCATGATGGTACAAAATTAAGATGAAGGGACCATAATCGAAAAAAATAGGTGTTACAAATCGGTTACAATTAGCAAAAAAACATATTGTAGCACATCGCCGATAATTGCCAGATGTTGTGTAGGGAATGCAGTTGACGGAAGGGGCGCGCCACGTCTACAATCAGGCGCACCGCGTTTTTGCAATGCGGTGCATCACGTTTTTTCACTTGTTAATTTTATCGATACTATCCAAACAGGAAGGCATCAGTCCTAAATGACGTTTTCCCTGACAAGTAATTGTTATTTACCTCATTATTCATATATTTGCATATATGTAAAACGCAAAACAAGCTGCATGAACAGATTCATCGGAATCATAGTATCACTACTATTCGCAACCTATAATGTACTTGCGGAAGATCTTAATCAACTCTTTCTTCACTACACGACAGAAGAGGGATTAAGCAGCAATAATGTGCACGACATAACCGAAGATGCTCATGGCTTTATTTGGCTATCCACACATTACGGCATCAGTCGTTTTGATGGGAAAGAATTCAAAACATACTATGCAGAACAAAATCCCAACATGATCCGCAACGACATCTATCATGCTTTTGTACTTCCTAATGGAGAGGTTTCTTTTGCGGGCTCTAACTTCGTCTTGTTTTCATACGATGAAAATTATTCCTCCTTTAAACAAATACCATTCTCCTCCAACCAGCATGAACTTCAATATGACATAACAGGATTCTCCATTCAATCAGACGGAGAAGGGATCCTTTCTTCTGGCAATGGTGTTTTTTTGTATGACAAAGAACTGGCTCTTTTTACTCGAACATTGGAACAATTAAAAGGTAACACAGTATTAGTCATTCGAAAAGATTCATTCAATCACTATTGGATTGGCGATTACAAAGGCGTTTATATTGTTAACCAGAAAGGCGAAATCCTTCCTCACTATGATTTTCGAAATAGTATGGATGAAATGATCAACAACCTATTGCTGATAGACCATCATCACATTCTACTCTGCTCTACTGTGGGCGCGCTCTGGTTGGCTACAATAAATGACGATGGCACCATCAATGCACCTCAAAAAATCAACACTCCTTTTCGCTCTGTCTCAGCCATCGTACAGGATAAAGACAAACATATATGGATAGGCACCTCAGGATCTGGATTATGGAAAACAGATTTTGAAAAGGAACAGTTCAAATTCCAAAAAGTCATTCCCATAAATGAAGACGAAAACGCCATTTTAAAAATCACCTCTCTATTTGTGGATTCCCGCAATAACATTTGGGTCTCCACTCAAAATTCTGGTGTCTGGTGTACACAAAACATTATCCAATACAGTTACTTCTCCTCTCTCTCTGTTGGCATTCCTAAAACAATGGGATGTTGTTTTGCCGACATGAGCAACGGAGATCTATTATACGGAACCGATGGCACAGGACTATATGTGTTAGATAATAATTTTCAAGTAAAAAAGCATTACACCAACACCACGGGATTATCGTCCAACAATGTACTCTCTATAGAAAAGGATGACGACAATTTTCTTATCGGTTTTTGGGGAGGCACAACACAACGATACATAACCCACCTACACAAATTCGACGCTATTCAATATGGAAATTTATCTAAGCCTATCAATAGAACCAAGAATATTAAAAGAACTTCCGCTGACGACCTCTACATATCGACAGCAGGTGACGGCATCTATTGTCAATCTGATGGGCGATGGCAACGGATACAACTCTCGGACACATCTATGATAGACTCACCAGACCTTTGGATGGAACAAACACTTCAGCTATCCGACAACACCCTGCGGATCCTCTCCTCTCGTACTATATGGAGTAATCACTCTGGCAGTTTCAAATCCATCTTCCCGGACATAGCAAAAAGCAATTCTCAAAACCCTTTGTTATTCCTACAAGGAACAAAAGATCACGAAGGCAACTATTTTGTAGCGAGCAATCAAGGCATCTATCGCTTTGATGTGAATGACTCAAGTTACGAAAAACTTTCTTTCCTTCCATCTGGAGAATACGCTTCGATAGTGATGGATTCAAACGGCATCTTATGGACAAGCGGTTCAAACGGCATTCTCTCTGTCGATTATAAAAACAAGAAGTACGAAACTAAATTTATCGGAAAAAAAATGTCAGGTGACTACTTCGTGAGAAAAGCTGCTTTCCTTTCCGCCTCCGGCAAATTATTCTTTGGATCAAAAGATGGATTCATCTGCATCAATCCACAAGTGGGCGACAACAATCACACAGACTATCTCTCCTTTGCTGAACTATTCATAAAAGGAGAAAAAATCAATGTCAACGATGACCTATTGCCTCTACCTTTAAATCAGACAAAACTTTTAACTCTAAAACATAATCAAACTCACTGTACTCTTACTTTCGACATTGTCAATCATACACTAACCGACAACACTATCGTCGCTTATCGTATTCCAACAATAGACACAACATGGACCAACTTGGGTAATCAACGTGCCATCACAATCAATCACCTCCCTGATGGCGATTTTGAAATTGAATTAGGAACATTCACTCCAGATTTTCAAAAGCAGAAACAGATTTCTCTCGCCATCAGAGTGTTAGCTCCATGGTGGAAAACAAAAACATTCATCTTCCTCACCTCACTGCTATTCATTTTGATAGTCATACTCATCGCTTATCTACGAATCAGAAGCATTAACAAACGTAAACAGGAACTTCAAAAACTTGTGGATGAGCAGACCATTGACCTAATTAAAGCTAATCAGACATTGGAAAAGCAAAAAAGTGCCATACAAGAACGTAACAATATATTAATCAGCACATTAAAACAAAAAGACCAACTGGTTTCCGTGGTAGCTCACGATTTGAAAAATCCTATGTTCGCCATTGTTTCTACGCTCAAACGATTGGTGACGAATATCTACGAACCAACCGAATCTCAACGCATCCTCACCAACGTCAGCAAAGAAGCGGAAAAAATCGAAAAAGAGATGATTCATCTACTTCAATGGGCAGCAAGTTCTGAAGAACAACTTCAATGCGAGAAACAGAACGTCGATATACAAAAACTCATTTCAGAAGTGGTCTCCCTCCTACTCGGCATCGCACAAAACAAAGATATCATGTTAGCCACCGATGTCCAAACTGCTCATCACGCATTGGCAGACTATAAAATGTTAGCCACCATTGTCCGCAATCTTACCACCAATGCCATCAAATTTACACCAAAAGGAAAAACGATCCGTCTTACTGCCACAGAGTCAAAAGATGCAATACTATTAGAGATAACAGACGAAGGTATCGGCATGAAAGAGGAGAAAATAAAAGAGATTCTACAAGGAGAAAAAAACTTATCACAGAAAGGAACAGAGCAGGAAGCCGGATTTGGATTAGGCTTTCATATTATCCATGATTTCATTCAAAAGATGGGTGTCAAGATGGAAATCGAAAGCCAACTAAACGTAGGCACTAAAATTCGGCTGATTCTGCCAATCGGAAGTGAAATAATTAGCACGGATACAACTGAGACGAAGGAAGTGTCTATTCAGAATGCCTCGTTCTCCATTGACAAAAAAATATTGGATGGGAAGACCATATTGATTGTCGATGACGATGAATTACTGCTGGAGAACATTGCAGAGATGCTATCTCCATACGCCTCTGTAATCACGGCCACCGATGGAGCAAAAGGATTTGACAAGGCATTGGAAAACATTCCAGACCTAATTATCAGTGACGTTGACATGCCACTCATGAACGGAATAGAGATGTGCAAACAAATTGCAAGCAACAACGTCACCTCCAACATTCCATTGTTATTCCTTTCCGCCAAGTCCGACACCTCTGTTCGTTTGACAGGTCTGGCAGAAGGAGCCATTGACTTTATTTCCAAGCCATTCAATAGTGATGAATTATTGATCAAAACAATCAACTTCCTACGAAGAGAACAACGCCATCAAATTCAAATCTTGGCAGGTTCCCTGTCAAATGAAGAGGCAAACAATCAGATGAATCCCCTAATCGAGCGTTTACTAGATCTTATCAAAAAGAACTACACGAACACCAACTATTCATTCAATGACATTGCCAACGATTTGGGAATGAGCAAATCGACTCTCACACGTCGATTAAAATCCATCATCGATAAATCACCTGTTGAACTTCTATCCGAATATCGACTAAACATGGGCAAGTCTCTTCTGGCGAAAGGGAACCTTTCGATTAGTGAAGTGGCCTATTCCGTTGGATTCAACGATCCTTCTTATTTCAGCAGAAAGTACAAAGATTACTTTGGAAAGAACCCGTTCTCCGACAAATCAGACAACAACGAATAAAGGAGCACTCCACCTAGAAAAAAGACGCTTTCATCGAGAAAATAACACATTGGAGTTTTTTTCCTGTTTTTTGAAGTTATTTTAAAAATCTATATGACTGGCTATTTATACTTTAGCCACAGAAAATTTATTCGTCACACAATAAACTTTCGACTAACAAAAAAAACACGAACCATAAAACTAAAACATCATGAAACACTTTTTCTTAAAACTTAAAGTATTCTTGTTTCTCCTTATTATAATAGGGACAAATGGTCAAGCTGCCACAAAACAAATGGAGTATCTCGACAGAGGTGTTGTGGCTGTAAAAACTAACAATGGAGTCTTCTTAAGTTGGAGATTCTTAGGAAATGATGATGCCAAGACAAGTTTCAACATTTATAGAGATGGCGTCAAAATAAATGACACCCCTATCACAACCCAAACCAACTATGTGGATGGTAAGGGAGGAACATCTTCTAAATATGTTGTCAAGGCAGTTTTGAACAACAAAGAAATTGATGAATCAGCATCAACTTCAGTATGGGGACAGCAATATAAAACGCTTACCTTAAAACGTCCAGGAACAAACTATGAAGCCAACGACATGAGCGTGGGTGATGTTGACGGAGACGGGCAATACGAACTTTTCGTTAAGTGGTATCCTAACAATGCAAAGGACAACTCTCAGAGTGGAAAAACAGACAACACTCTTATTGACTGTTACAGATTAGACGGCACTTTTCTCTGGAGAATTGACCTTGGTATTAATATTCGCTCAGGTGCTCATTATACTCAATTCCAAGTCTATGACTATGACGGAGACGGCAAATGCGAAATGGTCTGCAAAACAGCTCCAGGCAGTAAAGATGCAAAAGGTAAAAACATCATTTTGGGGAATGACAATCCTAATGCAGACTACCGCAATGGCAATGGATATGTATTGACTGGACCTGAATATCTAACCATCTTCGACGGAGCCACAGGAGCAGAGATTCATACTGTGAAATACACACCCGAAAGAGGCAACGTATCTGCATGGGGTGATAATTATGGTAACCGAGTTGACCGTTTCAATGCTTGTACTGCTTATTTAGACGGTGTTCATCCAAGTGTTGTAATGTGTCGTGGATATTATACTCGTACCACCCTTGCTGCCTACGATTTCAAAGATAAAAAACTCATACTTCGTTGGTACCACAACTCCGATCAAAAAGGACAAGGCGCTTATGGAGATGGAAACCATAACGTCTCAGTAGCTGATGTGGATGGCGATGGAAGAGACGAAATCATTCTTGGCTCAGCCATTATCGATGATGATGGAAAGACATACTCCAGAACAGGATTCGGACATGGTGATGCCATGCATGTGTCTGACATGGATCCTGATCGTGCCGGACTTGAAGGTTGGTTTGTGCACGAAGACACTGGTTCTCCTTATGGATATGAAATGAGAGACCTAAAAAACAACAAGGTGATTCACGGAAAGAAGACAGGAACAGACAACGGTCGTGGTATGGCTGCTGATATTGATGCCAAACACAGAGGCTTCGAAATGTGGAGTTCCGCTCCAGGAGTCTTTGATTGTAAAGGAAAACAAATATCAAGTACCAAACCGAGTGTAAACTTCCGCATCTATTGGGATGGTGACTTACAAGATGAGTTGCTCGATGGAACGAAGTGTGACGAATGGAATGGAAATGGAGTTAACCGACTTATCACATTCAAAGGAAATGCATGTAACGGAACCAAAAACACACCATGTCTGTCTGCCGATCTGTTTGGCGACTGGCGCGAAGAAGTTATCTTTCACGATGGTGCAAATATCTATATATACACTACTACCATCGAAAGTAAATACAGACTCTTCACACTAATGCACGATGCTGTTTACCGTTGTGGTATAGCTTGGCAAAACTCAAGTTACAACCAACCTCCTCACCTAGGTTTCTATATAGGCGACGGCGTGGATAAGATTCCTCAACCAGACATCTACTTAGCTGGCAACCATACCATCGTACCACCAACAGAAGCCACCATGGATGTAACTGGGAATCTAACGCAAGAACTGTTCTCTAACGAAGCTATTTCGACCCTCACCTTCTCTTTCGGAGGTACTGCCACCGACATCAAAACAAGTGACGTCATTGCAGGTTTGAACGTGGAGAAAAAAGGGAACACAATCACCATCTCCGGAACACCAACAAAAAGTGGTACAATGACAATCGAAACAGTAGGCGGTGATAACATAGTAAAGAAGACATTATCCATCGAACTCATCAATACAGATGGAAAGAAGCGTATTGCCTATGTAACAGACGAATCAAATGCCAATTTTGCTAACGATAAAATTCTCCCTATGCTGAAGGAGTGTTCCGACCTATATGTGAGGGTCATAGATGCCAATCTCTCCGATGTCAATCTAAATGCTTTCGACATGGTGGTAATCGGAGAAGAAACTGCATCAACAGCACCAATCATGGCTATGTTGGAAGGATTAGAAAAACCTATGCTTAGCATGAAAGTACATGGCTACAAAAACGCAGATGGAGCATGGGGATGGGCCACCACTGGATATGGCGACAATACCACAGAAACAAATATTGTGGTAAACGACCTCTTCAAAAATCACCCAATGTTCAAAGATGTCACCTTTATAAATGGAAACGAAATAAAGATGGTGAACGAAGTTAATACGAAAGCTTTAACCTATATGAATCCTGAATCTTTCACCGATGCGACAGGTAACATATCATCCATCGCTTCCATTAAAGGTGAAGAGCAAGTAAGCATATTGGAAATCAAAGAAGGAAGCTCCATCGCTGGAACGAAAATCAATGAACCATACATTCAAATAGGATTGAACAGTAGTTCGTATGGAAACATTACAGAAGATGGATTGTCTGTGATAAAGAATGCATGTTATTATTTGATGGGAATGAATCAAGAAGGTACTTCTATCGAAAACATAGAATCACAGAAAGAGGTTTCGCTATATCCAAATCCAATGACTGAATATTTGATCATCTCTTATCCTTCTGAAACATCGAAAAACATTACACTTTCCATCACTGACATGGCAGGAAGAGTGGTCTTGTTTGAATCATTTGAAGTATTCGCAGGCGAGAACTCATTAAGAGTTGAACGAGGCGCACTTGCCACAGGAGAGTATATCTTATCGTTCGATAATTTAAAAGAGAAAATCATTATTAAATAACAAACACGGTGGGTTCTATAATAAATTTAGGTAGTAAACATTTGTTCATAACGATCATTTATAGGACCCACCTTAACACTTTACTGTCATGAAAAAGAACTATCTATTACGATGTATATTTACTGTCATCTTAAGTATGATTACTTTAATGACAGCCACCTCACAACTGAGAGTGTTCACAATCGGAGATTCAACCGTTCAGGATTACAACGACGGATATGCTCCTCGTAAAGGATGGGGACAAATGTTGCCATTCTTCTTCGACAAATCCAAAGCTGTTTGTTATAACAAGGCGGTGGGTGGAACCAGTTCACTAAGTTTCTACAGAGACCACTGGCCTGCTGTCAGAAACCAGCTAAAGAAAGGAGATTACGTATTCATTCAGTTTGGCATCAACGACCGTAACACAGACCCTAAACGATATTCTCCCAAAGGCGTATTCGAGGAGAACATCAAGAAATTTGTGAACGACACAAAAGCTAAAGGTGCCATCCCAGTTTTGGTTTCTACAGTACGTCGCGCAGCTTGGACAAATGGCAAGCCATACGACTCTTATCATGAGCACCCTCAATTAATGAGAGACGTTGCAAAGAGCACAGGTGTGCCTTTGGTGGATCTTGACAAGTTCTGCTACGACCTCTTCGTCGCTCAAGGACAGCTATATTCTGAGAGATTCTGCACAATGCACCTTGTTGCCGGTGAGTATCCTAACTATAAAAACGGAAATACAGACCAGGTGCACTATCAGGAGCTTGGATCAACTGAAAATGCAAGATTTGTGGTGGAGACAATCGAGAAAAGCACTAACGCAGATTTGAAAAAACTTGCTGCCTGCACCCTGCCTCGCCACAAGGTCACAATCAAGATCAACGAAGCTTCTAAATCTCAGGCCATCTCACGCACAGCGGAGTTCCCTTCAGGCATAAATGTGACGTTGAAGACGATCCCAGCAAAGAACGCTAAATTCTTACGTTGGGAGGACGGCGACAAGAAGAGCATATCTACCAAGTCTCTTTATGTAGTCAAGATGGGCAATGCCGACGTGACTTACAAGGCAGTCTATGAATCTAATATCAAAGAGCCTGAGGATGAGCCACAGACACAGGTCACAGAACCTACGCTGACCATTGACAACAACAAAAAAGCTTTGGTTGCCTCAGACGCCAAGTCATACAAATGGTATTTCAACAACCAAGTGATATCAGGAGAGACCCAGTCAACACTCGCAGTAACAAACAATGGAACGTACTCCGTTGAAATGGTCCTTACAGACGGAAAAACTGCCAGATTGGATATATGCGTGTCTATCGGCAAAGATGGGACTATACGTAAGATATACCTTATTGGCGACTCTACTGTCTGCGACTACAAAGACAGTCAATTCCCTATGACAGGCTGGGGACAGGTGTTAAAGTATTTCTTCAACTCCGACATTCAGATTATCAACCATGCCATCGGAGGACGCAGTTCAAGAAGTTTCCGTGAGCAAGGAAGATGGAAGACAGTATTGAACGCATTGAAACCAGGCGATTTCGTCTTTATACAGTTCGGACACAACGACCGTGACACCAAGCCTGAGCGTTACACTCCCGTCGACAAATACAAACTTTATATCGACTCGTTTGTTGTGGAAGCAAGAGGCAAGGGAGCCATTCCTGTGCTTGTATCCCCAATGGTGATGAACGCTTGGAACGGAACTCAGATGAGAAATGTCTTTGCTGAATCAGGCAACGACTACAGAGGTGCGATGGAAACAGTCGCAAAAAATAGAAAATGTGCATTCGTTGATTTAAACATGAAATCATACAATATGTTCAAACAATTTTCATCCATTTACAATCAACGTTTCTTCTACAATACATATCCCAAAGGAGAGTATGCCAACTATCCTAACGGAAGCACAGATAACACTCATTTCCAAGAAATGGGAGCATTGACCCTCTGTCGATTCATCATTGAAGAGTTGACAGCAAACAAAGATCCATATATCAGTGCACTGCAACGATATATGAAGCCAATGTACCAGGTGACTGTGAAAGCAAACATCGACAAACCAGGAAGCATAACCACTTCTGCCAAATTCCCTGTCGGTGCACCTGTCACAGCAAAAGTGTTGCCTGCTTCAGGCACGACATTCCAAAGTTGGAACCAAGATGGCTTACAAAAGTCTAAAACGACCATCTACCGTTTCACAATGCCAGCCAAGGCGACCACATTAACAGCCATGTTTGAAGGTGGTTCCGAAGAGACAACGCCAATTACAATATTACCGACGAGCTTCCCTGAAGGAAGAAAGAGAATAGCGTATATCACGGATCCTAATGGGGCAACATACTCAAGCGACCCTATACAACCTATGCTAAAAAAATGTGACGATCTCTTTGTCTGGGAAATAGCATCTTCCAACTCCACCGTTGATTTGTCTGCTTTTGACTTAATTGTCATCAGCGAAGAAACTGCATCAACAGCACCAATTATGGCAATGTTAGAAGGATTAGCTAAACCAATGCTTAGTATGAAGGTACATGGCTACAAAAACGCAGATGGCGCATGGGGATGGGCCACAACAGGGTTCGGAGACAACACAACGGAAACAAATGTGGTAGTTGATAATCATTTCTTAAATCATCCTATGTTCAAAGATGTCACCTTTACAAATGGAAATGAAATAAAGATGGTGAGTGAGGTAAACACAAAAGCATTGACCTACATGAACCCAGAATCTTTCACCGATGCGACAGGTAACATCTCATCCATTGCCAACATCAAAGGAGAAGAGCAAGTGAGCATTTTAGAGATTGAGGCTGGCAGTTCCATTGCAGGGACGAAAATAAATGAACGATACATTCAAATAGGATTGAACAGTAGTTCGTATGGAAACATTACAGAAGATGGATTGTCTGTGATAAAGAATGCTTGTTACTATTTGATGGAAACGGAAGAAAACACAAATATAATATCAACACAGAATGAATACTCTGCTATATATATATATACTAATCAAGAAATAGGTCATATTACAATTCAATTAGAAAGTTACCATTCTTCAAAAGAAAAGTTGCAAATCACAAATCTATTAGGAGAATGCATATATGTAGAACAACTACTTATAAATTCAGGTTTCAATATCTTTACACTTAACAAAGAAAATTTTAAAGAAGGAATCTACATCGTTCAGTTTGGCAATTATCACACCAAAATTATGGTAAAATAACTTGTTTTTTGATTTTTATCGGTTTCGTTGAAATCAGTGTTCACTTATAAAGTGGGCATTGATTTCCTATTGTTATCGGTCTCCATGCATAAATAAAATTTATTTTAAGCAAAACAATTCAAGCGTAAAAGAATAGTATGAATAACAACTCTATGATTACCTATAAACATATATTTTTGCCCAATTTTATACATTTTTTGATGAAAAAAGAAAAAGATAAATAAAGGAACCCCATAAATAAATGGAATTATCCAAAATTTTATCACTGCAATAATTCTAAATAAACTGTGAAATATAAAAAAGATATGTATATATTTGTATATCGTATAACTAGAATATAAACACAAAGAAGAAATAATGATTTATAAATACTTTAAAATCAATAATTTAATATATAGAGGGGGGGGTAATCTTCTTTATATGCCATAACGAATAACCGGATTGTAGCGAATAGCATCATATTTGCCACAATCCGGTTTTATATTTACCATAAAATTAACCATAAATAGTAAGATTATGAAGAAGAATTGGAAGTATCTGGCATATTTCAGTGCCATTGTATTAGGTTGCAGCATGGCTGCATGTACAGAAGAAAAAGAAGAGTTAAACACCATGGATATCAATGGGGCTATTCATCTTAATGGTTACATTACAAAGGACTCTGTATTAAAAGATTTAGGACTTGATGTGGATTATATCATTGACGATCAAGTGACCGTCGAAAATCAAGCTAAACTAACCATCGAAGCTGGTGTCACAATTGCATTCGCACAAAAAGGCGGGTACTTGCAATGTAGTGATAATGGTGCCATCAGTATGGAAGGAACAAAAGAAAAAGGAATCGTTTTCCATGGACCAACACTCAATAGTCCAAACGGCTCGTGGGGATACATTGGATACTTTACAGATAGACCAGAAAACAAAATGTCATACGTCTCTTTATTGCATGGAGGTAGCGAAAAAGAGCAAGGTGTTCTTCGTATTGAAAGCGAAGGATCAGTATCTGTAAAGAACTGTCTCATCGATGGTTCATTAGGAAATGGAGTGTACAATGTATTTGCAGACAATGCATTAACAGCATTCGAAAACAATACTATTACAAATGTTGAAAAATCTCCATTGTTATTACAGAGTTTCAAGTTCTTGAAGAACATTGCAGACAACAACAGCTATACTAACAACAAGATCAACTGTATAACATTTGATTTCTATGCTAACAGTATAGATGAAAAAATCATTTTCAACGATTTAGGTTATGACTACCTCTTCAACGAAGATTTCACAATAGAAGGAGATGGTCGTATGATAGTCAACGAAAACGTAACCATGAAGTTTGGTAATGGTAAAGGTATATGGATTCCTTCTGGATTGATACAAATCAATGGTACAGAAGAAAAACCTGTAACACTGACCGGATATAAAAACGAAGCTGGATATTGGAGAGGAATCATATTTGAAAGCGACACTCAAAATCAAGGTGGCAGTTACATGAAGAACTGTATCATCAGCAATGCAGCAGACAAAGAGGGAGAAGACAATTCTGCTCTATATATCCACACAGCTTATACGGATGGTGTAAAAATGATCTCATTAGAAAATGTAAAATTCGAAAATATTCTGAACTACGCATTAACTGTATTATGGGATAGAGATCGTAACGAAGTGGAAGGTCTTAAAATGCCTGCCAATGTTACATTCGAGAATTGCGGACATAATGTAATGGTTGACTTGAACTATGCATTGAACATGACAGACCCTTATTTCTTTGATTCTTTAGACGCAATAGAAATTCCTGAAGAGGAATAATAGAATATTATTATCCGCTAATAATAAATAAACGTTCATAAAATAGGGCTGATTCCTTTGGGGAGTCAGCCCTATTAATTTATATTACTATTCGTTAAAATAAACTAACATTGTTTCATATGACAATCCTCATATGAATAGGGTGCCAAGATTCTAACTTCTTATCATCACACATAGGTATTCTCGGATGTATGCCATCAACTATTAGGTACAAAACAAACATCGATTTACCCTTCAGTGTTCCAATATTCGGTGCCGATCAGGCATGTTCCCGATCGGGCAAAAAGAAAGAGTCCCCCCGGCCTTGGCCGGAAGGACTCTGAAAAAAGGGGCAGCTACCTACTCTCCC
>CACXCA010000031.1 GCA_902766045.1 uncultured Bacteroidales bacterium
CGAGAATCTGATATATGATCTGCTGCATACGGCATATGTCCGTGATGATTACGGATGCCAGGGCACGCTGATGTTCATAGTGAAGGCACCGGAATATGAATTGGAGCCGTATGTCACACCGGATGACGACGGCGTGAAGGATAAGTGGAGCGTGACCACGCTGCTGGAGATCTATCCGAATGCCAATGTGATCATCTACGACCGTTACGGCAAACAGCTTGTAGAGTTGAAGGGAAGTGAAACGGAGTGGGACGGAACCTATAACGGACATCCACTACCATCCACCGACTACTGGTACACCGTTAATATCCCGGAGATTGACAAGAACTACAGCGGACACTTCACATTGATACGGTCGAAATAACTGGGAAGAATAAAAAAATAGAGAGTGTGTGTTATGCGCTCTCTATTTTTTTTAGTTGTTGTTATATTATTGCATTATGAATAATCTTTAAATTCAAGAATTATGAGAAATTACAAATTTGTATTGTGTGTACTAATGTCTTATTTTATTTGTTTTTCTTGTGATAAAGATGAACCGATTGAGGATGTAGATAAGAATGAGGAACCCGATGGAAATCATGAGTACGATGACTATTTTAATGTTCTTTTTTCCACAGAAACGAATCAGGATTTTGTTTTGAACCAAGATTCTAATATAGCATTGATTAGGCAAAAAAACACGTATGCTGTTTTGCCTAAGGCTAGTAATCCTATTATATCAAGTGGTTATTATGAGTTTGTTGGTTGGTGTACAAAGAAAGATGGAAGTGAAAATGTGTATAAAGAAGGTGATTCTGTTTTGGTGAATTCCAATATGGTGTTATATTCGATATGGAGGAAGAAGGGTGATTATGTGGTGATTTTTGATGTGCCGAACTATTTGTGGAATTTAGGAGAAACAATGGAACCTCAATATTTGGAAAAAGATTTCACTGAATATGTAATTCCTAATAATACTCAATTGTTTAAAAAACGAGGAGCTAGGTCTGCCTCTGGATTTTATGGTTTGGTAGGTTGGTCTCTTAATCCAAATGCGGAAGTTCCAGATTATTTGGTTGAAGAGATAGTGAAAAACGATGCACATTTTAGCTTCTCGGATTCTACAAAAAAAGTGTTATATCCAATCTTTGGTCTTATGTCGAAGTTAACAGACAAAAAGTACAATATTTTGTTCGATGTAACTATATATGATTATACTAGTGATGCACCTGAAGCTATTGGTTTTGATGATTTACAAAATGAATGTTTTAGTTTCCCATCTCTTAGACAAATTTGTCTTTCAGATTATTATCCACTAACATTTTTACCGTTTAAGGAATGGAACACGAAAAAAGATGGAACAGGGATTTCATTTAGAGCAGACGAAATTTGTGTGTATGGAAATGAAACATATTCAGTATTATCATCTTATTTTTCTGTCAATAAAACTTTGATATTGTATGCAATTTATGAGAATATATAATTGTACATTTGTTGAAGTTCGTAGATAAGAGGGGAAATATAGGAGGGCGTATCAAAATTCAATTTTTGATATGCCCTCCTGTTCTTGATTTAAAGGCTAAACTATTTATTTAGTGACAGCGCGAATCGTTAGACCATATTCACGTGACTCAGCATAATTGTTTAGTTCTGTACATTCACTTCTGAATCCGAAAATATCTGCCATGATAGAATTTTCATCAAGAGTTGATGACCAATAGAGTCCAGAGCTTTTCGTAGCAACAAAAAATAAATCCATGCTGTAACCAGCAGCAGGGAAGAAGATGGTGTTGCTGTTCTTTTTAGAGGTTGCTATGGCACCAGCTATGCCGCTGTTGTTGAAGTCGGAAGTCCATTCCCATGTGCATCCATCTATTAACTCCTTCTGTTCTTTGAGGGTAGGCATACGCCAAGAATCGCCCCAGTTGACACTTGCTGCATCATCCTCCTTGTCCAGTGTGCTCTTGTTGTCAACAGATCCTTTTCCACTGTCCAAACAATATTTTGTGATGTTATTGTGTGTGTTTTTGCACCATTTATAATTGTTTTCCAAAAATGAATCTTTTGTTTTTGTTTCGCCCCATGCAAAATAATCTCCATATTCAGAAGGCTTGGAAGCCCCTATGTTGTAGGTTGCCCATTTAACACTTAACCCGAGGTCCACATAGTTGTAATTTCCTACGTTGCCACTGACAGAAGCACCATCCACGATAGGATCAACCTCTTCATCTGTTTTACTACATCCTGTGTTGCATAATAACAGTAATGATAAGCCCAAAAATGCTAATTTGTTCATTTAATAAAAAGTTTAATTAATACTATAGAAAAAAAGTATCGCAAAGGTATAGAATTAATGATTGATTTGCAGTGTGAATAATTAATTTTTAAATAATTAATGTTATGTTATTCAATTCTTTTTGTTAATTTTGCATCGATTTTGGTTTTATCATATATAATAATAAAGGTGGTTTTTGGTTTATTTATGTCTTGGGTTAGGTTATTAAAAAGAGTATTATTCTTGATAGGGTGTTTCCTTTTTGCACAATACGTTGATGCTCAAACTTTTGAATGTAAGGAGGGAACTATATTATTTAAGGAAGATTTTGGTGGAAATTATGTTAATGATGTGCCGAGAAGAGAGGAGGCATTGCCTGATTCTGTGAATAATTTGA
Source organism: uncultured Bacteroidales bacterium (assembly GCA_902766045.1). Lineage (GTDB taxonomy): Bacteria > Bacteroidota > Bacteroidia > Bacteroidales > Paludibacteraceae > UBA1181. The sequence continues at coordinate 2,655 of CACXCA010000031.1, forward strand.
AGTATTCCAGTCACGTTTGGAATTTGGGATATAATGCATACAGCCTTAGAAAAGAGGCCATAAAACGAAGCGGTTCACCTAATCCACAACATATCTATTCTGGATGGTATGCGGAATTTGGTGATCATACGTACGATAATGACTTGACAAGAGGTTATTTCATGCAGATAGATTTAGATTATAAGGAATCAACCTTTTATGTGTATAGAGTTAATAATTTGTGTGAAAGCACTCAATTGTATTTTTCTTTTTGGGGACATCCTGTCAATACATCGGAAAATGCACCTGTCACATTAACCATCGAAGATACAAAAGGAAATGTGTTGAATCAGGAGAAATTTATTATTAATTGTAAGGATAATTCATGGCAACAGTTCGGAATGACTTTTTCTGTTCCACAGGGTGAGACATCTATTGTGTATAGAGTCTTCTCTGGAGCTGGAGGTAATGGAGGTGATTTTGCCTTGGATGATATAGAGATACGTTTATGTACCCCACCTGTTGAGGTGGATTCCCCTACAGATTCTTTGTGTATGGGATCGAATTATACGTTAAAAGCAAACATGAATGATGTCGGTTCTCTCGTGGAGCCAATTACCTATACATGGTATAAAAACACGGAGAAGAATTATAACAATGATGGTTGGGTAGAAATTGCCACTGGCAGTGAGTTGCCTATAAAGAATATAACAAAGAAAGATGAAGGATATTATAAGGTGGTAGCCACTTCTGCAGGAACAACAGGAGAATATACTATGTGTGGATCTTTTTCGGATATTGTTCCTCTGATGGTGAAAAAATGTGAAATTGATACGGTGATTTATGATACAGTTTGTTATGGTGCCACCTATATATTTGGAGAAGATGTGTTAGATGAAACCGGAATATATGAAAAAACGTTTAAGAATGTTGTGGGCTACGATAGTATTGTGAGATTGGATTTGACAGTATTGGATCTTATTTACACAGAGATACAAGATGAGATATTTAGTGGGTCATCTTATGTGTTTGGAACCCAAGTATTGACGAAGTCAGGTACTTATACGGAAACGTTTACTAGTGTGAGTGGATGTGACAGTATTGTGAAGTTGGAGTTGATAGTGAAAGAAAATCCCATCAAGGATTGTCAGTATGGAACAGTTTTGTTTAAAGAAGATTTTGGAGGGAACTATGTTAGCGATCCAGATTTAGGTCCTGCTTTGCCTGCAGGTAAGAGTAGCTTGCCATTTTCTAATCATGTTTGGGAAAGGTTGAAGAATGGATATGATATTAGGAAAGAGGCTATAAAAAGAAGAGACAGCAATCCTCGGGGGCATGTTTATGCGGGTTGGTATGCTGATTTTGGTGATCATACATACGATGGAGATTTGACCCGTGGCTATTTTATGATCATAGATTTAGATTATCTAGAGTCAACTTTTTACAAGGCACAGGTGAATGATTTATGTGAGAGCACTCAATTGTATTTTTCTTTTTGGGGACATCCTGTTAATGCATCAGAGAATGCGCCTGTCACATTGACCATAGAGGATACAAAGGGTAATATTTTGAATCAGGAGAAATTTATTATTGATAGTAGTAATGATGCTTGGCAACAGTTCGGAATGCCTTTTGAGGTTCCAGCGGGAGAAACTTCCATTGTGTATAGAATCTTCTCTGGAGCAGGAGGAAACGGAGGTGATTTTGCCTTGGATGATATAGAAATACATCTATGTACACCACCTGTAGATGTGTCTTACCCAGAGGATTCGTTGTGCCTAGGTTCAGAATATACGTTGAAAGCAAGCATGAGTGATATAGGCTCTCTTGTAGAACCAATCACCTATACATGGTTTAAGAACAAGGAGAAAAATTATAATAATGAAGGTTGGGTGAAAATTGCAACAGGAAGTGAATTGCCTGTGAAGAATATAACAAAGGATGATGAAGGGTACTATAAAGTGATTGCCACTTCGGCAGGAGCGGTTGGAGAGTATAATATGTGTGAGTCTTTCTCGGATATTGTTCCACTGATGGTGAAAGAATGTAATGTTGATACAGTGGTTTATGACACTATCTGTTATGGCGAGACTTATACATTCGAAGGTGAAGTGTTTGATAAATCAGGAGACTATGAGAAGACCTTGAAAAATATAGAAGGATATGATAGTACGGTGATATTGAAACTGACGGTTTTGGATCCTATTCGGACTGAACAGCAAGAAACAATCTGTGAGGGAACATCTTATTCCTTTGGAAGTCAGGTATTGACTCAGTCGGGTACCTATACAGAAACGTTTACAAGTGTGAACGGATGTGATAGTGTTGTGACATTGAATCTGAAGCTGACGGAGGGTTATTCTGTAGAATTGGAAGAGGTAATATACAAAGGAGAATTTTATCAGTTTGGAAATGAAATGTTGACTATTTCTGGTGTTTATGAAAAGCAATTCACTAGTGTAGGCGGGTGTGATAGCATTGTGAAGTTAACATTAAAGGTGGTGGAAGATAATATAGAAACGAGTTTACAGGAGACGATATGTGAAGGCGAATATTATCAGTTCGGACAAGAAAAATTAACGCAATCAGGTGTTTATACGAAAACGTTTACAGGTGTGAGTGGTGGTGATAGTACGGTGACATTGGAATTGACTGTGGCATATCCTTCCGAGATGATTCTAAAAGACACACTAAAGAACGGAAATGTTTACCAATTGAATGGATTTAATTTATATAATCTAACCAATGGAGAAAGTAAATATATGTTACGGTTAGAGAACCAGTATGGTTGTGATAGTGTCGTGACATTGTATCTGTATGTTGACAACATTAGAGAATATTTGCCGATTATACCGGCAGAATATATGAGTCCTGATGGTAATGGTATAAGAGACACATGGGAGGTGGAGAATCTTAATACATATCCTCAGTTTATCGTTCGTATATACAACCGATTTGGCAAACTGTTGGCAGAATATCTAAATGATTATCCTGGATGGGATGCCACATATATGGGTCATCCAGTACCGAGTGAGGATTATTGGTATGAGATTAGCATAGAAGGATCGGATAAAGAGTATGTGGGACATTTTACAGTATTAAGGAGGTAGCAAAGACAGACGGTTTTGAGTCAGATGTGACGCTGTAGGTTTGAAAATCCTTATAAAAAATCGCTATAAATAATTTCTTAATATGTAATTTTTTTTATTCTTTTGCACAAAATTTGGGTTGATATACCCTATAGTGAAGGAATATGGCTAAAAAAACGAAATTTAAGTTTTTTAATTCAAAATTAACATCGTCCGTTAGTATATCGATGGTACTATTTTTGTTAGGATGTACGATATCGGTGGCAATGGTAGCAAGACAGTTGTCCGACACGGTGTTAGAGAAGATAGCCATCACAATTTATATGGGAGATCATGCTTCGCAGGAAGAGGTCAGTGCCTTGAATAAATATTTAAACGCTCAGGTATATACGAAATCTGCTGTTTTTATCAGTAAGGAACAAGCTATTCGGGATGTGTGTCAAGAGATTGGAGAAGATCCGGAAGAATTTGCCGATTATAATCCTTTGCCTAACACGTATGTTGTGCATTTGCAATCGCAATATGCGAATAATGATAGTATTCAGATGGTGGCGCAGAAACTTACTGAGCTGGATTGCGTAGAGCATGTTGATTATCAAAAAAACATGATACAGACCATTGTGAGGAATGTGAATAAAATAGCATTCGCTCTGTTATGTGCTACATTGCTTCTTTTGTTTATATCTTATGTGTTGATTCACAATACGATAGAACTGTTGGTTCATTCCGATCGATTTATGATTCATACTATGAAATTGGTAGGGGCAACAGGAAGGTTTATTAGAAGACCTTATTTGAAGCAAAGTTTCTGGATTGCAATTGTGGCGTTCTTGCTGGTGGTTTTGTATATCATTGTATTGAATCATTTCTTCAGTGAGGATCTTCCATTCAGTATGATACAATTGGATGATTCGAAAGTTTATATTCCTTTGTTTGGCTCACTATTGGCATGTAGCATTATCATTACCAGTATTGCTACTTTTTTTGCGGTGAACAAATATTTGAAGCAGAACTTGGATGATTTGTATTACATTTAGTAGAGAGAAAGTAAATAAGAACATTAAAATATAAAAGAAACAAATAGTATGAATTATGCTTTGTCAAAGGAGAATCTGATGCTATTGGCTATTGGATTTGTTATTATCGTTGTGGGATTTTGCTGTATGATTGGGGGAGGAAGTGTTGATGGTGTTACATTTAATCCGGAGATCTTCAGTACAAGAAGAATTGTTGTTGGACCTATGATAACATTGTTCGGATTCTTGTTTGAGATTTTCGCTATTCTTTATAGACCGAAGAAGAACGCAGGCGATGTTTCCATGGTGAAGGATGAAGAAAAACCTATGCTTGATGCATCAAAATCAGAGATGAGAAGACTAAAAAGTGATGATTTTAAATCAATCAAGGCATAATACAGTATGGATACGTTACAGGCGTTTGTATTGGGCATAATACAGGGATTGACAGAGTATTTGCCGGTAAGTAGCAGTGGACATTTGACGATAGGTTCCTATTTCTTTGGATTGGAAGATGGCGAATCCAATTTGATGTTTGTGATAGCCGTACATTTGGCTACCGTTTTGAGTACGTTGGTAATTCTATGGAAAGATATCGTATGGTTGATCAAGGGCTGTTTGAAATTCCAGTGGAATGATGAGATGAAATATCTTGTTAATATAATTATCTCTATGATTCCAATCGGAATTGTAGGTGTTTTTTTTAAAGATGCCGTTGAAGAAGTGTTTGGCTCTGGTCTGTTTGTGGTCGGACTTATGTTGCTGCTGACAGCTACCTTGTTGACATTTTCTTATTATGCAAAACCAAGACAGAAAGAGAATATATCCATGAAAGATGCCTTTATTATAGGCCTTTCGCAAGCCTGTGCTGTTATGCCAGGATTGTCACGTTCAGGTTCTACGATTGCAACAGGATTGTTATTAGGAAACAAGAAAGAAAAGCTAGCTCAGTTTTCTTTTTTGATGGTGATTCCACCGATTGTGGGAGAAGCTTTGTTGGATTGTCTTAAAATAGCCAAAGATGGATATGAAACAGCGATGGCTGGTATCTCACCAATATCGATGTTAGTTGGTTTCTTGGCTGCTTTTGTGGTAGGCTGTTTAGCATGCAAGTGGATGATTAACATTGTGAAAAAAGGAAAACTGATTTATTTCGCTATATATTGTGCCATCGTTGGGTCTATCTGTGTGATAAGCTCTCTTTAAGTGTTTGATTGAATGAATTTTGAAAAAGGAGAAATATTATATTTTGACAAACCTCTTCGATGGACCTCTTTTGATTTAGTGAATAAAGCTCGCAACATCATTCGTTATCAGTTGGGAGTGAAAAAATTAAAGATAGGACATGCCGGTACATTAGATCCGTTGGCAACAGGGGTGATGATTGTATGTACAGGTAAATGTACCAAACAGATTGATACGTTTCAGTATCAGACGAAAGAGTATGTTGCGACGTTGCAATTAGGAAGTACTACACCCTCATTTGATTTGGAAACAGAGGTGGATGGAGTCTATCCTACAGAACATATTACAGAAGAATTGTTGAAGGAAACGCTCTCGAAGTTTATAGGAGAGATTAAGCAAGTGCCTCCAGTCTATTCAGCCGTGAAAATAAACGGTAAACGAGCATATCAGTATGCCAGGAAGGGTGAGGAGGTGGAAATCAAGCCCAAAACATTGGTGATTGATGAGATTGAGTTGTTGAGTTTCGCTGATAATGTGGCAACGATACGAGTGGTTTGCAGCAAAGGCACTTATATACGAGCCTTGGCACGTGATATAGGATTGGAACTGAATAGCGGTGCGCATCTGATTGCATTGAAGCGCACACGAATAGGCGATGTGAAAGTGGATGATTGTGTCAGTATAGAGAAGTTTGAATCGATGATACAAGCGATTAAAGATGATTATATAATTAGTAACGACAATAATAACAAGTAAGTATGAAGTTATCCAAATTTAAATTTGATTTGCCAGAGGAGCAGATTGCTCTTTATCCTTCCGAACATAGGGATGAGGCAAGATTGTTGGTACTTAACCGAAAAACGGGAGAGATAGAACATAAGGAATTTAAACAGGTTATTGATTATTTCGATGATCAGGACGTGTTTATCTTTAATGATACAAAAGTGTTCCCAGCTTGTTTGTATGGAAACAAAGAAAAAACCAATGCTAAGATTCAGGTTTTCTTGTTGCGTGAGTTGAATGAAGAGATGCGTTTTTGGGATGTTTTGGTTGACCCTGCGAGAAAAATCCGTATAGGAAACAAGTTGTATTTTGGAGAAGATGATTCGTTAGTGGCAGAGGTTATTGATAATACAACATCAAGAGGAAGAACCCTTCGGTTTTTGTATGAAGGAACGTATGAGGAGTTCCGTGAGACACTTTACAAATTGGGTGAAACCCCATTGCCAGATCATATAAAAAATCATCGTCAGGTAGAGCCAGAGGATGCAGAACGTTATCAAACCATCTATGCCAAAAATGAGGGTGCGGTGGTTGCACCGGCTGCTGGATTGCACTTCAGCAAGCAGTTGATGAAGCGCTTGGAAATCAAGGGCTGTGAATTCGCATATATAACATTACATGCTGGGTTAGGTAATTTCCGCGACATTGATGTGGAAGATTTGACGAAGCATAAGATGGATTCTGAAGAGTTGGAAATATTAGCGGACCAGGCTGATATTATCAATCGTGCACATCTGGCAAAGAAGCATGTGTGCGCCGTTGGAACCACTGTCATGCGTGCCATTGAAAGTAGTGTGGGAACAGATGCAATGGTGAAGCCATTTAAGGGGTGGACCAATAAATTCATCTTCCCACCATACGATTTTATGGTGGCAGATCGTATGATCACTAATTTCCACATGCCGTTATCTACTTTATTGATGTTGGTTTGTGCGTTTGGTGATTATGATAAAGTGATGAATGCATATGATGTTGCAGTTAAAGAGAAATACAGATTTGGTTCGTATGGAGATGCAATGTTGATTATCTAAAAGAACAAAAAAAAAATAGAGATGGGAACTCATCGACAAAATTTCATAGTTTGTCGATGAGTTTTTTTTGTTGGTTGAAAATCTATAGAGCGAAAAAAATAGTAAAACGCAACAAAATAGGGTGTTTGATGTTTGCAAAGTTCGAAAACAAACATTATTTTTGTTTTTTTGAATAAAGACTCTCTTGAAAAGAGTTGATGATGAATGTAAGTGTTTGAGTGATAGATAATTAATTAGGTTAGTTCGTTTGGTGCATAAAAATTGGATGATTTTAAAAACGAACAAAGGTTAATGGCTAAGAGTGAAATAGACTTCGTTAGGGCTAGAAAACAGCAAAAAAACGAAGATATTTTATTCTACAGAAATAAAGAAACAGAGTATGAAGATGAGTATTACAAATAAACGAAATAGTAAGAAGATGAATTCGATACAGAGATTTTGGATTCGATTGTGTGTGGTCTTTGCGTGTATAGTAGCGCAAAGTGGAGTAGCGTATGCGCAGAGATTGGATGTGGATGGTCAGACATCGACGGCAAAGGCCTGTGTGGGTGAGCCAATCGTGTTGACAGCCTCTGGTTTTGGCTCTGGTGTGAAGGCTGTAGATGTCTATAAATCGACGAGTGGGGGTACTAATTTCAAGGCAATTGGTTCTGTGTCAGACCCTTCTGGAGTCTTCAAATTTGTAGATGACATGGGGAATTCATCAGTCTCCTACTATGTAAGGGCACAAGGTAGCACTGCCCAAACTTCTACTGTAACAGTTAATGTTAATACGGATTGTCCAAATAAATGTCATCAGTCATCTACGGGTGACTATATCAATGGTACGGATTTTAATATTATTGGAGGTGGAACAGGAAGAGAAGTAACTGTAGATGATGGTGCAATTCGCAATGGTCAGGTGGAAATGTATTTCTCTGATTATAATGTGACGTTTGAAAAAGATGCATGTGGTGGAGGTCAGATTTCGAATGATTTCGGACGTTTTTTTGGTGAACTAAAGCCGAAGGCAGATCCAGCCAACTATTCTAATTATTATTGGTTTAGTAATTCTGTTGGTATCAATTGTACTCCTTTTCACTATTCTTTTAAAATGTATGGACCATCAAGAAGAGATACAATATGGGATGAGCATTACTATCGTATGGTGATGCGTTTGTATGTTGTTAAGGAGCCAAATTGTACTCAGTCGTGTGTTGATGCAACTGTAAAGTTGGAAACGGAACAGGGATCGGTTGGTAACTATTATGATAATGCAGATCATGCAGATATTATTGTATATAATGATGCAACGGGTGAAGAGGTTGGAAGAGAATCTACGAGTAGATCATTCGATTATGTACATCTAAGACGTTTGATATGTGATAGACCTGAATTGACAGGCAAGTTGCTCAGAATGGAAATCCATTTTTATGGGCGATTTAAATTGCAAAACAAGAATGCTAATTCTGTGTTAACGCTAAAACCTCGTTTCGAACAGTGGGGGTGTATGAAGGTGGCTGTCGATTATGTGTCAGCAGAAATTATGTCTGTCTGTATGGATAATTCAGCGGCTTGTATTGGTGATAATGTTACTGTCGTGGCTGCAGGTTTCCCATATAATGCAAACTATGTATGGCAGGTGAGAGATGGTAACTCATGGAAGCAATTGCAAATTGGAGGCTTTAACATGAGTGGGCCTAATTGTAAAGAAGTGAGCATTCCAGTGGAAGCTGTGGGTAAGAAAAAATATCGTGTTCTTGATAGCAATACAAATGAATTCATTGAGTTTTTTGTTACAGGTAAGAATTGTGAACCAATCCAGCCGACAGAGATTAATGGGCCTGCCAATCCATTCTGTATTCCGAATAATAAAGAAGATGGAAAGTTCTCGGTTGCTCCGATAGATGCGAATCCGGATGTCCGATATACATGGACGTTTACATCACCTTCAGGAAAAACATTCGGTAGTGATAAGATTCAATTCGATGGTGGTGAATTAGAGTCGGATACTCGTGGCTCAAGTATCTATTTGTTGATGGATGGTAATGCTGAAGAGGGTGAATATACTGTAACAGTTCAACCAGTAAAGAAAGTAGTTTATTCGAATGGTGAATATGCTTATGTGACAGCAGGTGAACCAATCTCAAAGAAATTCACTGTTTATAAGACACCACAGATTGTTGTGGCAAAACAGGGTACGGAGGGAATGGATCAGACACAGGTGACATTGTGTCCGACCGACAGAGAACAGACCTTGGTGGCTGTGGCCGATGCTAAAAATGGATTCCATTCCATTTATGAGAGTCGATATTCTTATGTATGGAAGTATGGTGCTACAGGAAAAACATACGAAGCATTAGTTAGTTTCCCTGATTCGGGTGCGTGCGATGGTAAGTATAAGGAACATACTGCACGTGTGAATGTGCAGATTGCAGGAGTGGGCTGTCCAACTACGGCACAAACCACATGGAAGTTGAGCGAGATACAAAAGCCAACAATCAATTGTCCTGCCAATAAAAATTTGGAATACACATTGGGCAAGACACAGAAAACATACAATGTGCCATGGTCGTTCCCAAGCTATACTGCAGGATGTGAAACCAATCCGAGACTTACGATTGAATTGAACTTCAGTCCAGATGGAAATGGCGAAAACATCCATCAGTTGATAGAGACAACTAGAGCTGATATTGATAAATTGACTAAGTACTTCTCATTGCCTGCGGGTGTGGGTACGATTGCTTACAAGGTGATTGACGGATGTAATAACACAGCGTTGTGTGTTATGAACATCACTGTAAAGGACATCTTCCCGCCAGATTTGCCTTGTGATCAGATACCAACGTTATCTACAAAACTTTCATACCAAGAAGGGTGTGATGCAGAACCTGGTCACCATGGTAGTTTACCAATCATAACGCCTCCGGTATTGGAAGATCAGAATGGGGTAGATGGATTGATTACAGGACAGTATATGGGTCGTGTATCGAATCCAGTTACAATTCCGACTGAACAGAGTTTTGATGCCTCTATATTTGATGTAACCATTGATGTGAACGAAAATTATGTAGTGGGTACATCCTATATATTATGGAAGTTTGCTGATGCATCGGGTAATGTTGCCTATTGTATCCAGAAGATTTTTGTAGAGGATGACCGTAAGCCAAATGTGAACTGTATTGATCCTAACTTAGGAGAAGTAAGTAGTTTGGAAGGTAAGTGTGGTTTGTCTGTCAATGGATTGTTGAGTCAGATGACAGAGTTTCCTAAGGGATACGATGTCTGCTCAGGTGCAGGCCAGGAGATTGATGCTGTTATCTTATATAAAGATGAGGAAGATGATGATTATGAAGTTATCACAAGAGACAGATGGGATGAGATTATATTTGAGGTGAATCATACATATAATATAGTATGGCGATTCTATAAGATATATAACAATAAGATCTATGAAGATTGTGAGGCATCATTTACTGTTAGAGATAATGAACCTCCTGTATTCAACTGTTCTACCTTGTTACCGATTCGTGTAACGGCGAATAGTTACAAACCTCTCAATAAAGGGTATGAATATATGGATTATGCATCCATGGAAGATGTGGAGGTGAGAGAAGGTGTGGGTCCTGCTGCTACTGTGAAAGTTTATACAGGAACCTTAAAAGACTATTTCGAAAACAATAATATTCGAATGATTGATCCTTCAGAGGTGACGGACAATTGTGGTGGTGAGATTTTTGTCACTACCAGATTGGAAGGTCCTTCTGATAAGGATGGACGTATTACGTCACAGAATATTACTAGTTTGAAACAGTTACAAGATCATAAGTACTTTGTGGGTCTTACCACAATCACCTATACCTTTATAGATGAGTCTGGTAATACCTCCTCTTGTACGCAGGAGATCATTGTAACGGCTGGAACAACTCCTATTCCGAACTGTCCAGCAGATCCAAATGTTACATTATATGTTGATCAGGAATGTAAGGCAAATTATATTTTGAAAAAGAGTGAAGTGCCAGATGCCATGATTCCAGTTAATCAGGAAGGTTTATGGTTTAACTTTAGAAGAACCGTAATTGCAGGCCTTCACTTTGATGAGGAGTGTTTAATTGCTCAGAAGTATTTCCTTGATAGCCTAGACAAAGTAAATGGTTACCATGATTATAATGGACATAAGTTGACATTAGATTACTTGGGTGAGAATTATTTGTCAGATCCAGATTTCTTGAATAGCAATATAAACTGTTGGCGTTCATGGTCGTCTTCTTATAATCCTGTAGGACCAGGTGTAGGACCGGGTATGGGACCGGGTGCAGGACCAGCAGCTAACTGTGATGGAGAAACTATCTTGTCAGCCTCTAACAAATTCACGACCGTAACGGAATATTTAGGTTATCCATTTGAAGTGGAATTGTTGGATTCTACAGGTACAACTGTTAAGAAAGTCTTGAACCCATATACAGAAGGAGACAAGGCTACGACCAATGTTATGTATGCAAGATGGTTCTCAAACAATTCTAACCATGAATGTAATAGCTTGAGTTATTCATTTAAAGATGCACCGGTTAAGAGATTGAATAATTTTAATGAGGAGATATTCAATTTGAGTTTGACCAAAGGTGTATATAAATTGGTATATCGTTTCCAAAATGAAAAAGATGGATTGCAGTTAGATAGTTGTGTTATCACAGTAAGTGTGATAGATACGATACCACCATCTTTGGAGTGTGGTGACTGGAGTAAATCAGGTGAGTTTGTTGCTGGACCAGATTGTAAGGTTCCAGTTGATTCTGTTCCTTGGTTCAAGAAACCTACATTGGCAGATTTGAACGTGAAGGATAATTGTTCATCAGATCCAAACGATTTCACAATTTCATGGCGTCGTTCATGGGGAACATATAAGGATATCACCATGGAGGCAGCTTTGACAGATGCCTTCTCAATGGGTGAGACCACAATGAAATGGGTGGTTACAGATAAGTCAGGAAATGAGTCGATGTGTATTCAAACCATTAATGTGGTAGATAAAACAGGACCAGTGGTGGATTGCTCGAAGTTGGATACTATTCACGCTGAGACTGAAAGTAATTGTGAGGCATCGGCTGAGGCTGTCATTAAGGCCGGACTTTCAATTCCGTATGCTGATGACGATCAATGTTCGCCAACAGGAGGACGTATAGCAGGTCAAGGTGTTCGTAGTGATGGAAGAGATATCTTTACAGATCCTTATCCAAAGGGTATAACTGTTATCACATGGACATTTGCTGATTCTTTGAATAACACCTCAATCTGTAAACAATATGTAGAGGTGGTTGATAGTATGCAACCAGTTATTAGCTGTGAAGAGATAGAAGATATTTCGATCGATTTGCAACCTCAACATTGTACCGCTTCAAAAGATACCGTTCGTGCTATCTTAGGTTCACATTCAGCACAAGATGATTGTGATGGAGATATCATTGGTGTACCACATGTGTTGTTGCCAGATGAAACATTGGCGGATCTGTTTGATTCATTTATGAAGGATACAACGTATGTGATTGTATGGACGTTCACTGATCAAGAAGGTAATGAAGTGAGATGCTCTCATAATTTAAGAATAAATGATGTGACACCTCCTATCGTGGATACAATATGTAAGGATCCGGAAAAGAATCTTGTTGCAACAGTTGAGTGTTCATTGACCTATGATGAGTTGCAGTTGCCTTCAGATGAAAGCATGATATTACATGGCGATTGTGATGGCGATATCGTACCTCGTAAGGTAGCAAAGGTTGCACAACCAGATCATACATATCTATTGTATGAGTCAAATGAATTGAAGGATATTGAATATCCTGTCACAGCAGAAGGATATCCTCATATTATCTGGTGGATATACACAGATAAGTCTATGAATAGAGATACATGTCAGACATTGATAAACATCACTGATGATATACCTCCAGTATTGGAAGATTGTGATGTGGATCCTGAAATCAGTTTGACAGTTTCTGACACTGTTTGTGCTATCGATCCTGCAGAAGTAAAGGTTTATATTAGAGAACCAAAGGCACATGACGTTTGTGATGATTATCTAGGAGATGTCGGATTGGTATGGTTAGACCCAGTTGTGGAAAGATATTATATCAATAAACAATGTGATATAAATGGAACAGATACAACGTGTGTATATGATACAACATTGACGGCAGATGGTATTAATAAGAAGTGGGATGAAGACCTCTTCATTAAAGGTCGTACATTGTTGCGTTGGATCTTTACGGATACAAAGGGTAACACAGTTGAATGTATCAAGAGTGTGGATGTTGTTGACCATACTCCTCCATACTTCGATTGTAGTAAGATTGACCCTGACACTTTGCGTCCAGAAGCTTATCCAGGAGAGTGTCTGGTTGAGTTCGCTAATTTGAAAAAGGATGTGTTAGACACGTTGGCATACAAGGCATACGACGCTTGCTCGGGTGATTCAATACCTGGTGTGTTGACTTTGAATGGTACGATGGAATTGCCAGATTCTTATACGATGCAGGTAGGTGTGATGTATAAGCTTCTTTGGTTGTTCAAGGATGAAGATGGAAATTCAACTACATGTCCGCAGTGGATTTTACCTTCACATGTGAATCCTATTAGATTCGATTGCTCTACATTGGATGATACGGTTGTAGTGGTGGCTGATGAAGGTACGTGTACAATTAATACAGACTCGTTGAAGGCTCATCTTACTATTCCAGAGGCAAAAGACACTTGTTCGTCGGAAGTGGTTTATGCAGTCGCCTATACAGCAGATTCTACTTCATCAATCGATTTAAATACCTATGAGTTCCCAACAGGAGATACAAAGATTAATTGGATGTTTGTTAGTCCTTGGAACTTGCACGATACGTTGTGGTGTTCTCAGATCGTAAGTGTAAGGGGTAATAAACAATTTGAAATTGTGTGCGCGGATGTTACACCAACTGTATATGATACGATTTCGGAATGTTTCACAGACCCTACGACATTTGCGGTTGATACCCCTTGGGTAGGTGACCCATGTTTGAAGGAGTCTGATCCAATGTATAAACGATTTGGTGAAGGTACACGTAACGATGGATATGCATTGAATGATTCTTATCCGTTAGGTAATACTCAAATTAAGTGGGTATTCACAGACTTTACAGGTTCAGTTGATACGTTCTGTATCCAAGATATTGAGATCAGAACGGATAAGGAAATCATATTCAATTGTGATTCTTTAAATAAGGACACTGTGAAGGTGGATGCTATAGAAGGACAATGTACGGTGGATGCTTCTAATGTTAAGTTGACCACACCGTTTGCACTACATCCATGTACGTTTGATACAATCTATGGTACGCCAGTTCGAAAGGATGGTAAGAAGATGGATGAACCATATTATGTTGGTATTACTGTGATTAAATGGATATTTGCAGATACTACTAACACATTGGCTAATCCGATGATTTCTTGTGATCAGTATGTTCAGGTAGGTGATGTAAATGTGCCACCGATTGATTGTGAAAACTTCCCTGATAGGGTTTATCGCTTGAATCCGAATAATTGTTCTATCGAATGGAGTGAGATGGACTTTGAAGTAAAGGCCGTTATCGATTTATGTTCAAAAGATACGATAAATCCAACCGTTTCACGTTACTCAGGTGAGCCTATCACGGCTGAAACATATAATGATAATGGAGAAGCTAAGGTGAAAATCACAACCACTAAGTTTAACGTAGGTGTAGATACTATCTATTGGGATTATTCATTCCATGGTATGGAGTATCATTGTCAGCAGACCATAACTGTGATGGACAGTATGGCTCCAATCTTTGATTGTTCTACGTTAGATGATATTGAAGTGCCAGCTGTCACTGGAACATGTGAGGCACCTTCATCGGCTGTGTATGATTCATTGCCTAATCCTTGGCCAGCTGCTACTGAATATTGTACAGGAGACAGCATACTAGGACGTGTATATTTGGATGAGATAACAGCTAAATCTGAATTAACATCAGCCTCTTCTTTTGATGTCTCTGTAGGAGATCACAAGTTGATTTGGGTCTTCATTGATCCAGTTATTAATGCGATCGGAGATACTTGTTATCAAAATCTCACAGTTAAGAGTGATATAAAACCAGAGATTAATTGTGACACATTGGCTTCGAGACTTGATTCAATCATAATCGAAGGCTGTGACACATTGTTGAATGAGGATAAAATTCCGACGCCGTATGCATTAGATGCTTGTACTAAGGATACTATCTATGGTGTAGGTGAACGATTGGATGGTAAGGATTTGTACAAGGATGTTTATCCTGTAGGAACAACAATCATTCGATGGACGTTCGTTAGTCCGTTCTCATACGATACGGCAATTTGTGATGAACCGATTGTTTTGTTGAGTTCTCAAGAACTTGAGTTCAATTGTGACGATTTGAAAGATACGGTAGTATTTGATGTGAAGGAGGGTGAATGTAATACGATTATCACATTACCAACCTATTTTGCGAAACATCCATGTCCTGAACAATCGAAAGTGGATAAGATAGAAGGTATTCCTACTATTGGTGGAACGCCTATGAATAAGCAAGGAGATGAATGGGTTCTTGAAATGAGAACAGGTATCTGGGAGGTGTTATGGACATTTACAGACACAAGCAACACGTTGCTTACTCCAGTGAAGACATGTATTGAACCTGTGAAAGTGGGTGATACTAATCAAATGCCGGTTGATTGTCAAAATTATCCAGATACAGTTATTAAACTTTCTCCTCTTGATTGTGAAATCTCATGGAGCTCTATAGGATTTAAAGCACCTGAGGTTGTGGATTTATGTTCGCAAGAGGTCATTGTTCCAGAGTTGACAAGATGGTCTCAGAAGACGATGGAAGAGAACTTTACTGTTGGATTGGATACAGTATATTGGTCTTATAGCTTTGCAGGACAAAAGATGGTATGTAAACAAGCCATCGATGTCTTGGATTCTGTAGCACCTTCTTTTGATTGTGCTCAGTTGAATCCAATTGTGATGGTTGCACCAGTAGGTACTTGTGAGGTTTCTTCCGAAGCATTGACGGATTCTCTTGGCGAATGGTTTGCAGAAGATTTCTGTACGCATAAGCAGATCAAGGGAGTTGCATTGGTTGACAGTGTTCCAGTTGTAGATGTGACAGCTCATGTGGGTGACACGTTGATTGTGCATTGGATCTTCAAGGATGATACACTGAATGCAGTAGCGAAGGAATGTGATCAGCTTGTGACAGTTATTGGACAGGCAGAACCAATCTTTGATTGTTCTACATTAAAAGATTCTATATTCTATCTACATGTTGGACAATGTGCTAAACCAGGAGATGAAGTGATATTGGGTATCCCAGTCGCTGTCGATTCATGTACTGGCACACCAGTTAATGGTGTACCTTCTCGTCAAGACAGTTTGGCAATGACGGATGACTTCCCATTGGGTGAAACCATTATCAATTGGACCTTCACAAGTGAGTTTAGCTTGACCTCAAAGGTATGTACACAGAAGGTTGTTATCAAAGACACTATTGCACCAGATGTGGATTGTACGGTGTTGCCAGATACAATTAAGGCTAGAATTACAGATAGTTCTAAATACGATGATGCCATCACGTATGAAGAGTTGAAGAACACACCAAACTTCACTATCCCTACAGTGAAAGATTTGTGTGATGGCATTATAACGGCAGAGGGTACTCGTAGTGACGGAAAGCCTATGGATGATCTTTATCCGTTAGGTGTGGTTGATATAACGTGGACCTATACAGACAAGTCTGGAAATTCGGCTACATGTCATCAAGTTATCTTGGTTGAGGATTATTTGATTGATACATTATATTGTCCTAAGGGATGGAACCACAACACGATAACTTGTGCGGATGAGTTACCAAAAGTGTATGAAACGTATGATGAATTTGTTGCAGCAGGTGGACGTTTCTCTAACACATCCAAGATGAAGGAGAACTCATTCCGTATGACGGAAGAATTTAAAGGTGTACAATATTGTGATGAGACATATTATCGTACATATCATGTGACAGATGTAAGGAACAATGATATTACTTGTACAGATACTATATATGTAGTGGATAATATAGCACCAAAGTTCAATGTTGATTTGAAGGATATAACAATTGCATGTACAGATAATGTTCCTGCAGTTGAACATGTTGAAGTGACGGATTGTGATCCATCACCAAAATTAGAGATGAAGGAAGTAAGTTACCAAGGTTCTGATCCTTCTAAGTGTGATTATTATACGTATAATATCGTGCGTGATTGGAAGGCAACTGACCGTTGTGGTAACGTAAGTACGATGAGACAGACAATACATGTGGTAGATACGATTGGACCTACATTTAATTTCCCAGGAAATTGGAAAGACTCAGTTCTTTCTGTCTATCGAAAGGGATGTTTGTTTGAGGTTCCTGATTTCTCTGTAGATGTTGCTGCCATTGTGACGGATAATTGCTCCGATGTCTCTAATCTACGAATCGTTCAGACTCCAAGAGCTGGAACATATATCACTCATACGACCGATGTTGTTGTGAAGGTATATGATATGTGTGATAACATAGACTCTTTGAAGATTAATGTATATGTTCCTTTGAAAAAGGATGTCGTTACAGTGATAGCGAAAGATACAGTCTCTTGTGTTTCAGATTCGATTCGAATCAATCTGATGGATCAGAATTTGAGATTTGCAAGTGGTATGTATCTACAAGAAGATACCTGGAATCATGAATTCTACAAGGTGGGAAGTACATTCTTCTATGATATATATCGTGGAGAAATATCCAGGGAGAACATTGTTTATAGTACAAATCCGAACACGTATGCATCTAAATTCAGAAATAAACAGGATGAATATGTGATGTTGAATCGTCAGTCTTATACAGACAGGTACTATTTCGTGGCATCCGATACGTTGACGTTGTGTGCTGATACAGCCTCTTCGTATATCAGATTGAAGGAACGACCAAGAGTATCTATGACTTCGGGTGAGGAGGATATATGTGAATTGGTACATGTCGATTCAACGATGTTATACAGTTATCTACAATGTGTTGACAATATGGGTGGTGACACGATATTGTCTGAGGGATGGTTGTATGGCGGTCTGAAGTTTGACTTAGAGAAGGATACGATTCCATACTCAGCAGATCACAAGTACTTCTCATATTATAGTGAGAATGAGTGTGGTGTCTCTACATCAATGAATTCATACTTTAGTTTCTGTGGTGACACAACCATCCGTACGAAGAAAGATACGTTGGCAGTGTTGGGTGATTCTACGTTGCTTGATGATTTACGAAAAGATAAGTTGATCGTTTCAGATTCTATTCTGATGATTGTTCATCAACGTATGTTGCCACAAGGAATCACTATTACAACGGAGCCGCATGACCCTGCTCGTATATGGCTTGGTGAGTATGTTGAATTAGAAATGCGTACAATCTATCCTTATAGTGAGATGTCTTGGTATAAGGTCAAAGGAGAGTATGATAGAAAGGATTTGATGGTAGGAAAAGACGAGCATGAATTTGAGTTTGATGAGTCGAGTGGAGATGAGCAAGATTCGTTAATGTCAACATCTTTATACAGTGAAGTGCAAAATATTTTGGATAATCCTCAAGATACTGCAAAATATTATGTAACTTTGTCTGATAAGGTATGTCCGTCAATCGCAAGTGACTTGGTTCAAGTGAATGTGATTTTGAAATTGCCAACAGCCTTTACACCATACGATAAGGATGGTTGGAATGATGTATTCATGGAGCGCCATTACATTATCATCTTTGATAGATATGGTCAGAAAGTCTTTGAAGGAAATGACGGATGGGATGGAACATTCAAGGGTGCAATGGCAGATCCGGGAGTTTACTATTATGTAGTAACGATGACGGATGGCTCAATTAGAAAAGGAACCGTAGAAATAATATTCTTAAGAAAGTGAAAGTAATATAGTATAAGTATATATAAAATAGAGGCGTATGAAGAAAGGGTTTTTACATAGGTTAGGAGTCTCAATTGTAACGTGTGGATTGGCTTTGTCATTACATGCGCAAGGAGTAGAATGGGTAGAGGTTTTCAGACAGGACTTCGGAGGAAATGATGTTGCTGATCCTGAAAAACCGCAAACTACTACGTTGTCTGCGGATGAAATTGGTAGTGCCATTCGATTCTCGGGTAATGCAGCCATGTCTGGTGTTTATTATCTTACAAAACAATCAACAGAAAACTCAGATTGGCACAAGGGTAGTGATCACACTTATCCAAATGATGTGACGAGAGGTTATTATATGCGAATCAATCCAAATGGTTCACAGTTGAATGATGTGATGTATGTTCAGCCACTGTCTGGTATATGTCAGGGCGTGACATTCCAATTCTCAGCTTTTATGTCTAACCTTCAGTTAAGCGAAACAGGTTCGAAACCACATCTAGGTATTGGTATTTATTCGGATAAGGAGGGAACTACATTGGTTTCTCCTAGTGCGTTTAAGGATATCACATTAAATAAAATTACAGATATGACTTCAACTGTATTGCCTTGGCAGGAGTTGTCATTGGAGTTCCAGATGAATAATTCATCAGGAACAGCTTATTTTATTGTTTGTGCCATACAGCCTGAGACAAACGGTTTCGACTTCGCCATCGATGATATCTCTATCAGAGTACAGCATCCAAAAGTAGGCATTAGCAATTTGGATGAGTTTGAGTTTGGTAGAACAGTTCGCCTAGCTGCTGATTTTGAGAATGACGGTTACTTTTCTAATATGAATAATGTCATTTACAAATGGTATTATTCAGCAGACGGAGATAGCTATCAGGAGATTTATGCTAGCTCATACACAAATAGTAAGGATTTTGTTTTGCCTATTCAAAACTTTGATAAGGACAAGGATAATGGTTATTATCGTGTGAAGATAGGTGAGGCTGGTTCGTTTGAATCTGATATTTGTTCTATTCAAGGTGATTATCGTGTTAATGAAACGAAGAATAAGAAGTTGGTTCACTTATGCTATGGTGAATATAATGCAGAATATAATATTAGTGCAGATGATCCTAATATCTATGATGGTATGGAGATTGACATCAATAGCTCGCTTACCATTAAGATATCAATAACAAAACCTACTATCATACCAGTTGGTGATACGCTGATTTGTAAGGGTGATATGTTTAGAGGTAAGACGTTTGATCAGGCTAACATATACTACGTAAATATCGATACTGTAAAATCAAAGTTGTATCCTGATTGTGATAGTTTGTATCATCAATACCAGGTAGAGGTGACTGAACCTAAAATCATCAATTTGATTGATGCTGATATTTGCTTGGGCGATAAGTATAAAGATACCTTGTTTGATGCAGTGGGTACTCATTTATATAAGTCATCTACAGGTTGTTTGGATTATCAAGGTAACGTCATTGTTCATCCTACATACAATGAGATACGTGAGTTTGAAATCTGTCTTGGATCTGAATTAGGTGGTGAGACCTATACGAACCCAGGTACGTTTACGAAGACATTGCATTTATATACGTCGCAGTTCCATTGCGATAGTGTTATCAATGCAACTATCAAGGTTACAGATCGAATTGTAGCAGAAATACCTCCTGTGGAAATCTGTGAGGGTGATGTTTATACGTTTGATGGTAAAAACTATTCAACGCCAGGTATTCATGAATTGCAGTCAGTATCAACAAGTAAACTGACAGGATGTGATAGTATCACTAAACAAATATTGGTGATTCATGCTAACTACTCAAATGCGAATAACCCGATAGATACATTAATCTGTTTCGGTTCACCTTTGTTCGGTGAAATATACGAAGAGCCTACGACAACACCTATATTAGTCAGAGACCCTCATCAATATTACACTACAACAGGTTGTGATAGTGTGGTATATTTCAGCTTGACGGTATTACAGATGGAGCTTCGTTTGAAAGTAAAATCTAATCGAAATACGATTTGTATGGGTGAACAAGTTGAAATTGATGTGGCTAACTTGAAACCGGCAGATGCGCTTTTGAAATGGAACCATGTCTATAGTGGAACCAATATGAAGGCTTTGTTCACACCGACAGAGGATATGACGTATGTTGTTTTGGCTCGTAACGAGAGAGCAGGTTGTGAAGCTTCTGATACAGTTCGTGTATGGGTGAGAGATTCTCCTATCTTGACCATTGATACGGTGGATCAAAGAGAGAATCGTGTAGAATATCATACTGAGGGTGGTACATTGCCTTATGTGGTTTTACTTGATAATAAGGTGGTCGGTGATGAGGCATCAGGAGAGTTGTTGAATTCATATATCGGAATACATAATTTGACGGTAAAAGATTCAACAGGTTGTCTTTCTTCTCGTCCATTTGAGATATCTCCAATTCCAATTACACCGAGTGGCTATTTCACACCGGATGGTGATGGAGTAAATGACTTGTGGCAGATTGAAAACATCGATGTCTATTCTCGTGCTCGTGTTAGAATCTATGCAAGGGATGGTAAATTGATTCAAGAGTATAATGGTTACGATAATAATCAAGGATGGGATGGACGTTATCAAGGACATTTATTGCCTCCTACAGATTATTGGTATGAAATCAATCTTCCGGAGATTGATAGACAATACATAGGACATTTCACCTTGTATTATAATCAGAAATAAATAAACTTTTGATTAAGAAAAACAAAGCTGAGGGTGTATCAAAATTGATATGCCCTCTTTTTTTTGTTGCTGATGTCACTTCTGATACCTCCATTTTTTATGCGTTGTACGGCGATACTCATGGGTTAAAAAAACAAAAAACATGTTGTACATCATAAAAACATTTCTAAATTCTTAACTTTTTTGTACCTTTGCACCTCGAAAATTTTTATACACGATGGAGAATCAAAAAATCAGAAATGTAGCGATTATCGCTCACGTTGACCATGGTAAAACTACTTTGGTGGACAAAATGTTATTGGCTGGTCATTTGGTGAAAGATCATCAAACGCCAGGAGAGTTAATGCTTGATAATAATGACTTGGAACGTGAACGAGGTATAACAATCGTTTCTAAAAATGTTTCTATCCGATATAAAGATTATAAGATTAATATCATTGATACTCCAGGTCACTCGGACTTCGGTGGTGAGGTGGAACGTGTTCTTAATATGGCCGATGGTGTTCTTTTGTTGGTGGATGCATTCGAAGGGCCTATGCCTCAGACACGTTTTGTGCTTCAGAAAGCTTTGCAAATAGGGTTGAAGCCTATATTGGTTATCAATAAAGTTGATAAGCCAAATTGTCGTCCAGAGGAGGTACAAGAGGAAGTTTTTGATTTGATGTTCAATTTGAACGCAACGGAAGAACAGTTGGATTTTCCTACGTTATATGGTTCGGCAAAGAATAATTGGATGTCAGATGATTGGAAGAGTCCTCGTGAGAATGATATTACTCCAGTATTGGATGCAATCATAAAATATATTCCTGAACCACGTATTTTGACGGGTACACCTCAGATGTTGATTACATCGTTGGATTTCTCCTCTTATGTAGGTCGTATTGCAGTAGGACGTATTCATAGAGGAACGTTGAAAGAGGGACAGGATGTATCTTTGGCAAAACGTGATGGCTCTATTAAGAGAGTTCACATAAAAGAACTTCGTGTTTTCGAGGGCTTTGGTCAAACTTGTGTGCGTGAGGCTCAGTGTGGTGAGTTGTGTGCGTTGGTAGGTATTGAAGGATTTGAAATCGGTGATACGATTTGTGATTTGGAGAACCCAGAACCATTGCCTCCTATTGCGATTGATGAACCAACCATGAGTATGGTGTTTGCAGTGAATGACTCACCATTCTTTGGCAAGGATGGTAAATATGTCACTTCTCGTCATATCAACGATCGATTGGAGAAAGAGTTGGATCGTAATTTGGCTCTTCGTGTGGAGAAGAATCCGAATACTGATAAATGGACCGTCTTCGGAAGAGGTGTCCTTCATTTGTCTGTCTTGATTGAAACTATGCGTCGTGAGGGGTATGAGTTGCAGGTCGGACAACCTCAAGTTATTATCAAAGAGATTGATGGTGTGAAGTGTGAACCGGTTGAACAACTGACCATTGATTTGCCAGATGAGGTATCAGGAAAGGTGATAGAGATGGTTGCAACACGAAAAGGAGATATGGTATCCATGGAACGTAAAGGTGATCGAGTTCATTTGGAATTTGTGATACCTTCGAGAGGTATCATCGGTTTGCGTACAAATGTGTTGACCGCAACTGCAGGTGAGGCTGTTATGGCTCATCGTTTCTTGGAATATCAACCATATAAGGGTGAGATAGAACGTCGTACTAATGGCGCTTTGATTGCAATGGAGTCGGGTACAGCTTTCGCTTATGCATTGGATAAGTTGCAGGATAGAGGACGATTCTTTATCAATCCGCAGGATGAAGTGTATGCAGGACAGGTTGTTGGTGAACATTGTAAGGATAATGATATTGTTGTGAATGTGACAAAGTCAAAACAATTAACCAATATGCGTTCAAAGAGTTCTGATGAGAAGGCAAGAATCATTCCGCCAATCATCTTCTCTTTGGAGGAAGCTTTGGAGTATATCCGTGGTGATGAATATGTGGAAGTGACTCCACATAGCATGCGTCTAAGAAAAATCATCTTGGATGAAAATGAAAGAAAGAAGGCGAATCGAATGTAAGAGTTGTTAAGTCTGATAATTCATAGGAGGTACATTGGTAAATGTATCTCCTTTTTTGTTGATTTCCGATTTTTTTTCAGTGCTTTGAATGGCTGTCTGCAACAAATGTTCTGTTTATTGCAACTATTTTTCTCTTGGAACGATGTAAATACTGATATGTTTGCGATGTAATATTAATATAAAAACCATAAATCCAATGAGAAAATTTAAGTGTATAATATTAGTTGTCTTGTTGCATGTTACAGCTTGCATGGCAAGTGCGACATGTACACCAGACCTTCATGTTGATGGAAAATACCTAAAGGATCCTTCAGGAAATACTATCTTATTACATGGTGTGATGGACACACCTAGTATGTGGTTTAACAACGACCGCTGGACAAGCTGGGATTTGGGTGGATATGTGCCAGAGGCTGCCCCGAGGGCAATCGAGTATTTCAAAAAAATATTCGATGCCATTACAGATCATTCTCAAGGTGCCTATTGTAATCTCTTCCGCCTTCATATGGAACCTTCTTGGCTTAGGAAAGAGGGGGCTAAGGCCAATGGAGAGTCGGATTTAGCTGTTAACTACGATCGCGATAAGGTGAAGTATTATCTGGAAAACTTATTCATCCCTATTGCCGAAGAGGCTAATGCTCATGGATTGTATGTGATTATGCGTCCTCCTGGTGTTTGTCCGGAAGATATTCAGGTGGGGGATGCTTATCAGAACTATCTGATGGATGTGTGGGATATCGTTTCCCAAAATGAAAAGGTGAAAGAGTATGCCGGTTGGCTTTCTATCGAGTTGGCGAATGAACCCGTACGTGTGAAGGATGCAAATGGAAACCGTCCGACGGATGGTGTGTGGGGGCCTGCTAACGGACCTGCTAAGACCGACTTCTTCCAACCGATTGTCAACAAGATACGTCAGAATGGATTTAAGGGAATCATTTGGATTCCTGGTGAGGGATATCAATCATCCTACGAGAGTTATGTTCAATATCCGATCAGTGACAGCAATTATGGCTTTGCCGTGCATGTCTATCCTGGATGGTATGGAAACGACGATTCAAATTATTCTGCTCAGTCATTTATCGATAACTTCAAAAAACAGGTGCCTGGTGTTACAAGTAAACCAGTTGTTGTGACCGAAATAGATTGGTCTCCAGGTAAAATTAAATACGATGCCAATGGTAATCCAATCAAAAAATATGACGGCAATTATGAGACGGATGGTAACTATGGAACATGGGGAACCGCTTCTACCTCAAAATGGGGAAATGCGTTCAAAGCCATGAAGGATTATTATGGAAATGTATCCATGAACCTGACGAGTACGGATGATTATGTTGATATGGCTGAATATTTGAATTCAGGCAAGGTGCAACCATCCTTTTTGAAGGAAGCCTCTCCAGAGGAGGGGTGTGGCGTCACTTGTTTCAAGTGGTACGAAGAGTATAGTAAGATGTTGCCTGCTTGTGATGGTAGCAGTAGCACTACGCAACCGGTGGTTGAGAAGAAGCCAAGAGGTCCTTATAATGATAAGATGGCTACTTTGCCAGGAAAAATTGAGGCGGAAGATTTTGATGAAGGTGGAGAAGGAGTGGCATACCACGATGAGGAGGAAGAGAATCAAGGTGGTGGCGCACGTTTGGACGAAGGTGTAGATGTGAAGAGTGAAGGCGGACGAACTTGCTTAGGATGGACCGTAAAGGATGAGTGGTTGGAATATACAGTTGAGGTGAAAGAAACTTCTCAATATAAATATACTGCCTATGTGGCCACAGATAATAATAATGCATCATTCCATTTTGAAATAGATGGTGAATCAGTCACTAAAACAAAAACGGTTGGAAGTACTGGTGATTGGGATATCTATAAAGAGGTAACAGGCGTTACAAAAGAGATTACAGCAGGAAAACATACGTTAAGATTATCCATCGATGGTTCGTTCTTTGATATCGATTGGTTCTCATTCGAACCGTATGTGGAACTAAAAAAGATCAATCTCTTCCAGAATGGAAAGGTGGTGTTTGCTTCTGATGAGTTGTTGGATAGTATCGTATTCAAATCACCAGCATCTTATGCATACAAAGAGAATAAGCTCCTATATTCTACAGAAGAGTTGTTGGATAGTATCGTATTCAATTTAGAAGAAACAGGAGAAAACGGTTTGATCACAGATGATTTCGTGTATGATGCCAATATGAACTATCGTGATATGGATAGTTATATGGGTGACTGTTGGGGTGCCCAAGGACAGATTGTAAAGGAGACCTACACAGGAATTAATGGTAATAACACGCTGTATGTCTATTTGCCATACGGATATGATAAGAATAAGAAGTATAATATCTTTTATTTGATGCATGGAGGAGGTGAAAACGAGACAACTGTATTTGGTAATGATGTTAAAATACAGAATGCGTTGGATAATCTAATTAAGCAAGGAGTGATAGAACCTACGATTGTCGTGGCACCAACATTCAATAAATGTGAGGCAGCAACCTTCTGGAAGGAGTTCAGAGAGAGTGTAGTACAATTTGTGGAGAGCAAGTATTCTACCTATGCAGAAGGTGTTACTACCTTAGAATCATTGCAAGCTTCACGTATGCATCGTGCGTATGGAGGTTTCTCAATGGGTTCCTTGTCGGTTTGGAATGTCTTTGCTAATTGCTTGGATATCGTAGGATATTACATGCCATTAAGTGGAAATTATTGGTATGGAAATACGGGAGAAGATGCAGCAAGAGAGTTGAATAATGTGGTGGAGCGTTCTGGATTGGCTGATAATCAATTCGCTATCTTCTGTGCGACAGGTACGAAAGATATGGCGTATGGTAACATGAATCCGCAAATGGAGGCCATGAAGAATATGTCCCATTTCCACTACACATCCGATTTCAATGAAGGTAATTTCTATTACTTGGTTGGACAAGGGAAAGAGCATTGGTGGGGACACGTGAAACATTATATTGCACAGGCTCTTCCTTATTTCTTCCACAAGGATTTCGTGACGAAATAATATATTTATCCATTCAAAAGTTAGTAGTGGTGGGGTTTATAAAATTTTATTAGATTTCAGGACATTGATCCCTACCAGTTTTCAAGCCATATATTCGAAAGAGTATATGGCTTTTTTCATCTTTTGTATGAGATGAAATGTGGGAATTAGTTGAAGATTAAATAATTGATAAGAGTCAATAAATCAATGGTGACGGACAATTCATCTTCTAAATCTTTTCATAACATGTTAAAAAGACTTAATTTTGTAGTTGTGTAATTTGTGATTCGAAGAACCACTGTATAGAACTAAAATAAAGAAGGAAACAAAAAATTCATTTGTATGAAGAGATTTTACACTATTATTTTTATGCTTTTTGCCTTTGTGGTAGTAAGCATGGCCGTTTGTCCTCATTGTATGGAATGGGTGGATGATGATGAATGGTGTTCCGATTGTGGAGCATGTCTGAGTTGTTGTGAGGAAATAGGTTTACATTGTGAAAATTGTGGAGAGTGTTTGTCGACAGGAAATCCATGTGATGTATGTGGTGAGGATGGCAACCATTGTCTGGAGTGTGGATGGGATTACCAGTGCGGTATTTGTGGAAAATGTTCTTATGCAGAGGGTGAAGAAAGTTGCGAAAGTTGTGGCTGCTGCATCGACTGTCAAGACATGTTCGCTCATTGTGCCGTATGTGGTGATTGTTTGGCAGATGTGGATGGCTGTAAGATATGTGGCGTAGAGGTTGGTGAGAGTGGCGACAGTCACTGTCAGTCATGTGCGGAGGACTATCAATGTACATGGTGTGAAGGATGTTTCCTTGTGGATGGTTGTGCAGTTTGTGAAGGATGTCATGCCTGTGACGATTGTATAGAATCAAACAATGCGCATTGTGTGGAGTGTGGTGATTGCCTTTCTAATGCGGGTAGTTGCTCACGATGTGATAATGCAGATCATTGTGAGGCGTGTGGAGAACCTTATTGGTGTATATGGTGTGAACAGTGTTTCTTTAATGAAGGAGTTGAACCTTGTGGTGGTTGTTTGGCTTGTGATGATTGTATTGATGGAATAGGTAGCCATTGTGTAGGTTGTGGAGCTTGTCTGGCAGATGGAAGTGCCTGTGATTTATGTGGTTGGGAAATGGGAAGTGAAAGCCATTGCAATAGTTGTGCGGAGGATTATATATGCGATAATTGTGGCTTCTGCTATTATGATAATGGTGAGATTGTAGAATTGGAGTATGGAAAGTTCTGTTATGACTGTGCGGAGGCGTATGAAATGTTGTGTGTTTATTGTGGTGAAGAGGAACGTGAGTGCGATGATTGTGAGATGTGCCGTTCTTGTATAGAGGAAAAATATGTGCATTGTGTGGAGTGTGATCAGTGTTTAGGTGTGGGTGGCGCATGTGAGAGTTGCGGATTGTGCGAAGATTGTGCGTTGGATCTCTATGTTCATTGTGCTTCCTGCGGTGAATGTTTTGGTACAGAAGGATATGTCTGTGAGGAATGTGGATTGTGTGAAGCATGTGGTGTGAGTGAAGGTGCTCATTGTCCAGAGTGTCAGGAGTGTTTTGAATCAGTAGAAAAGTGTGATAATTGTGGCTATTGCATGGATTGTGCATTGGATATGAATATCCATTGTCCTTTGTGCGAAGAGTGCAAACCAGACAATCGTTGTGAGAGCGGTGGCGAACACTGTTCGGATTGTTGTGAAGATAACGGATGGCTCTGCTCACAGTGTGGAACCTGTGTAGAGGGAGCGGGAGTTTCAGTCTGCGATATTTGCGAGTTATGTGAAGATTGTTGCCTTGAGAATACATTGGCAAAGAATTGTTTCCATAATATATGTATAAAGAGTGACGAGTGGGCGAGTCATTATTGTTCAACATGTAAAAAATGCATGTCGGAGTGCAAACATAGTGCTGAGTATGTGGAGCATACTTGTCATTTCGTTAATGGTATTTGTACCATTTGTAAGGCATCGGAGGATGGTGTTCCAACCATTTACAGACAACCGCAGATGGCAAGATGCAAAGTGGTCGATGCTAATCAGTTAACTTCTATTGATAACTTAGCGAAGTATGACACCATCAGTTTCTTCACGAAAGCATTAGGTGAAGATCTGAACTATCAGTGGTATGTATGCGATGCTGAAGGTCATGCAACTGCTGTAGGGGAGGATACAGATGATGAGTTGTATATTCAAGGTGCCCAAACACAGAATCTGACCATTACAGGTCCTACCTCATGCTCAGCTAAGATCTCATACTTCTGTCTGGTTAGCAACGAAAAGGGTACAGTTTCGACGGATACTGTAGCAGTAGAGGTGAGTCATGACTTGCAGTGGAGAGACAGAAGCTACCTTTCTGCTTCGGCTGATACGCTTGCAAAAACACAAGATGTCTGGTTGTTAAATGGCGAAAGATACGAAAATGTTTATTCTGATTATCACTATAAGGTGTGTGCAGGCAATGGTTGTGGTAAATACACGGGACAGAAAGCCCTCCATCAATATGGTGATTGGGTGGTTGATTATGAATCAATTGAAGGTCGAGAAGGATTGCGTCATAAAGCGTGTGTACTTTGTGGAGAGAAGTTCTATCAGCATACAGATATTATTGCAGATTATGGACAGCCGATTATCACTCGACAACCTAAGAGTGTGAAGTGCGTGACACCGGACTTCGAAAATCTGGATAATTATGATGGTGAGGAAAAATACGATACTATCTCCTTCTCTGTGTTGGCTAAAGGCGAGGATATTGAATATACATGGCATGTGATTTATTGGGATGATTATAATAAAAAATGGTATGAATCGGATGAATATAATGAAGATCAGGATGATTATCTGTATGTGAACGGTTCGACGGATAGCTATTTTACTATTACAGTTCCTGGTTATGCATGTTTCAAACCAGTGAGATGTTTCTGTGTCCTTTCCAATGAAAATGGAACCGTTTCAACAGACAGTGTACTGATTAATGCTTCACATAATTTTAAATGGTGGCCTTTGTCATATTGGTGGTATAAAAGTAGTGCTGACGAATGGTGGAGTTCAGATGTGAAGGATGATTATCCATCGTCAGGTTTCAAAACGATCTATTCAAATTACCATTATAGAATGTGTGTGGCAACCGACGACCATGGTCATGAATTGGGAGCGGATGAAACACCCAAGAAGGCCCGTCACACCTATGGCGATTGGACGGCTTCTACCGAACATGCAGGTTATGTTTACAAGCAATGTACGGAGTGTGGTGAATTGTATTGGTTGAAAACTGCTACTGGTGGAGCACCTACCATTATCTCTTGCTCAGGCGACAAGAGGGTGAAGGTGATGGATTGGCACATTTTACATGATCAAGGTAAAAAGGCTTCAGAGGTGATGGGTGACAATATAGTTACATTCTCTGTTGAAACTTTACCTGTATCAGGTGAGAGATGCACATATCAATGGTATTGTGACAAGGACAAATTGAGTGATACGGATGCGGTAGGAGAGTATATAGATGGCGCAAAATCTCCTCAGTTAACTATAAATGTGCCATACTATTGTTATGATTCTTATAATGCTCCTAAATATTATTGTGTGGTTACGAATAGTAAGGGAAGTACGACATCTGATACTATGAAATTGACAACTACTCATAATATGCACTGGTGTTCTATTAATGAGACTACTAAGAACTTTAGTTATGTCTATAAAAACTTAGACATGAGAGACCTTTACTTGAAGACTGTCACGATCAATAGACCTACTGCGACTGCGACCGAGCCGGTTGAAAAACAATATAGTAAGTTCCATTACATGGCATGCGTTGGTGATTGTGGCGATCAAGGTTTTAACTTCAAAGGCAAAAAAGAGGAACACTTCTATAGTCCATGGATATTAGCGGTAGCACCGACTGCAACGGAATATGGAAGCCGCTACAAAACATGTAGAGTTTGCGGTGAAGAGTATTGGGAGAATATCGATCCAGTGGCAGACAAGGATAATCCATATACTGAGATTGCAGGTACGATGATGAAGGTGGTTGAAACACTGGGTGTAGTATCGGTTGATGGTGGCTATCAGCATAGTTTGAAAGTGGCTGTTCTTTCTGGTATGGTACGTCGAAATGATTGGATCAACGTCATGTTACCAGATAGTATATGGACTTCTTTTGTGTCTTTTGTAGGCGAAGATGAATATGAAGAGGTGTCTAGTGCGACAAAGGGAGATACAGTTGTGTTAGCCTTGGATGATCCTGGTTATGAAAATCATCATGTGATAGAGGTCGGTACGATACTGACGGATGGAGTGGGATTCTTTAGTAACACTCGTCGCATTGCCGGACATTATACAGGAACGGAGCAGTTGTCTAAGAATACAACCTACAGTTTTGTAGTGAAGGATCCAAAGAAACAAGATGGTAAGGTCCTTGTTCCTTCAAACTTAAAGAAGGAAACCGTTGGTACGCAGACGGCCTACAAATGTTCGACAGCCGTTTTGTTTAATGCCTCTGTTGTGACTTACAAAGGACAAAAGATTCCAGTTTACAAGAAGAATAAAGATGCGTTAGCAACACAAATTGGTATGTTTGTTGTGGATGACGTGGATGTGCCTGCACCAGACTTCTATATTGTGAGTGCTGCGGGTGATACAGTATGGTTGGCAGAAAAGAATCAGACATTGTTTGATGGACAGGTGGAATACTCCTATGCAAATGCGAAACTTACTTTGTCGAATGCTAACTTGAAGAGTATTCATTTAGGAGATGCGTTGATCGGAGGAAAATCATTGACTATCTTTGTAAAAGAGGGTACAAATACAATTAAAAATGCCAAGGCTGATGCTATAGATGTAGCAGGCACATTGGTTTTGTCTGGAAACAAAGGTGTCACGTTGAATCTGAAGAGTACAAGAGGAACCGCTATCAAGGCTAATATGCTGAAAAATACAGATCAATCTATGTGGAACCTCAATTGTGAGGGATACCATTACGCTATAGCTTTGAATAAGGGTATCTCTCAGTGGAACGGTGCAGTTGAAATGCATGCAAAATGTCATTCGACAGATGGATATGCAGCCTTCAAGGCAGCTCCGTCTAGTGGAGCTTTTGGCTCGGCTATCTACGAAGATGGTTGTAATTATATATTCACAACCATATATAACGAAGAGACAGAGATGGATGAAGATGGTTATGCATTTATATTTGATGATAATACACAAGCCAAAGAACTTCATTTGTATGTCGATCCGAAGATTTCATTGGCTGATACAAGCATAGCATTCACGAATAGTGAATATAAGGATATGGTGAAAGCATTAGAATCATTCAATGAGATTGATGAAAAGGCTAAGATTATCAACGAAAATGCTATAAGCATTAGTGGTAAGATGTCATATGATTTTAAAACGCATACACTGACAATGGAGGATGCTTATGTCTATGCGTCGGCAAGTGGAGCCTTGCATATTGGTAAGTCATTCCTTGATACGTTATACATAAAGATTATAGGAGAGGGGAATGACATTGCAAGTCAGTCTGGCTTTTCAGGGTATAAAGAAGCCTCTCTTCTTATAGATCAGAATGTTAAATTGATAGGAGATGGAACATTGTATATTGAGGGAGATGAATCTAATGGTATAAAATTAGGAGAGAACAGTGTCTTGACATTGTCAGATCAGATAAGTCTGTTAGATTGGTCGAACGGAGATGCAGCTGGTATCTCGGATATTGATGGTGGTAACGCAGGCTCTAAGTTCGTGATTGAGAAAGATGCCTATTTGTATTCGACAAATGGACTTCACGGTGTCACTGAGTTTGTCATAGACAACAAGGGAACTAAGAAGACGAAACATATTTTATACCCATATGCTGCAAGTTATACATTTGACACGCTTACTCACGAGATAGTATATACTGCACCTGTAGAAAAAGAAGAGGATGATCGTTTGCTTATTATCGGAGCTGGTTATGATATGCAGATTGCCGATCGTTGGGTGAGTGATTTCAATGCCAAGGATATAATGGGTGATGGAAGTGTGGTGTTTGACGAGAAAACAAGGACATTGAAGTTGAAGAATGTTTCGTTGGAGGGCACAAACGCAGCTATGTGGATAAATGAGAAGAACATAGTGGTTGATGTCAAAGACGTATGTAGCTTCTATGGTGATAATGGGTCAGCGCATATTGTTGTAGGTATAGATGGATCTGTTATATTCACGGGAGATAGTATGGTGTTTGTGTCGGATGGTAAAAAGACGACGCAAGGACTTCTAGTGATTGGTTCTGTGACATTCACCGAAGTGTCATCCTTGTTTGAAGACGAAACAGGTATATTAGCAAATGGTTCTTTGTGCATTCGTAAGTCTCTGATGGATTTCAAAGCCAATTCAACTATTACTGGAGGAAGTCATGATTTACGTCTGGAATTTGCCAAGTTTGAAAACGAGGAATATGGATTTAAATATGGACGTGTTCTGGTGTTGGAAACGGATGAGGATGTAGAAGGAAATTTCAGAATTCTTCCAGCGGGTTATGCTGGCTATGAGGAAACAGGAGTAGCAGATGTTGAGGAAGGAGATAAAGGATTGGATTACGATCGACCAGTGTATGATATTTTAGGTCGCATGATTTATGTGACAAAGGATTACAAAGGCGTTGTAGTTCAAGATGGAAAGAAATATATATTGAAAGGAGAGTAATAAAATAACAGGAAAAGGTAGAAGAAGATGAAAAAACTGATTTTTATTTTGTCAATAGCATTTATGGCAGGTTCCTTCTGTGCTTGTTCTCACAATGATTCAGAGGGAAAGAATACGAGATATCATCAAGAAGATGGCAAGGCTGATGGTCAGCAACATTCGAAGCTAAGCAAGGAAGAACGAGAAGCACGTCGCGCGGAAATGGAGAAGAGACATAAAGAACGTGAAGCGAAGGTGAATGAGGCATGGGCAAAGTTTGACCAGTTGTCTGAGCAAGAGAAGAAGGAGTGGGTTGCAAATGCGAAACGTAACATCGATCGCAGAGATTCCATTCAAGCAGCCAAGAGAGCTGAGATGGAAGCAAAATGGGCCACGTTTGAAAAATCAGATCTGGCAGGACAGATTGAACTGTTGAAAATGCGTGGTGTAGTGTATCATGAGATGAGACACCCTCATGGGGAACATAATCATCCGCATACACATGAAAATCAATCTAAATATCCCATGACTGAATATAAAAAGTAAGAAATGATGATACGAAAAGGAATCCCCTATCCATGCAAAAAAAGGATAAGGGGATTTTTTTTTGATACGTTTTTCTGTTTGTATTTTTCTGTTTGTAATACGATAGACCTTTTGTCCCTTTGTTTTTTGGAAAATTGAATTAATAAAAGTAATTTTGCGTTGCTTTTTGTTGGTCGGATGTGACTAACAAAAGCGAAGCTGTGATTGTTATTTTAGTATCAGAGACATTATCATGTTTGATTTAGATAGATTTATATCGAAGTCTGTTATTTTTCGATCCGGTAGTATGTTTGCTGAGGATATAGAAAAAAACAAGGAAAAACTATCACAGGAGATAAAAGGGAAGTCTATCTGTGTCATTGGCGGAGCCGGTTCTATTGGCTCGTCTTTCATTAAAGCAGTATTAAGATTTGAACCAGCATCAGTTGTTGTTGTTGATTTAAACGAAAATGGACTAGCAGAACTTGTTAGAGATGTTCGTTCGACGCATGGCCTTTATTGTCCTGATGAGTTTAGATGTTATACGTTGAATTTTGCTGATCCTATATTTGAAAGGATTTTCAGAGAGGAGAAGGGCTTTGATATTGTGGCCAATTTTTCGGCACACAAGCATGTGCGCTCAGAGAAGGATAGGTACTCTGTTCAGGCACTTATTGAAAACAATGATATCAAGGCAAAGAAACTGATGGATTTGCTTTGCGTCTATCCTCCTAAGCACTTCTTCTGTGTTTCTACGGACAAGGCGGCCAACCCTGTCAACATCATGGGAGCGAGCAAGCGTATTATGGAGGACTTAGTTATGGCCTACAATACATGTTTTAAGGTGACAACAGCTCGATTTGCTAATGTTGCGTTCAGTAATGGTTCTCTTCCTGATGGATGGTTGTATCGTATGCGTAAGAAACAACCATTAGCAGCACCTTCAGATGTAAAACGCTATTTTGTGAGTCCAGAAGAATCAGGACAAATTTGCATGTTAGCTTGTATCCTTGGAAATGGAGGTGAGGTCTTCTTCCCCAAATTAGGAGAAGAGCAAATGCTTACATTCTCATCTATTTGTGATAGCTTCGTGAAAGCGGAGGGATTGAAAAAGGTGGAATGTGGGAGTGATGAAGAAGCTAAGAAATTTGCCGATCAGATGACATACGAGTCGGATTCATACCCTGTAGTTTATTTTAAGAGTGATACTACAGGCGAAAAGGCATATGAGGAATTTTATGTCCCTGGTGAAAAAATTGATTGGCAGCGGTTTAAATCTCTTGGTGTTGTAAAAGAAACCTCACGACGAGAGATGTCGGAGATAAATACATTCTTTCGGGAACTGGAGACTATTTTCGCTGAGGCTAACTTCACGAAGAATCAGGTCGTCGAGGCGATTAAACGCTTCATCCCTAATTTCGAACATGAAGAGAAAGGCAAGAATCTTGATCAGAAAATGTAAGTATGGAATTAAAAAAAACGACGGATTTTATTCATGATTTATATGGTACAGATTTTGTGCCATTGTCTGTTCCCGTCTTTATAGGTAACGAGAAGAAATATCTCAACGAATGTATAGATACGACATTTGTCTCAAGTGTGGGCAAATTTGTTGACCGTTTTGAGGCGGATATGGAGAAATATACGAACAGTAGTCGTGCTGTGGTTTGTGTTAGTGGAACCAATGCGCTTCACATGTCACTCATGTTAGCGGGTGTGGAACGTGGGGATGAGGTGTTAACCCAGGCATTGACGTTTATTGCAACTTGCAATGCACTTAGTTATATTGGTGCATATCCAGTCTTTCTTGATGTCGATAGGGATACGATGGGACTTTCTCCTGTGGCTGTGAAGAAATGGTTGTCCAATAATTCTGAGATGAAGAATGGGGTTTGTTATAATAAACGGACGGGCCGGCGTGTGAAGGCATGTGTGCCTATGCATACATTTGGTCACCCTGTTCATTTGGATGAGTTAATAGCGGTTCTTAAAGAATATAATATAGAATTAGTGGAAGATGCAGCTGAGAGTATCGGTAGTTATTATAAGGGAAAACATACAGGTACTTTTGGAAGAGTTGGAGCCATAAGTTTTAATGGTAATAAAACAATCACAACAGGAGGCGGTGGAATGATGCTCTTCAATGATGAAGAATTGGGAGCCTATGCAAAACATATTACGACACAGGCTAAGATACCACATCGTTGGGAATTTAAACACGACCATATTGGTTACAATTATCGTATGCCCAACATTAATGCAGCCTTAGGTTGTGCCCAGTTGGAACATATTGAGGAATATGTTGAAAGTAAGCGTGAAACGGCTAAGATTTACGAAGATTTCTTTAAGAATATTCCAGATGTTGAATTTTTTACTGAGCCTGAGAATTGTCGCAGTAATTATTGGCTTAATGTTGTGATTCTTAAGAATAAAGATTCTCAGCAGGAGTTCCTACAATATACGAATGATAATGGTGTCATGACTCGTCCGATTTGGGAGTTGATGACCCGTTTGCCAATGTTCGAACATTGTGAACATGATGAATTGGAGAATACAGTGTGGTTTGCGGATAGGGTTGTGAATATACCTTCAAGTGTTAGAATAAAATGAAACCTCTTATTCTTATTGGTGGCGGTGGACATTGTAAATCTGTGATAGATGTCGCAGAAAGCGCAGGTTATCGCATTGCGGGAATATTAGACAGACCAGAGGAGTTTGGAAAAAAAATCCTGAACTATGAGGTGATTGGTAACGACGATGATATATCTAAGTATGTGAGAAGTGCAGAGTTCATTATCTCCGTCGGTTATATCCGAAACCCTGATCTTCGCATTAAGTTATATGATTTGGTGAAACAGCAAGGTGGTCAGTTTGCTACGCTGATTGCTTCTACCGCCTATGTTTCTCGGTATGCAAGTTTGGACGAGGGAACGGTAGTGATGCATCATGCCTTCGTGAATGCAGAGGCGACCGTGGGAAAGAATGTGATTCTTAATACCTTCTCTAATATTGAACATGGATCTATTGTGGGCGACCAATGTCATATTTCTACAGGTGTGATGGTTAATGGGGATTGTAAAGTGGGTAACAACTGTTTTATTGGCAGTGGAACGGTGCTCTACAATGGTGTGAGCATAACGGATGGTGTGGTTGTTTCTGCAGGGTCTGTCGTAAGACGTTCAATTTCTATAAAAGGAGTTTACTCAGGTAATCCTGCTGGATTAAAAATAAGAGGATAAAGATGTCGCATGTTCTGATTATTGCAGAGGCTGGTGTTAACCATAATGGATCGGTCGAAACGGCTAAGCGGATGATAGATAAGGCCGTTGAGGCGGGTGCTGATGTTATCAAGTTCCAGACCTTCAAGTCAGAAAAATTGGTTTCTAAGTCTGCCAAGCAGGCTGAGTATCAGAAGAGGAACATCGCCAATGCAGAGAATGATTCCCAATTGGATATGCTGAAGAAACTGGAACTCACTGAGTCCGACCATAACGAACTGATGGATTATTGCGCTAAAAAGCAAATACGGTTCTTTTCTACCGCTTTCGATATGGAAAGCATTGATTACCTGCACTCTTTGCATGTTGGTCTTTGGAAAATACCTTCAGGGGAGATTACCAATTATCCATATCTCAAAAAAATAGCACAATTTGGTGAACCAGTGATTCTTTCGACGGGGATGTGTGAAATGGAGGATGTTGAGGCCGCGTTGAAGGTGTTGACGGACAACGGTTTGAACAAAGATAAAATTTCTATACTCCATTGTAATACCGAATATCCGACCCCCTTTAAGGATGTCAACCTTTTGGCTATGAACGAATTGAAAGATCGGTTTGGTGTTAGGGTCGGTTATTCTGACCATACAAAAGGCATTGAAGTACCGATTGCAGCGGTTGCGTTGGGTGCAGAAATTATCGAAAAACATTTTACACTCGACCGAAATATGGAAGGTCCTGATCATAAGGCTTCGCTCGAACCCGATGAGCTAAAGGCAATGGTTTCGGCAATAAGAAATATCGAACTTGCTCTCGGTGATGGTCATAAGACAGTCTCGGAATCGGAGCGCAAAAATATCGTAGTTGCACGCAAAAGTATTGTTGCAGCAAAAAATATAAAGGCAGGAGAAGTTTTCAACGAAAACAATCTGACCGTTAAACGTCCCGGAAACGGAATCTCGCCGATGGATTGGGAAAATGTCATCGGTAAAACTGCAAAAAAAGATTTCGTCGAGGATCAACTTATCGAATTGTAATGAAACGAAAAATCTGTTTTTTTACTGGCACTCGCGCTGAGTACGGAATTATGAGCCGGTTGATGCGGATGGTGAAAGAATCTGAAAATTGTGATATTCAGATAATTGCGACCAATATGCACCTTTCGCCGGAGTTCGGACTCACTTATAAGGAGATAGAAGCTGACGGCTTCATCATTAACAAGAAGGTTGAGATGTTGCTGTCATCTGATACGGCTAATGGTACGGTTAAGTCAATGGGGTTGGCTACGATAGGGTTTGCTGACGCTTTGGAAGATTTAAAGCCCGATTTGGCAGTGATTCTTGGTGATAGATATGAAATGTTGGCAGCTGCTCAGGCTTGTCTTATTTACAAAGTACCTATCGCACATTTATATGGTGGAGAAATTACGGAGGGTGCATATGACAATTCGATCCGTCACGCAATAACAAAATTAAGTAGCTTACATTTTACTAGTACAGAAGAATATAGAAAACGGGTTATTCAGATGGGAGAGGAGCCGGATCGCGTATTTTATGTGGGATCACTTGGCGTAGATAATATCAAACATGAGTCCACAATGTCACGTGATGAGCTTGAACGAAGTTTAAACTTTCATTTAGGAGACAAGTTTTTATTAATAACCTTCCATCCTGTTACGATGGAGAACGCAACTGCTGCTTCTCAATGTGATGATTTATTAAAAGCTCTTTCGGCTGTGAATGATGAATACCAGTTGCTTTTCACATTGCCTAATTCCGATACGGATGGACGTATTATTGCTTCAAAAGTGAAAGAGTATGTCTCAGCTCATGTAAACAAATCGTTGGTGGTAGATTCTTTGGGCAAGAAACGCTATTATTCAGCATTAAAATATGCGACAGCAGTTGTTGGAAACTCGTCGAGTGGATTGGTGGAAGCACCGTCATTTGGTATTCCAACATTGAATATAGGAAATCGACAAAAAGGTCGTACTCGTGGAGAAAGTGTGATTGATGTTGAGGCCTCTTATCAAGAGATGTATTTAGGGCTGCAGAAAGCATTATCAGAGAATTTTAGGGCCATTGCTTCTGCAGGAAAGAATCCATATGAAAAAGAGAATACTTTGCAAGCAATATTTAATGTTATAGAAAATCATCCTTTACATAATATAGGAGAAAAACATTTTTACGATTTATGAATGTGTTGGTTATAGGTCTTGGTTCGATGGGAAAGCGTAGAATGCGGCTGCTCAAAGAACACAAAGAGATCGTGTTGTTTGGTGTAGATAGTAACAAGGATCGTTGTAAGGATGTGACGGAAACCTTTGGCGCTAAGTGCTACGATTCCATCTCGGAGGCTGTGAGTAATGAACGATTGTCATGCGCCTTCGTTTGTACTTCACCGCTCTCTCATTCCAACATCATTACGGAGTGCCTCTGCAATGGTCTTCATGTCTTTACTGAGATTAATCTGGTCGCAGATGGCTACGAAAGGAATATTCAGTTGGCGTCAGAAGAAAATCTAGTACTCTTTTTGTCCTCTACATTTTTGTATCGAAAGGAAACTCAGACGATTATCGATCGGGTGAACGGTCGTTGTGATAAGGTTAATTATATCTATCATGTTGGTCAATATCTGCCTGATTGGCATCCTTGGGAAAATTACAAGGATTATTTCATTGGAGATGCTCGGACCAATGGTTGTCGTGAAATCATGGCAATTGATATGCCTTGGCTTGTAACTGCTTTCGGCAACATTAAGAAGGTGCATGCGTTGAAGAGTAAGAATACAAGTTTGAACATCAATTATTATGACAATTATTTTGTCACGATTGAGCATGAGACGGGTGCGAAAGGAGTTTTCGCTGTTGATGTGGTGACTCGGAAACCGATTCGTCATATTGATGTGTATGGGGAGAATCTTCAAATTTCCTGGAATGGCACACCAGACTCTCTGACAGAGTATGATGTTGAGGCTAAACGAGAGGAGATAATACGATTCGATAATGCTTCGGAGCATGTGGACGGTTATGCTGCTTTTGTGACTGAGAATCCCTACAGGGAGGAAATCAACGCTTTCTTCGCTCAAATTGAAAACCCATCGAAACAGGTGGCTTGGGATTTTGAGAGAGATAAGAAACTTTTAAAAATTATTGACGAGATAGAAGCTTAATGCATTACGATATTGCTTTTGTGGGATTGGGCTCAATTGGTACGCGCCATTTGAGGAATGTATGTGCGTTGCTGGATAAATGGAACGATACTTACACCATCGATCTATATAGGAGTTCGATTGGAAAGCCTATGCCGGATGATATCGCTTGTTTGGTCAGCAATGAGTATCTCTTCTCGGCTGAGTTGCCGGCACAGGTCAACTACGACATTGTGTTTGTCACCAATCCGACTGCCTTGCATTATGATACGTTGCTGAAATTTAAGGATAACACAAAATCTTTTTTCATTGAAAAACCGATTTTCAACACCACGGAGGTGGATACGGACATTTGGGATAAGTTGAAGGACGTTACGTGTTATGTCGCTTGCCCTTTGCGTTACAATCCTGTTCTCCAATATATAAAGAAGAATGTGCAGTTGAAAAAAGTGATTTCTGCACGGGCTATTTCATCTAGCTATTTGCCTGATTGGCGTCCTGGTC
Organism: uncultured Bacteroidales bacterium; assembly: GCA_902766045.1. GTDB lineage: Bacteria > Bacteroidota > Bacteroidia > Bacteroidales > Paludibacteraceae > UBA1181. The sequence goes on from CACXCA010000031.1 coordinate 43,506, forward strand.
AGGATTATAGAGTATCTTATAGTGCTCATCGAGATATGGGTGGTGGGGTCGGTATTGATTTGATCCACGAGTGGGATTATTTGACAATGTTTTTTGGAGTTCCAGAGATGTGTTATTCAATCCAGGATAAGATTTCTCCTTTGGAGATAGATAGTGATGATATTGCTATTTATATTGCCAAAACGAGGTCAACTACAGTTGAACTGCATTTGGATTATTTCGGTCGGAAAAGCATTCGGACCTTGGATTTGTTTTTGTCAGAAGACACTCTTCATTGTGACATTTTGAACGGGAGCGTGGAATATATGAGCTCTGGAGAGATTTTGAATTTCAATGGGGATAGAAATGCTTTTCAACTATTGGAAATAGAACATTTTTTCGATATAATCAATCATAAGATAGAAAATGATAGTACAGCGGAGCATGCTTTCGCAGTGCTAAAATTAGCAAAAGGAGAGTTATGAGAATATTGTTTACACTTTGCGGACGAGCAGGTTCAAAAGGAGTTAAAGGAAAAAATGCTAGGGACTTCTTAGATATACCATTGGTGTGGTATTCTATGGCTGGTATTTCCTTATATATCGAACGATATTTGAGTGATAATGATAGAGTTGATGTCGTGTTGAATACCGATAGTGAGGATCTAATCAAATTGGTTCAGCAGGTAAAGGAATTAAATGTACATGTGTTACCTAGACCGAATGAATTGGCAGGAGACACGGTGCCGAAAGTTGCTGTTATCAAAGATTGTTTAGAGCGTTCGGAAAAAGAGTTTAGAGTAGATTATGACGTAGTTGTGGATTTGGATATTACTTCACCTCTACGTAAGGTCAAAGATATAAAAAATGCTGTTGATAAAAAATTGTCTCGTCCTGAGGTTGATGTGGTCTATTCGGTAACACATTCACGTCGAAATCCTTATTTTAATATGGTAAAAGAGGATAACGGATTCTTTTGTAAAGCTATTCCGTCAAGTTTTACGACACGTCAGGAAGCCCCTGCTTTTTATGATATGAATGCATCCATATATGCGTATTCTACGAAAGCGATAAAAGAAAAACATCAGGCGACATTCTTTAATTCCAATTGTGATGCAATTGTAATGTTTGATACGGGAATCTTAGATATAGATTCAGAAGAAGATTATGAATTAATGCAGGTCGTGGCTAAATATCTGTTTGAAAACGATCCTGCATTTAAAGAGACTTTTATTAAAGCAAAAGATTGGAAATGATATTGCAACTCTCAAAAGAACTAATAGTTGAACAGCTTTGTAGGCAGTTATCGTCTCACTTTCTCTTTGAACAGAAGGAGAAATGTATGATTTATGATGGTATTGACGATGTTCTAATAATGTGTGAAGAGAATTTCCGACATTCAAGCAATAAATATTTTATTACAGAGGATGGTGATGCTAGGTTTAATCCTTATCACTCTGTGCAATATATGATTTTTTTGTATTATTTATCTCATTATCTATTTTTGCATGGAAAGGAATGTTCTCAATTATGTGATAAGATTTATTATTTGAACAAGATTCTGAATTCAGTCGATTTGTTCTATGCGATTGAACTTCCATCTCATTTTGGAGCCGAACATCCTTTGGGGTCTGTTATGGGACGAGCTAAATATAGTGATGGTTTCTTTTTTTATCAAGGTTGTACAGTAGGAGGTACTAGGAGTGTAGATGGTAATTTATTCTATCCTGAAATTGGTAAGAATGTCTGGATGTATGCAAATTCGAGCATATTGGGGAAGTGCCGTATAGGTGATAATGTGAATATTGGTGCGGGGGCTATTGTTAAGAATCAGGATATCCCGGGTAATTGTTCCGTATTTGGTGAGTCTCCAAATTTAATTATAAAAAAACGTATAAAATGATACAATCTCATCTCATATCTCAAAATAAGTCTCTTCTCGAGGCATTGTCTCAAATTAATGGTATGGGGAAAGGTCCATTGGTTCTGTTTGTTGTCGATGATGCTAATAGAATGGTTGGAACGTTGACCGATGGAGATTCGAGACGAGCACTGATTGCTGGTTTTACGGTGAATGACAGGGTAGAAAAAATCATGCACCGGGATTTTAAATATTTATCGATTGACGATATAAATGACGTACAAAAGATAAAAGAACAGAAATCATTGTTGATGAAGCTTGTCCCTGTCTTGAACAAGGAAATGCAAGTTGTAGATGTGATTGATTTACAAAAATATATAACACGATTACCTGTTGATGCTGTATTGATGGCTGGAGGAAAGGGAGAACGACTCCGTCCTTTGACAGAAAACACCCCCAAGCCTTTGTTGCTTGTGGGAAACAAGGCTATCATAGACCATAATGTCGATCGACTGATTTCGTATGGAATAAAACATATTTCTGTGACGGTTAATTATCTGAAAGAACAAATTGAAGAGCATTATTCAGAAGAACGGAATGGAGTGAAAATCAATTGTTGTCGTGAACCAAAGTATTTGGGAACAATGGGCTCTATAAAGTTCGTCGAAAAATTTTATAATGATGCAGTTTTGGTTATGAATAGCGATTTGTTCACAAACATTGATTATGAGGATTTTTATCTGCATTTTGTCGAAAATAATGCAGATATGTCTGTTGCTGCTATCCCGTATAACATATCCATACCGTATGGGATTTTGGATTTAGATGGTCGTGACATCAAAGGTCTTGTGGAGAAACCTCAGTATAATTATTATGCTAATGCTGGCATTTATCTTTTTAAACGACAGGTGTTAAAAGAAATTCCAGACAATGTGTTTTTTAACGCTACTGATCTGATTGAAAAATTGATTGCGGGGAATAAAAAGGTGATTCGTTATCCACTTAATGGAACATGGATAGACATCGGGAATCCTCAAGAATACCAGAAAGCGAATGACTTGGTGAAACATTGGTAGAATGAACCTTTCCATTAATAACAACTATTGGTGTGACAAGGCTGATAAGTAGGATCAATGATAATAAAAAAGAATAGGAACATTCTATCGTGTGTTGGTGTGTTAGGTTGAAGTAAATGTATATATGAAAATAATGTTTTATATATCACTTTCATGAAACATGTTTTTAGGATATCAAGTCATTTCACATTCTATTTGTGTAAAAGTTATATAAAGTCGCAGTCATTGAATCAGGACGATTGTGTTTTGTTTTTGGTTCGTAATTACAAGATTCCTCCGGAATACAACGAGGAATTTTCTCGAAGGATAAGTACAGAGTACAATGTTGATCAGAAGAATGGACGAGTGTTTGCGGGATTGAATGTCTTTAAGACATGGCATAATATTGCGAATTTTGATCGACTTGTGGACTCATACATTGGACAAGAACCATTTGTTTGGTACACGCAGGTTTGTAATGATGATTTGTGCAGTTTGATGGTGACAAAGCATAATTGTCATGGATACTATGTCATAGAGGATGGACTAGGTTCTTATTTATCCAATAATCCTCAAACGTTTGTGGGGTGGCGTTATTGGGTCTATAGGATGTTTTTGAATGTTTTCTTCCCTCGTATTTATTCGGTCAAGAAGTGGTATATCAATTCAGAACACCCAAAATTCAAAGGGTGTATTGCCTCCAACCAGAAGTGCTTTCCTTTGCATCAACAGTCATTGCAGGTGGTGGAGGTGGTATATGATAAAATCACTTTAGAAAGATGTCCTGATGCGATTTTATCTGTTGATCCGTTGTTTTTCTATATGGATGAACATTCTGTAGAATTGATATATCGGGATTTGGCTGCTTTTATGAAAATAAAGAATTATAAAATACTGTATTATAAATACCATCCGAGTTTTAATAGTTCTGTAAATGAGGGAATACGGAAAAAATATGAGCTTATAATAAAGAAGTATTTCAAAATGGATCTTGCAGAAATTTCTCCAACTATATCGTTGGAAAGTGTTCTTTATACGTATAAGTGCGATTTTTACACGAGTCGATCATCGGTATCCATATATGCTTCATCAATGGGAGCACTTTGCTATTCGTATTCTTCTGTGATTGAAAAGTATGTGCCGAACTATGGAGAAATACCAGAAATAAAGAATTTCTGTACAATGGTGGAAATATAAAATAATAATAATTTGCTATTGATATAGAAACGTGCGTTGTAAAACAAGTAGGTATAAAAAGGTATGGTAAAGGTTTCTGTTGTAGTCCCTATTTATAATGCAGGTAAGTATCTTGCTCCATGTCTTGATTCTTTGCTTAATCAGACATTGAAGGATATCGAGGTAATCTGTGTGTTGGATTGTCCTTCGGATGGCTCAGAAAAAGTTGTTGAAGAATACGCAAAAAAAGATGATAGGGTTGTTGTTATCTATAATGACCATAATCTGCATGTGGGAGAATCTAGAAATGTGGGAATCCGAAATGCAAGAGGTATATATATAGGTTTTTCTGACCATGATGATTTACATGAGTTAGATATGTATGAAAAAATGGTGGAAGTGGCGAATGATGACACTCTGATGGTTGTCTCTGGTCTATTGGGTAGAGAACTTCATAAATATGATAATATGCCATGTCTAAATGATGAGGCTTATTTGGCTGTGACAGCTCGAAATGCTAGTACACATGTGACCACCAATATTTATCGAAGAGATTTTATTTTAGATAATCACATATTCTTCATTGATAATAAACGATGTTCAATAGAGGATTCTATTTTTAATAGTAGAGTATTAAGCTCAATTGTAAATGCGAAAGGATTGATTTCTATTGTTCCACAATGCTTTTATCTTCATGTTGATTATGGAGGTAATCAAAATAAATCGTATGACCATTGGCGGTTTGATAAGGTGATGAATGCAATTGATGAGTTATATAAGATTGCATCAGAGACGAGAATAGATTCATCGAAAAAACGGAAAGCATTATTCCTTGGTAGTTTAAAAACTCTATATACTTCTTTTTTGAGAGAGAAAAATGAACGTGGTATTGTAAGTTCATATAGATTGATTAAGAATATGATTAAAGAGAAAAAAGCATGTGGTATAATAATGAAAGATTATCCAATGACTTTTAATGGATTATCTATATCGAAATGTGTATTTGCAGTAATTGTAAAATTGATTTGTAAATTGTATTAAAACAACTGAAATGAAAGAGAAATTATCAAAGAAAGGACTAAAATGTATTATCCCGTATGTGGTTTCTGTCCTGGTTTTTATTATGTTGGCGTGTATTTATGCATCTCCTGTGTTGAGTGGGAAAGTATTACAGGCGGGAGATAATAATAATTGGAAAGGAATGTCACATGAGGCGGTTGAATATGGGGAAAAAACAGATGGTAATACATATTGGACGAATTCTATGTTTGGTGGTATGCCAACGTACCAGATAACAACTGGTAAAACAGAATTAAGTGCCCCATATGGTTTCTTAACTAAATGTGTGAGACTCGGATTTAAAGACACATTGATGTTCTTAATTTGTTATTTTTTGTCTTTTTTTATATTGTTAAAATCCTTTCGAATAAATACGTTGTTGTCTGTGGTGGGGGCTATTGCTATATCAATGTCATCGTATTTTTATATTATTATTCCAGCGGGACATTTTACTAAGGCGTGTGGTATCGCAATGATGGCTCCTGTTTTGGCTGGATTCTATCTGATATTTCATAAAAGATATATATTGGGTGCATTGTTAACAATGTTGTATGTTTGTCTTGGATTTATGATGCATCCTCAGATGAGTTATTATTACATTCTTTTGATTGGAGTGTTGTGTTGTGCTGAGTTATATGTTCATGCTAAGGAAAAACGTTGGAAGGATTTTGGTATAGCCTGTTTCTTATTTGTTGGTTCTTTATTCATTGGATTGGGAACGTCTTATCCAAACATTAAAATTAATTTAGAATATTTGACGGAAACTATGCGAGGAGGACATTCTGAATTGGTGAAAGAATCTGATAAGACAGACAAACCTACAGGTCTAAGTATAGATTATGCTACAAGTTGGAGTTATGGTATAGACGAATCATTTACCTTTTTGATCCCTGGTTTTAAGGGGAATGCTTCAGGTTATTCTGTAGATAAAAAATCAGAGGTTTATCGTGCAATGATAGAAAACCATATTCCTTCAAAGCAAGCTGCTGCTTATTGTAAACAGCTCCCAACTTATTGGGGTACGCAGCCTTTTACTGCTGGTCCTGTATATATGGGCGCAATTATATGTTTTTTGTTTGTGTTGGGATTGCTTATTGTGAAAGGACCGTATAAATGGGCATTGCTGGTTGCAACTATTTTTTCTGTATTGTTGTCCTGGGGTAGTAATTTCATGCCTCTTACAGAAGTCTTCTTTAACTATTTCCCTATGTATAATAAATTCCGTGCAGTATCTTCTATTCTGGTAGTTGCAGAAATCACTATGCCTTTGTTGGCTATTTTAGCATTAAAAGATATCTCAGAAGGAAGAATTAAAGGGAAAGAGTTAGAAAAGAAAATAATGATCTCATTTGGTATCGTTGGGGGACTGTGCGTATTCTTCTATCTTTTTGCTAATTTATTGTTTGATTTCACAAGCCCAATAGATCAACAAATATTTGCACAACAGCCTAGTTGGTATTATGAGTCTATTTTAAAAGAACGTTCCTCTATGCTTACTGGGGATGCATTGAGATCATTCGTTTTTATTGCCTTGGCAGCTTTGTCATTATTCCTTTTTGTTAAAGGTAAGATTAATAGAGTCTTATTTATTGGTTCATTAGGCGTCTTGATATTGCTTGATATGTGGCCTATAAATAAGCGCTATTTTAATGATACTTGTTTTGTTTCAATGAAACAAAATGATGATTTCTTCAAAAAAATGCCATGGGAGAAACAATTGTTAGAAACAGATAAAGACCCTAATTATCGTTTGCTAAATCTAACTACAAATACGTTTAATGATGCTCGTACATCTTATTACTTTAAATCGATAGGTGGTTATCATGCTGCTAAATTGCGCCGATATCAAGATTTAATAGAGGAGCATATTTCGAAGTTTAACATGTCTGTACTTAATATGTTAAACACGAAATATATTGTTGTGAAAGGTGCTGATGGATATCCTTTAGTCCAATATAATCGTGAGGCTATGGGTAATGCTTGGTTTGTTGATTCTCTGTTAGTTGTAAATACGCCTAATGAGGAGTCGGATGCATTAAATGTCATAGATGTAAGAAAAACGGCTGTCTTGGATGCTAAATTCGGGGAATTTGTAGAAGAAAAGAATTTTGGACATGATAGTCTGGCAACTATTCGGATGGTTTCGTATGAACCGAATAAACTTGTTTATGAATCGAATTCCACGAAAGATGGAACGATTGTTTTTTCTGAAATCTACTATCCTTATGGTTGGCATGCTTCTATTGATGGAACGCCTGTAGAGCATTTTAGAGTTAATTATGTTTTACGTGCACTTAATGTGCCAGAGGGTAAACATACAATCCAATTTTATTTCTATCCAGATAGTTACACGAAAGCTCTTCCTGTAGCATATGCTTCATATGTCATTATATATATATTATTGTTCGTTACTATTGGATGGGCTATTATTGAATGTTTTGGATTGAATGATAGAGTGCAGCATATATTAAATAAATATAGGAAAAATCCTCGTTAAGGGAGAACGTTAGTTTGTCTTTTCGGATATTTTACTAATCGTTAACAAAGGTGGAGAAAGTTTGTAAATACTTGATAGCTATACTTTTGATAGTATTGGAATCATGCATTTCCTCACCTCGGAATGTGAATATAGAAACTATTGATTCTCTGCAGATGGTTCTGAATGAGGAGAATATTGATAGTGCATCTATATCTGAAAAATCATTCTGCGAAATAATAAGGGATAATTTAGCGAAATATCTGTTGAATGATACAATTTTTCCTGATATCCGTGGATGTTCAAAAATAGGAGATTATCATTTGTTGTTTTTTACAGAAGGGGAAGATTGTGAACGCAAATATTGTTATCGAACGATAAATAATCGGTTTGAAGTAGTTGATTCGCTTAATCTCTATGGCGGTGGATGCCCTTTTGTTACTACTCCTGATGAGGTATTTGGTGTCGGTGGCGAATACGATTATTTCAAAAAGGATACGATAAGAAACTATTGTTATGCAACTACTTCGGAAGATTTTCAGACGCTGATGGTCAACGATAGCATTTTGTATATTTCGAGTACGGAGTATATGGTAAAAGATATAATTTCGGAGAAATATTATACAACTGAATTTGTAAAAAAGGAAATCTTTTCAATAGACAGTAAAGGTTATTTTTATCTTAAACGTGAAGTGCCTGATTCTTTCAGTGTTGATTCCTTGTTCGCTCGAATAAGGTAAAATCAGCTGTAGTGAAAAAAATAACGAAGGTCGGTTGCCTAATCAGGAACCGACCTTCATTGTTTTATATGTGTTGTGGATTTAGAAGTTTCTGAATCCCATGATCTCTCTTACCTCCTTAATTGTCTTTGAGGCACTCTCTCTGGCTAATTCTTTTCCTCTGGTAACCGCATTGTGTAGAATCTCAGGATGTGCATCAATATAGGCGATACGCTCTCTGATAGGTTCTGTTGCTGCAATGATGTCTGCTGCCAGTTGTTTCTTGAGGTCTCCATAACGAATCTCACATTTGTTCCATTGTTCATCAAAGTAAGCTACTGTATCTGGTGTTGATACCACTTTCATGATGGTGAACAGGTTTTCTATGTAATCGGGTTTTACCTGATTCATTTCAGTCGGACCTTGGTCGGTCAAAGCTTTCTTGACTTTCTTTTCAATGGTTTTGGCATCGTCGGCCAAATAGATACAGTTGCCTTCTGATTTACCCATCTTTCCACTGCCATCTAGACCAGGAATTTTGATTGGCTCTGTTCCGTCGTTATAAGCAATTGGTTCTTTGAAATATTCTACTTTGTAGAAGTTGTTGAATCGTTTGGCAAAATTACGAGTCATCTCCAAATGTTGCAGTTGATCTTTACCCACAGGCACTTGGTCTGCATTGTGGATAAGGATGTCGGCAGCCATCAAGGTTGGGTAGGTGAGAAGTCCTGCGTTTACATTCTCTGGTTGTTTCCTTGCCTTGTCTTTGAATGACACGGTCTTGGTTAGTTCTCCTAGATATGCATGCATGTTGAGCATCAAGTAGAGTTCAACAACTTCTGGCACATCACTTTGAATAAAGATTGCTGATTTCTCAGGGTCCAATCCACATGCCAGATATTCAGTTAATACACTCTTTACATTTGGATAAAGAATGTTTGGATCTGGATGAGTCGTTAAAGAGTGGTAGTCGGCTATGAAGAAGAAACAACGATTGTTCTCCTGCATGCGTATAAAATTTTTTAAGGCTCCGTAATAATTGCCAAGATGGAGGTTCCCAGTTGAACGGATGCCACTAACAACAGTTTTCATTATGTTTGAATTTATGTATTATAAAACTATGCAAAGGTAGTTAAAAACTACAATTTTTGGAAGAAAAACACAGGGGCTTTGGCGGTTTTTTATTTGACTTGTTTGGAAATTTTATACTTTTGTGAAAACAAAAATGAAGAAATGGTAAAGGTTTCTGTTATACTTCCCGTTTATGGTGTCGCTCTCTACATTGAGAAGTGCGTGGATTCACTATTGATGCAGACATTGCAGGAGATGGAATTTATATTCGTAGATGATCATGGTCCAGATGATAGCATAGAGAGGGTAAAACGAAAAATAGAGAATCATGTACGGAAAGACCAGTTTAAGTTTGTTAAACCTGAACATAACTTGGGGGCTGGAATGGCTCGGAACTATGCTTTCCAATATGCAACGGGTGAATATATCGCTTTCGTTGATAGTGATGATACGATTGAACCAACGATGTTTGAGGAACTATATAATGCGTCGAAGTGTCAAGAGGGTGTGGATTTATGTTATTGTCATGCTTTCAAGGATTATGAGGATGGTCGGTCGAGTGAGATCTTGAGGAATCCGATCGTGGATAAGGGTGATTTCACAAGAGAAAAGAAAAGCTATTTCCTACAAAACTATGTATCTCTCTTTTGGACATTCATATACAGACGGGAATATTTGGAGAAACAACAAATTCGTTTCCCTGAGGATCGTTCGGCGGATGATAGTTTTTTTGTCTTCTGCAGTTTGATATTGGCAGAGTCGGTTGCCAGTGTGGATAAACCTTTCTATCATTATTTGATACGTCCAGGTTCTGTGTGTACATCTAAAGTGAGTGATAAGTATAAGAAGCGACTCTCGACCTTTAGTAAATTATTGGACTTCGCTAAGCAACGGGGTGTTTATGATTTATATAAAGATGAGGTGGATTATATCTATATAAAGAAAGGGTATTTGACCTCTGTGTTTAGTTATTTGTATAATTCATTGACGCCCAATAAGAGTACGTTAAAAGAAATACTGCTGGAAATAGAGAATAAGATTCCAGATTTCCGGGAAAATCCTTTTTTGAAGAGGAATGAGAAGTTGTCTTTTGTGATGAATTGTATTGAATATTTTCCATTCCTTTGTGTGAAGATACTTCCTCCGTTTGTAAGACGGTCGAACATGATTTTGTAAATGATATAAAAAATAGTAAACGGTTAAATCGATAAATATGCTGCGTTTCTTTCGAGTGTATGGTATGTCCGTACTTTATTCTTTGTTCGTTTTTTATATGAGCATTGTGCCGGATGTTCCGGATTTTAAGTTGCCAGATTTTAATCTGAAGGATAAGGTTATGCATGGGGGGGCTTATGTGGTATTGTCTCTGATTATATGTTTTGAACTTTATCGTCAGCGTTATTTGTTCCGAGAAAAGAAAATGGTTGCATGGAGCATTGGCTTCCCTATTTTGTATGGAGGACTCATTGAACTATTACAAGAGAATTTCTTTCCTCCTCGTTCGGGAGAATGGAGCGATTGGTTAGCTGATATTGTAGGTGCTTTAATTGGATATTTTATAGCTAAATATATCTTCCCGAAATATGTTAAACCAGAGCCACAGGGTATTTCTTGTAGATAGTATTGTATAATGATCAGTTAGGTAGGTAATCATGAAGATAACGATTGTAGGAACGGCTTATCCTTATAGGGGTGGATTGGCGGCTTTTAATGAAAGACTGGCGAAAGAGTTTCAAAAAGAGGGAGATGAAGTGAAAATTGAAACGTTTAGCTTGCAGTATCCCAACTTCCTTTTCCCTGGTAAAACGCAATATACGACTGATCCAAAACCTAATGAATTGACTATTTGTAGAAGTGTTAATTCTGTAAACCCAATTAATTGGGTGAAGGTCGGGAAAAAAATAGCCAAAAGTCATCCTGATGTTGTTATATTCGCCTATTGGATTTCATTTATGTCCCCTTCAATGGGAACCATAGCTAAGATAATCAAGAAAAAATCGAATGCTAAATGTATTGGCTTGATTCATAATATGACTCCGCATGAGTCGTCTCTGATGGATCGAATTTTGCCTTCATGGTTTTTACGAAGCATGGATGCATTTATCTCTCTGTCTGATTTTGTTATGAGAGATGTCATGAACTATTTAGGAAAAGATCTCCCTAATGTTGTTTCCCCTCATCCTATTTATGATGTGTATGGAGAGTCAATGAGTAGAGATGAAGCGATTGAAAGATTAGGTTTGTCGAAAGACTATAGATATCTGTTGTTCTTTGGGTTTATTCGAGAATACAAAGGGCTGGATTTGTTATTACAGGCAATGGCGGATAAGCGAGTGTCTCAGCTCCCTGTGAAGGCATTGATTGTTGGTGAGTTTTATGGTAATGAACAGAAGTATAAAGAGATGGCTTCAACACTTGGTTTGTCAAATATAATCTGGGTATCCGATTATGTGTCTGATGATAAGGTGGGATCGTATTTTTGTAGTGCCGATGTAATCGTTCAGCCTTATAAGACAGCAACGCAGAGTGGGGTGGCTCAGATTGCATATCATTTTGAAAAACCTATGATTGTAACTAACGTGGGGGGATTGCCTGAGATTGTTCCTGATGGAAAGGTTGGTTATGTGGTATCCCCTGATTCTTCTGCTTTGGCGGATGGCATAGCTCGTTTCTTCAATCCGATTGAATCAGTCGATTTCTCCGCTAATATAAAGGAAGAGAAGAAAAAATATCAGTGGAACGTATTGACGGGTAAGATTAAAAAGATGATTGAATCCATTTCAAATGGAAACGAACAGAATTAGGTTTAGGTGAGTTTTTCCCCACCTTTAAAACAAGTTTAGTTTCTTTTTCTTTGCCTCTTCGTATTTGATGAGATCTTCTTCTTTCTTTGCATTCTCTTTTCGTATGTTTTCTTGCTCAATCTTCAAGTTTTGAATAAACTCTTTTTGTGTCTCTTTCCCCAAGAGACGAGCAATTGTATACGTGTTCTGTGATGCATCTCGCATTCGCATGACGGTTCCACTATAACATGGGGCAATCTTGACAGCTGTGTGAATGTCTGATGTGGTCGCTCCTCCGACAAGTAATGGCATCTTCAATCCTGCTTTCTCCATCGCTTCTGCTACGTGACACATCTCTTCGAGTGAGGGCGTGATCAAACCGCTCAGACAAACCACATCTACCTTCTCTTGTATGGCTGTGTTGATAATATCTTCTGTCGGTACCATCACACCTAGGTCAATTACTTCATAGTTATTGCAGGCTAGAATGACGGATACAATGTTCTTACCAATATCATGCACATCACCTTTTACGGTTGCAATCAATACTTTACCCGACTTCTTACCGGAACCTTGATTTTGTGCTTCTATGTGTGGTTGTAGAATAGCAACGGCTTTCTTCATGGTTCGAGCGGTCTTGACCACTTGTGGTAAGAACATCTTACCGGCACCAAATAGCTCACCCACCTCGTTCATGCCCTCCATCAATGGTTTCTCGATGATTTCAACTGCGGATGAATATGTTTTCATTGCTTCGTCCATATCCTCTTCAAGATAGTCGCCGATGCCTTTTACGAGGCTGTAGGCAATCCTTTTTTCAAGAGGGTAAGTTCTCCATTCTATTTGATTTTGTGCAGTTTCTGTGGTTTGTGAGTTTTTTATCTCATCAGCCTTCTCTATCAGTCGCTCGGTGGCATCTTTGCGTCGATTTAAAACAACATCTTCTACCAGTTCAAGTAAGTCGGCTGGAATCTCTTCGTAAACCTGCAACATTCCTGCATTCACGATACCCATGTCCATTCCTTTCTTGATGGCATGATAAAGGAAGACGGAGTGCATAGCCTCTCTGATTGGATTGTTACCTCTGAAGGAGAAAGAAAGGTTGCTGACACCACCACTGATCTTTGCATACGGAAGGTTTTGACGAATCCATTCCGTTGCATTGATGAAATCAACACCGTAGTTATTGTGTTCTTCGATACCTGTTGCTACGGATAACACATTAGGGTCGAATATGATGTCTTCTGGAGGGAACCCATTTTTTGTCAGCAGATCGTATGCCCGTTTGCATATCTCGATGCGACGCTCGTATGTGGCTGCCTGACCTTGTTCGTCGAAGGCCATCACAACGGTTGCCGCTCCGTATTGTTGAATCTTTTTGGCTTTCTCCAAAAACTTTGCTTCTCCTTCTTTCAGAGAGATGGAGTTAACGATGCTTTTGCCTTGTACGCATTGTAATCCGGCTTCGATTACTTCCCATTTGGAGGAGTCGATCATGATGGGTACTCTTGCCACGTCGGGGTCTGATGCAATCAGGTTTAGGAAAGTGACCATCTCCTTCTTGGCATCCAGCATGGCATCATCCATGTTGACATCAACCACTTGAGCCCCATCTTCCACTTGTTTGCGTGCGATGGAAAGTGCTTCGTCATAATTCTTTTCGTTGATGAGACGAAGAAATTTGCGAGAACCTGCAACGTTGCATCGTTCACCAATGTTTACGTAAAGAGAACGCTCTTGTGGTTCGTTGAGGCTTGCATTGATGGATTTGATTTCCAATGGTTCGAGACCTGATAGTTTCAGGTGATGATTGGCAATCTTAGGAAGACGAGGCTTCGCATTGTTGACAAACTCTTGGTATTTGGCAATGTGAGCAGGTGTTGTTCCGCAGCAGCCTCCTAGGATATTGACCAATCCTTCCTCTACGTATTCGACCACCTGTTCTGCCATCATCTCTGGTGTCTCGTCGTATTCTCCGAACTGATTCGGCAGACCGGCGTTAGGGTAGGCACTGACATAGCAAGGTGCTACATCACTTATTTCTTTTAGATATTTCTTCAGATCTCTGGCTCCGAAAGAACAATTCAATCCGATGGATAGTGGATGGGCGTGCATGACGGAGTTCATGAATGCCTGCATGGTTTGACCAGATAGTGTTCTACCACTGATGTCTGCCACTGTAGCAGAGAGCATGATATAGACGGTACGTCCGCAACGAGCGATACATTCGTTGGCAGCCGAGATGGCAGCTTTCGCGTTAAGGGTATCGAAAATTGTCTCTATGAGAAGTGCATCGACGCCACCCTCGATGAGGGCATCCATTTGTTCGATGTAAGCCTCTTTCATCTCGTTGAAGGAGACGTTTCGGAGGGCAGGGTTGTTGACGTCTGGCGAAATGGAGCAGGTCTTGTTGGTAGGACCGACGGAACCCGCCACGAACCTTGGTTTGGTTGGGTCTTTAGCCGTATAGATATCCGCGGCTTTGCGAGCTAATTGAGCAGCTGCGAAGTTAAGTTCGTGGATATGGCCTTCCATTTTATAATCGGCCATGGAGATTCGTTGAGAGTTGAACGAGCAAGTCTCGATGATGTCAGCCCCCGCTTCCAGGTATTTGTTATGGATATCGGATATGACGTCGCTTCGTGTTATACAGAGCAGGTCGTTGTTACCTTTCTGTTGCACGTCGCTGTTGGGTACGAAGTCACCGCGATAGTCTTCTTCCGTTAATCCATATTGTTGTATCATGGTACCCATACCACCGTCGAGTACGAGTATGCGTGAACTTAATTCTTTTTTTAGATCGAACTCCATATATGCCGTAAAATTTTGTGCAAAGATAGGATTTGAATTTTGAATGAGAAAAAGAGAATGAGGGAAATGTCCAATATTCGTCCGTACCAGTCAGCCTGAAAGGTCGCAACGCCGTTGAGACGCAATGCATTGCGTCTCTTCAAAAGGCCAAAACTGATATAGGTCAGAACATCATCTTGTGAATAACGACATTTGCGCCACAGGTTCACACCTGCGTCTGTGTTATGGCATCCCTTCAGGATTGGGATGACGCGAGAATCAGACATTCCACCTGCAGGTTGCGTGTAGAGACGCACGGACGTGCGTCTCTACGATGAAACGATCCAAAAACGGATAATCACCCCCACCATTTTTCGGACAGAAATCTTACAAATCTTTACAAATCCTACAAAAATGAGTTGCTTTAAAAGCGATTTGTTAGATTTGAACAGATTTGTAGGATTTCTCGCGAAGCGACTTATAGTAATCTTAAACAACACCGTTATAGATTATGCCATCATGTATGCGCTGTAATTATGTGTCACCCCTTTGGGGTTCCAATTACCGCATGCCCTGTTTCATACACGGGCTCACACCCGTGCCTATGATATCACCCCTTTCAGGGGTTGGCGGCATCACGTTACGGAGGAGTGTCGCGTTGTCCCCAATGTATCCACCCGATGGAATTGGACACCATCCCAATTGTAGGGGCGAATCACATTCGCCCATGGTGAATTACGTACCGTTCCTTGTCCGTACACGTCAGCCTGAAAGGCTGCAACAGATATAGCCCATGGGTATCGCCCTGGGTAGGGTATTCATATCATTATTATGGTCAAAGGAAATGCAAGAAAACGCAAGAAAATTTCTTGAAACAGCCCGAGATGGTCGAATTTTTCTAATAAAAATTCTTTGTATTTTATTGAATGTGAGTGATGTATGAATTACTGGTTTTTAACATAAAGGGAATTATAGTACTTGAAAACTCATTAGTTCTTCTTTTTTTACCATAATATTTGGTGGATTATTATTTTGTTGTATATTTGCGTTGCTGGGTTGCACGGACTACCTTTTGTCCCGCCCAGCTTTTTTTTATCCAGTAATACAATACAAGTTAAAATCTCCTGTTGAAGTATATTCTCCGAATTTTATTGTATATTCATGATTTTCAACAATAAGTTTATATACCTTCATAGAAGAGAATAAACACTTACGAAGATAGAATTGACTTCTTCGATTATTAGTTTTTAACATAAAGGGAATTATAGTACCTAAAACCTATTCCAACGCATAGATTCAAAGGAGTGTCCTTCGGACAGAAATCTTACAAATCTTTACAAATCCAACAAATATGAACTGCTTTAAAAGCGATTTGTTAAATTTGAACAGATTTGCAGGATTTCTCGCGAAGCGACTTATAGTAATCCTAAGGCGGATGTCATCGACAAAGTGAAGTTGCTTTAAGTTTAAAACACAAAGAGATTTATAGTACTTATAAAAATGCTATTATAGTTCTGAAACACCGTTTTAGATGGAAGGGTAGTACAATACTGTTATGGGTTATGCTATCATGTTTTGCAATATAATTATGTGTCACCCCTTGGGGACATAACGACAATGTTTTTGAGACCATTTGGCAACGAGACGCCCATCCGTAACGAGATGCCGCCAACCCCTGAAAGGGGTGATATATCATAGGCACGGGTGTGAACCCGTGTAAAAAAGAGTGAGTGGTAATGGGAACCCCTGGAAGGGGTGACACAAAAATAGTACCTAAAACCTATTCCAACCTATAGATTCAAAGGAGTGTCCTTCGGACAGAAATCTTACAAATCTTTACAAATCCTACAAATATGAGTTGCATTAAAAGCGATTTGTTAGATTTGAACAGATTTGTAGGATTTCTTGCGAAGCGACTCATAGTAATACTAAATAGGTATCACCGACAAAGTGAAATCGCTTTAAGTTTTAAAACATAAAGGGAATCATAGTACTTAAAAATTTATGGAAAAACATATTCTCCGTTTGCTATTTCAACAGAGTCAAAATCGGCGACACGTCCATCGGAATAATAATATGTTGTACTATGACGACTATTATCACCACATCCATAATCATGTGATTCCATAACCTTAATCCCATTTCTGTATGCCACTACATCCTCTCCACTACAACCTTCATCAAGAATCTCTTTAATATTCGCCTCATACACAGCGTTAGGTGTATTGGTCCATTTATTAAAAGAACACACTATACTGTCCACTTCCTTAAAATATTTATACCCATTCAATGGAGAATCAATTATAAATTTTATTCTTCTATAACGAACGCCAAAACTATCTTCATTCAAAGATTCCTTCACTATCACATTTTCAGCAATAAATGAATCAATTTCTGCATTGCCGATTGTTATTGTATTTGCCGATATTGTATCAACGTTTACATTAACTAAACTATCAGCATCTCCCTGAATCATAGCATCATCTGCCACATCATTTGTTTTAGCAACCTTCTGCGAACATGACGTAAGAGCTAAAATAAGCAATAAACATCCAATAAGTTTATGACGTTTGCTATCATAAAAATCAATATCAACGTTTTTAATCATTTCTTAATTTTTTAACATAAAGAGAATAATAGTACTTAAAAACTGTAATTCTCGTTTAACTCATTTTTTATTCGAGAAAATCCATACTAAATTAAAGATGACAAAGAAAAGTATCCATGTCAGAGTCTCTGTGATTAGAAAAAATATAATACTTTTTGCAACTCGTTTTTCATCATTACGATTCTTTTTATAAAAGAGATACGCACCTATCGCTATTACAACAATGTGCAAAACAATGAATCCATACAATAATAAATCATTAGAAAACAAAGAGTCGCTATTAAATAATCCTACAACCAAAATAGCAAGTGATAACATTGAGTATTTAAGGACTTCTTTAATCATATTGCTTGAATATTCTGAATATAACTTGTATGACAAAAATAAAAACAAATTATAATTATTTTCAACATCAATCCTTATTTTTTGTTTTCATCAACCAATCTATCACGTTGATTTTCTGAACACCATCCACTACGCTCTCATCGAAATCCAATGAAAGCAGATATTTTGGATTGGCATCACGAATGCGCTTTAATGACGAAATTTCACGATTTAATGTTTTTCGTCATTATGTGTCACCCCCTTTTGGGTTCCAATTACCGCACGCCCCGTTTCATACACGGGTTAACACCCTTCCCAGGGCGATGCCATGGGCTATATCTATATGAGCCTTTCAGACTCTGAAAAGCTGACAATATGGAAGGACAATGCAATACTCGCCCGTATCCGTCAGTCTGAAAGACTACAACAGATATAGCCCAACGGCAACGCCTTGGGTGAAAGGGTGGGGTGTGAGTTCCATACCAGCCTGAAGGGCTGGGACAGATTGTTTTTGATTTTTTGACAAAGGAAATTTTTACCTAAAAGACAACAGTTTAATTCCCTGAACAAAAGACATGGAACTCTATAACCAATAGATATTACACCTTGAAGGAAATGCACACGGAAACGGTATGCCGGAAACGGTCGAGAGGTTCTCTGGCAGGGAACCAGGTACTGACTTTTTAAGATTCTATGCCTTGCTGAATGATGAATGCATCTATAAATCCGAATTCAAAACTAAAAATGGAAGCATAATCCTTACCATGAAGAAGGTGGATTACGGAACTGCATCGGTAATCATTAAATATATTGACAATATAAATGAAGAAGAATCGAGAAAAACAATGATGGATGACTTATAATCATCCATCAACTGTTTAGTTTTTAACACAAAAACATAATTTTAGATTATAAATAGAATCTGTTCAGGAAATTTTAGATTGCGAGACAAGTGAGATAATAGCACATTACTAAGATTATAAAGATGAAATTAAAATAAATATAGTATCTTTGAATGTTAGTGAAAAATTTATGTCGATGAATATGAAACAATTAATTCCTATTTTTTTGTCGCAGATTTCATCGGCTCGTTGTCTAGTTGTAGGAGTGAGATGGTTCAATAACAACAATATAAAAATTAGGATATAGAATGGCAAAAACAATTACAAATAAGATGTTTTTCCTGTTGTATGCTATAATGTTTATTAATTCGATTCTTGTCATTGTATATATTATACACAAAGAGAAAAGGATTAATTATTCAGAAGAAGAATATATGCAAGTGACGGATTATAAGGTCGTGGCTACAGATATTGTGTGTGTAAAAAAAATGGGCGCAAGACATGTGTATAAGGCTAGAATATTATCAATTGATGTCAAACAAAGATACGATTCGCCCATATACTCCATTCTGTGTGATACGGCACGAATGAATATGCATTTTTTTTATGATAATGGAGAATATGGTGCATCATTACCATTAGATATAGATACATTAGTTTTTGTTTTTAACAATAACGAAAAGGTCGTGAAATTAAAATCAACAGGAAAAGTAATTGCACCTAATAAACCAATCTATTATTTATATAGGAAAAGTGAGTTCAATAAATATATTAATGTGAATACAATACGATTATAGTGTAGGAATACACCATTCCATGTCCGTCCCCGTCAGCCTGAAAGGCTGCAACAAATATAGCCCAACGGCAACGCCTTGGGTGAAAGGGTGGGGCGTGAGTTGTTTTTTTTCTCGGTTTATAAATTTGAATTATATTTGCATCAACGGCGGTTGCGTGAAGCCCTCTTTCACCCCGTCGTTTTTACATAAAAGGGATTTTACATATTTAGTAGAGACGCACGGCCGTGCGTCTCTACCTTTTTTTTGCTTCTATTGAGAAATTTTATTTCAATCAACTCAATTAAAACTTACCTGAAAGAATTTCTTCCAACATGACCATCATACCACTGATGTGTTGAAGAAGAGGGTCGGTAAGCAATATGGAATTATTGCTGATAACCTTTGTTTCCACATAATTGTTGTTTAGACCTTGAACAGCCTCTTCAAAATTAGAGAATGGCACTACGCCATCAGGATTACCATGAAGAAGCTTCAACTTATACTGTGGTTGCCATCCGTGACATAGATTTTGACGATCCATCAATTCTAGAAGCTTAGCCAGATGATCTGGATGTTCCGTGATATATTCTATATTGAGGATGTCACCAAGAGACTTGCCATTGAACTTCAACATCATATCAATCACATTTTCACTGTTATTTCTGACAGCTTGAGGAACACCCGTTGAAAGAGCCCATGGAGTGAAGAAATCCTCATATCTCATGTTGGTAACCTCTGACGGATAGCTGTTGAACATACTGTTGATTACAAGAGGAACTACAGAACCTAGTCCCATCTTCTTTCCTTGCTCATACTCTTCCATATAAGTCTCAAAAGTACGACGAAGATCGTATGGCCCATCACCGCAGTACACCTTGTCCAAATTGATTCTTCTTTGAGTTTCCATATCCAATTGTTGTACTCTACGAAGAGAAGCCAAAGAGACTGATCCTCCTTGTGAATAACCTACGATATATGATTTGTATGAATTATCAAGAGAAAGTTTTTTTGCTTTCGCATAATCTAAAAGAGCAATAAGAGCATCCACACTGGTACGTCCGTGAACCTCATGATTCAGATATAAATCAGGATGGTCTGATGTGGAACCAAGACCAATATAATCAGGAAGAATACAAAGTGCGCCTGTCGCAGCCATAATAGCTTCTACAGAAGTGTATTGTGTAGGAATCATTGTAAATCCAATCTGTGTACCATGGTTGATCAACATCACCTTATTCATCTTACGAAGAAGTGGATATACAATCAATGCAGAGGCATTTACAGGCACCATATTCTGGTCAAGTGTTTTGTATTCAATACGTACCACTTTATACAAAAGAGGAACTAACGCTTTAGTTGTGGCACCTTGATTGTCAACCTGGTTGTTGCTTGCCTCTTTGTAAACTCTATCCACACCATCGAAGATGTCAGCGTCAACGCTTTTCTTCATATCTCCGATTGTCATCTCATAGAGTTCTTGTTCCGTAACTTCCGATTCATCAAGTACGATGAAAGAAGGCTCACTACTTTGATTTGCTTGAGAATTCAAGACTTCTTTGTCCTCACAGGAAGTTAATCCAGCAAGGATGATCGCCAAAGCGATAAAAAGTTTCTTTTTCATTTTAAATGGTTATTATTGAATAATTGCATAAAATTAAATAAATTTCCGTTCCAATATACAAAAAATAATGGAATCATAAAAAAATGTTTTTAACATAAAGGAAACTAAAAACATTCGCTCTTGAATGCCATCAGAAACAAAAAAAGGAAAAGATGTAACATTTTCATTTTTTTATTCCTATCTTTGACAGCGTTGTTTTGAAGTGTTCTATAAATTCATAACTGTCAAATGAAACATTTCATTCATTCAATATTCTGCATTATATTTCTTATAATCTGCATATTAAGCTGCAAAAACTCCGCAAAAGAAGAGTCTTCGCAACAACAGGCAGATACCACATGTATGAAAAAAGATACCGTTTACACAAAAGAAGACACTTGTGTAAAGAGAGAGTGTGTCGCAGACTCCTTCACCAGCGAGGAAGTTTCTTCACAAAAACAAGAAGAGATATATGAATATGGTGATTTTGAATCTGTTTATGGCGACGAAGCGGATCAAGGAACGCCCGTCGATAAGAGGACAGACCAAAACACTCAATTCGATACCACATTCAAATCCATTCATGTCTTCGTGGCCCTTTGCGACAACGTCCACCAGGGCATCGTCCCCGTTCCCGTCAGCATAGGAAACGGACAAAAACCATCCACCAATCTATATTGGGGATGTGGATACGGAATTAAAACATATTTCAAAAAGAGTCAGGAATGGAAACTGTTAAAAACATCTTCCATCAACGACACCGTCATGGAACGGCTCGTTTTCAAACATGTCAATCAGAACTATTACTTAGTGGCCGACGCCTACAATGGGAAATACATTGCACAATGCATCTCCGACTTCCTTTCCAGTGCATGTGGAAGATGGAAAGACACAGTTCACATCAACAATGACCTAACGATTGGTTGTTGCGGAAACGCACAGTTAGTGAGCTATATTGGTCACGACGGCTTGATGGAGCATACGATTGCAGATACCTTTGCCAACGTTGATGGGAAGAAACGAGATATAATCATCCTCGCATGCATTAGCAGAGATTATTTCACTCCTTATCTGGAGACTTCCAATGTCAATCCGTTAGTATGGACACGAGAATTAATGGCCCCCGAAGCCTATACGATTCACGATGCCATCACTGGATATATTAAAGGAGAGTCTGATCAACAAATACTGGATAGAGCCATTGAAGCCTATGCCTCTCATCAGAAAAGCTGCGGGATCAAAGGAGCCAAGGCAATTCTGACAACAGGATGGAAGAAAAAAAGTAAAATAAACCAATGAATATAATAGATATGAATACAAAGAAATTTTTGGTGATGCCCCTATTGGCATTCTGTTTAATCAGTTGTAACGAATCACAAAAAGATTCACAAATTGAATCGTCCAAAGATTCAACATCAGTCGTAGAAGAAAAGAGCACGACCCCTGCAATCGAAACAATCGATCCAACTCAATACAAAACAGAAAATATGGAAAACATTCAGCAAGTACACGATTTCATTAAAAAATGTGGCGTCTATTATCTAGCCACAGATGATAACGGTCAACCACGCGTTCGTCCGTTTGGAACCATCCATATTTTTGAAGGTAAATTATACATTCAAACAGGTCATAAGAAAAGAACGTCTCAGCAGCTCGCACAAAATCCAAAAGCTGAGTTGTGTGCCTTCGATGCAGAAAACAACAAATGGATACGTGTGTCAGGAACCATGGTGGAAGACAATCGCGTCGAAGCAAAAAAATCAATGTTGGATGAATACACATCTCTTCGCAGAATGTATGACGAGAACGATGACAACACAGCTGTCTATTTCTTCAAAGATGGTGTTGCATACATCTCCTCTTATGGTATAGAAGATATTGAAATAAGATGGTAAAAAATAATTTATTACGATAACGAAATGTCAGTAGATATATACAGAATAATACCCAAAGATCCATACAAAAAAGTATCTCAGGATAAATTAAACGCCGCAAAATCGTTTATTGAATCTGCTATCGTATGCGATTCTGTTGATTTGATAATCACAGACACCCCAAATTTTTATGATTGTGCAAGCAATTTTGAGATGATAACATGTCCTAAATGCGGGAAAGAAATAAGTTTTGATTGGTGGGGAGAGGCCATGGATATTGCATGGAAAGATGATTTTAACAAACTCGATATTATTCTTCCGTGTTGCGGCGAAGTAGCGTCGCTTAATGACTTATGTTATGATTTTAAATGTGGATTTGCTTGTTGTAGTATAAACATTAGGGATCCCGAAAAGCTAATAGACGAAGACGTGATATTAATTGAATCTGTTCAGAAAATCTTAGATTGCGAGACAAGTATGATAATCGCACATATCTAAGATTATAAAGATGAAATTAATATAAATATATTGTATCTTTGAATGTTTGTAAAAAATATTATGTCTATGAATACGAAACAATTAATTCCTATTTTTGCTGTGGTTTTCATTGTTTTGTTTCTAGTTGTAAGTGTGAGGTGACACAAAAACATGAAAAGAATTTTATTAAATGTTATATTGCCAAGTGCTTTAATGTCTGTGCTTGGAGTTATATTTCTTTCAGTCTTTCCCAGCAGGGGACATGACCCTATATGTGCCAAGGAGATTCCTGAAACTTTTGCTATATGCTTTGTTATAAGCTTAATATACTTCTTGTGGCGTAATCTTACTCATTGATGGTTTGATCTATATTTGCAATCAACACAAAATCATAAAATATGGCAATAACGCACAAAATATTTTGGGACTTTCCGTTACTTATCATCATACTTTTGTCGTCCTGTGAAAGTTCAAATCAAGAAAATTTTCAAAGTGCTGGTGATGAGATCGATACAATCGTACAAGAACCAGAAGAGGAGGAATCCGAAGAGAATATGGATGATGAATATAATATGAACCTGGAGTTTGTCATGGATTCAGAATGTAATCTTACCGATAAGTATTTCGATCTCGACTATTCCGATCCAGAGGATGAGAATATATATCTTTTATCCATAAAAAGTGGACACCATCCGACTCGAGACTTGACTATCAAGAAAATTTCTCATCAATACTGCTATTGGGGGTATCCTAGTTCTTCGGATATAGAATGTGTATATGAAAAGGGCAAGTTAGTATGGATTAATGCTGTTTGTGACAGTCTGTTTGGCTATTATATGGATTCTATGTCGAATTGTGCCAAGTATCAGTATCGTTATTATTTTGATAAGAATGGGAATCTGGTAGAGTGCCACAAAAAGGAGGTTCATGGAACTGTTTGTAAGGAAGATTCCCTTCTTGCAGTTTTCAAAAAACAGGAGCTCTCTCCATATGAGTGTAAGGGAGAAAAAGATGAATTCCTATTGTTGATCCGGGATATACTCGATTTCTTGGAAAAGAATAAATGATGGGCGTTTCAAAATTGTGATTTTTTGGTAACCAGAAATTAATGTAATTATAGAATATGAGATTTATAGTTGCCGTATTATTTTTAGCTGTCCTTCCTCTGAATATATTGTCTCAGGGACAATTCGTATTGGATGATAATCGGTTAGTCATTCAAAATTATGAAGGCATGGTCCTTTTGCCTCTTCCAATAAGACAGATAAGTGTTATTAAACAAGTAAATGATCAGACTATCTATGTCAAACAAGCAGGAAACAAAGAGAAGACAATAAAGGTAAGTAAGGGGGAAATTGTGAAAATACATAAGAAACGAATGGAGACAAGTGGTATGGCATCAACAATGCAGGAAATAGAAGCTTTGACACTGAAATTACCTGTGAAAGAAGATACTTTTTCTTTGCTGATCCAAGATATGAAAGAACCAGTGGTGAGAAAAGTCTATCGAACAAAGGGGTCAGAGAGTTTTGAACTTCGCTATTTTGACAAACAAGGGGAACTGCATAAATATGAATTAAGTCACGCTTCCAAGAAGAGAAAGATGACCGACACGATTGATTGTTCCAAGCCTATGACATTACACGTAATTAAATATGATGGAAGTGAATGTGAAGTGGTTGAAACGGATGTGGAGACTTATCATATGTGGAATACAATTAGAATTCTGCCACGTGGTGTGGGTAACCAATTAAATGATAGTGAAATCAGTCGGATTGTTAGTGCATTTAAATATAATCATGAAACGTTTGGTCTGTTCATCTATTATATTGATAAGGGAGAAAAGTGCAGTGAATTTTTTGAACTTAAACCGACAGATGCTTGGCTGTTTGCTAAATAATGATTCAGATGATATGTCTTTAAAAGATAAAGCAATAATTTTACAAATAAAAAGTATGAAAAATTTAAAACTTATGATGATTGGGATAGGATTTCTTTCCTTCCTTTCGTGTACACAAACCAGCCAATACGCTGTTAAAAAATATGTTGAGGATGAGAATGCAAAATTGCCTATTAAAGTGACAGAATATGAGTCGTATGATAGTATAAAATGTAATGGGAAGGAAAATAACGTCATCATGTATTATAGTGTTACTAGTGACTTGGTTGCCAAAAGTATAAAGGAGCAGGATTCTGAGTTGGCTAAAAAAATTTTTATAGATTTGATTCATAAGAGACCAGATTTGTGGGTGTTTATACAAATGATGAAGAATGCAGACTATTCTATAACAGTGAAATACCTCACGAGTGAGCATGCGGTAGTAAAGGAGATTACAGTCACTCCAGAAGAGTATGGGCAAGAGGTAGATGCTGCACAAGCAAAAATCAATGTGAAGGATAAAATCAATGACGAGGTGAAATCTATAAAATCTCTATGTCCGTCAGATGTTGATGAATACACTATCTTGAAAGATGTAGAGATGGATTGGGAGAAGATGCGTTTCACTTATCAGTATGAACTGCATGACGTTGAGATTGAAGATCCAAACGAATTTAAAGATAACATGAGGGAACATATAAGACCAATTGTATTAGGCCCTGCGTTGATGCTCTATAGGGAATCCAACATTACCATCATATATCAATACAAGGTGGCTGATGATACAATAAAAATCCTTTTTATGCCTGAGGAGAATTACCAATGATTTCAGACATAAATAATAAGATATCTATAATTTACGATTCAATTCTAAAAGGTATAAAAAAAAGAGGATGTGTCCCAAGGTGAACTGAACCCCGAAAGTTTTTTTGTCCAACTTTCGGGGTTCAGTTCAAGGATGCATCCTCTTTGAGCGGTAAACGGGACTCGAACCCGCGACCCCCAGCTTGGGAAGCTAGTGCTCTACCAACTGAGCTATTACCGCAAGCCTATTAGCTAATTCTTTTTGTTTTATGGTATTGCAAAGGTAATCTTTTTTTTGAATTTGAAATGTCTGGTAGAGAATAAATTTATGATTGCATATAAAAAGGAAGAATGTGGACATTCACTCACATTCTTCCTTCTGTTTGGGTCGGAATCGATTATTTGCTTAAGACGACGGATTTGTTGTAGAGGTCATCGTAGGCATTGAAAATCTCCAATAAACTGTTCCAATCCTGAGCAGGGTATTCCACATTGTTGATATCCCATTCGACAGAGAGAATCAATTTGTCGTTTTCAACTTTTGCAGTAGAAGTGAACAACCCGCATTTGTTTGTGACAGAACTTTCAAGAGTTGACAAGTTTTCTACTTTATAGCCGCTTGGTATATTAAGACTTATCTTATAGATAACTTGTGCGGTGCTGTTAAAGACAATATTTGATTTTCGATCTTTCTTTAAAGCAGAAAACCCTAAATTCTTGAGCAGGTATCCAACACTGACGATCTTGCTGTTGGGAGCAGTCCGCACCATTTCTCCCACTTTGGTTGAGGAGGTATATGTGAATTGCGGTTGGTTGGCGAATAATCCGTAGGATTTTATGTTATATTGCTGCAGCTTTTTCACAGGATTGCGGAAATATTCCTCTGCTTCACTTTCAAAAGCTTTTTTCTGAAAGTAAGGTTCTAACTCAAAATAAGCCGTGTATTGGTCGATTAGATTTTGATCCATTCCATTTTTCTTTGCTGTCTCTTCGTATGTTTGGGTAATATTGAAGTGCTTGCGCATAATGGAATCCCATTGTTGGAAAGTTCCTAGATCTTTACGGATATCAATTTTATCAGTTCCGAGAATTGAAACTGTTCGATCTATGTTAAGAGCGTTGACGTCTGTATCGTCCAATGTCGCATTGATTACATACTCAGATCGGTTTTTGTTGGCAGGCGTAATGTTGATCTTCTTTCGTGTAAGCTTGTTGTAGTCGGTACAGAGTTTGTATTTCAATGGTTTGTTGGCCGCATCAATCAGAATAGCTTCCATGCCTTCATAAACAGAAGGTTGGTCTATGGCACAAGGTAGGTTGTTGGAACAAGGGTAGTAACAAGTGCCATCTTTTAATTTTATGACTGAGTTATATGATTCTTCGAAGAGTTGGTTTTCCCAATTTCCTGCATATCTATTGTTTACTATACCGTAGGTGCGCGTTAAACCTAATTTTGTGGTCATGACAGAGAAGAAGACCCAGAAGGCATCAGGTGTAATGGAAATATCATTTCCGTTTCGGGCAAAACATAGATAATTGTAAACCTCGTCGGCTATTTGTTTCTCAGATAGATTAGGATGCTGAGCCAAGTATTTTTTCAAATAGACGAAAGCTTTGTTGTAAAATTTAATATATTCATTCGTGGTCGTCGCACGAATTTTGGAATAATAAAATGCATGATCGCTTATTATTTCGTTGATTTTATTTGCTTCTGTTTGTTTTGTCATGCGGTTTATTTTACTAAATTTCTTAATCATAGGAGCATTAGAACAGCCTGTTAGGTATTTGTCATACCATATTTTCAAACGAGGTTCGTCTCTATATGGAGCGTTGAATACTTCTTTTGGTTGTTTGTCAATGTCTGTAAGTTCAAAATCCAAATGTGTTTTGTCCTTGTCGTTTATCTCTTTTGGTTTTATATAACTAGGTAGCCAATACCAAGATTCCTGAGTGCGATACTGTGACGTTATATCTCCGTGGAAACGATATTTTTGAATTGGAGCAAAGTCGCTGAGCGGATATTCAATTTGCTTGCTGCTTAACATGTCTAATTCTTGATAAATGAAATAGTCAACGATATCTCCTTTTTGCAAATTGGGCACAGCGATTTTCGACACATTGTTTTTGGTATTCTTCCCTTTTAAGTTTGTACCGACTTTGATATAATCATTGGGATTTAATTCGATAAGAGAACCATCTTGTTTGTGAATACGGATACCCACAACGCTTTTTTGCGTCTGTGAATAATTTTTGTATTCGATTTCAGAAAAAGATTTAATGGCACTGTTGTCGTTTATCTTCACGAGACATCGAGATAGTTTCGTGATGGTTATAGGGAGTGCTTCGCCAGCAAGAACGAGCCTCATTTTGCCTATGAATTCATCATATTTTGCAAGAAATATGATAGGTTCATTTTTGTATTTGTCTTTCACGGTGAAATCATTGAATTCAGGCATGTCAGTACGAGCCCATATTTCATTAATCTTTTTTTCTTCGTTAAGCGGTCTCCTTTTCGCGTGAGAAGGAAGGACGAGTAGTAGAGCTACTATAATTGCTATGTATTTTTTCATTTTATATAAGAATTGTGGATGGAATTATCCTGTTTTTACAATATGATTTATTTCTCTAATATGAGCATCTCCAAATAAGCGGATTTCAATTTCTCAAGATCCTTATTCCATTCACTCAGTTGTTCTTGAGGAATTGTTTGTTCCTTGAGTGTGATGGACCTTTTGTAGAGGATTTTATTTCCTTTTAGCTCGTATTTTATTTCAAATTTGTATTTCTGCTTGTCTATCTTCAGATCGGCAGGTTTGTGGGTCAGTTTATAGCCGGAAGGAATTGTCAGTTCAGAAGTGTAAGCATCTACTGCTTTGTACTTGAAATATAGGTTGCTCTTCTTTTTATCTTCGTCTGTTTCCAGCGATAAAAATCGGTGGGTGATATCCATGGATATGTAATATTTGTTGTCTGATTTGACAATTGGTTCTTCCAGAATGAAAGGATATTCCACGATTACTTCCTTATCTGCTGATGTTACACCAGATAGTTCCACCTGCTCATTGGTTGGAGGGAGACCTTTGAATCCTTTCCTTTGAAGTGATTTCAAGATGTCAGAGAAATCATCGTCGAAATAGTAGAGGAACTTGATTTTATCATCACCTCTTTGGATGTTTTTGAATTTCCCTTCTAATCCTTTTTCTGTTATTGTCATGGATATATAGGTGCTATCCAAATTGTTGTGGGGACGGCTGGCAGGTACGTGGGTGAGGATACAGTTGTTCCCGTTCTCCATCATTACAGGACGACCTGCGATAGAACTTGGATATTCTTTCATTGCAGCATATTCACATGTGGCATCAAGATATATGGTGTCTTTCCCTATGATAGCAGCACAAATGGCGTGATTATCTACAGCCAGTGACGGGGTGGAGTAGTCGTAAGGAAGATCATTTGTTCCTAACCAGACCATTCTGCTGTCGATACCTTCACATCTTAGCATGTTACGAAGAAGATTTGCCATGCCTTTGCAATCACCGTATTTGTCATCCAATACCCTGCTGGCTAGTTGAGGCTTGAAACCAGCAATTCCGTTTTCAAAAGCTATATAACGAATATTTTTTTGTACCCATTGATAAAGGGTGGAGACTTTTTCGTAGTTGTTCTTGCAGTGGGCTACAATCTTATGGGTCTCCTTGCATATACTGTCGGTATTTTCGGTGATTTGAGCCATCAGTTGATTGTACCATTGATATTGATTTTGCGCTGTGGAAAATAATGTCATTTCTTTGCTGCTGGATAGTGTTGCAGATTTATAGACAAATAACAGACTAGGGAAAGTGTATAATGGCGGTTGTGTGTGATTTTCCTCTCGAAGAGGTTTCACATTTTCCATAGTGTATGTGTAGGTGTTTTTTTTGCCATCTGGTTTTGTTGTTTTGGTCACCTTTCCGTTGAAATTGAATTCTTTGATTTCCATGTTTAGCCAAGAAGGCACTTCCACTATGATGGTGTGCTTGCCGATAAATTCAGATTCGGCGAAAACGGCTTTTGCCAGATATAAAGCATTATTGTAGTTTTGATCGTATTCGAAGGTCGCTTTTTCTCCAGCAGCTTTCAAATTGGTTTGACAGTTGCATATGTTCATGCCATCAAAAAAGATGCCATCATTGTCTAAATTAGATGAGAAGAAATAGGTGACACGTTCTGACTTGATATTAGTTAGTTTAGAATCCTCTTCATTATAATAAATTTGGAATTCGTGATTGGCTCCATACCGACGGTTCATGTATTTGGTTTTTACCGAACGTGAGGCGGAAACACCCGATGAGTTGCGGGAGTAGGAGATGGTTTCTACTTTTTCCGTGATAATAATGTCGTCTTCAGGTTCGAGAAAGCTCTCGTATTGAGCTAATGGATTGTTCGCTGCATAAATAGAGGCAGGTAAGCCTAATCCGAGAAAGAACAGCGATGTGATGAATTTTAATTTTTTCTTCATGGTGTATGTTTTTTTTACAAATATAGAATTAAAAAAAAGTAAAATATGAGAAACAAATATGTGATGATTAAAAATCTGTATTTTTTGAAGGTCCCTAAATCTTTAAAATAGTAAATAAATATGAGGATAAAAAAAGAGACTCTGAAAAATCAGAATCTCTTTGGATTGGTTGTCTCACGAGGATTCGAACCTCGACAGACAGTACCAAAAACTGTAGTGCTACCATTACACCATGAGACAATCCTAAATTGCTTTCTTTTCGAAAGCGATGCAAAGGTACTACCTTTTTTTGTTTAATCAAAATTTTACACTGTGTTTTTTCTTAAAAAAATTCCAAAAGAGAAGAATAAAGAAGAAAAGACAGTGATATTGTTTGATAATCAGAAGATTGTGTTATTTGGCAATAATTAAGTAGTAGTTCTTCTTACCACGTTGGATCAGGATATACTTGTTATTAAGTAAATTTTCTGAATTGATTACAACGTCAGCCTCTGTGATTTTCTCCTTATTAATAGAAACGCCACCGCCTTGGACTAGTTTGCGCATCTCTCCTTTAGAACTGAAAATGTTGGTGTTAGTAGCCAGCAGGTCGGATGCTTTAATTCCGTTCGACAAATCGTTTTTAGAGACTTCAAATTGAGGAACACCTTCAAATACGGAAAGGAATGTCTCTTCATCCAATTTTTTTAGAGAATCAGATGTGGCATTACCGAATAGGATATTGGAAGCTTCTACGGCAGCATCGTAATCCTCCTGAGAATGTACCATGATGGTAATTTCCTTGGCCAATCTTTTTTGTAATGGGCGTAAATGAGGAGCCTCTTTTTGTTCCTGAATAAGAGCGTTGATTTCGTCGTGAGGAAGACTTGTGAATATTTTAATGTATTTTTCAGCATCCTCATCAGAGACGTTCAACCAGAATTGATAGAATTTATATGGAGAGGTGTATCGTCTATCCAACCATACGTTACCCGATTCGGTTTTTCCGAATTTCTTTCCGTCTGCTTTTGTGATCAAAGGGCAAGTTAGGGCGAAAGCTTCGTTTCCGGAGATTTTGCGAATCATCTCGGTTCCAGTTGTGATATTTCCCCATTGATCGGCACCACCTAGTTGAAGTTTGCAATTTTTATGTTCATTCAAATAAACAAAATCATATCCTTGAAGTAGTTGGTAAGAAAATTCGGTAAAGGACATTCCGTCTGCGCCATTTTCTCCTGTGAAACGACGTTTGACAGAATCTTTGGACATCATATAGTTGACGGTGATAAGTTTTCCGATATTTCTGATGAAGTCGAGAAAAGTGAAATCTTTCATCCAGTCATAATTGTTGACTAGTTCAGCAGCGTTTTCTGCATTGCTGTTGAAATCAAGAAATTTCTCTAATTGTTTTTTAATACATTCTTGATTATGTCGTAGTTTAGGCTCATCGATTAATACACGTTCTTGTGATTTTCCAGAAGGATCGCCGATCATTCCTGTTGCCCCTCCGATTAATGCAATTGGTTTGTGACCACTACGTTGGAAGTGACGAAGCATCATGACTCCGACGAGGTGACCTATGTGAAGAGAGTCAGCTGTAGGATCTATACCCAAATAAGCAGAAGTCATCTCTTTTTTCAATTGTTCTTCAGTTCCGGGGGTCATGTCTTGAATCATGCCACGCCATTTCAGTTCTTCGACAAAATTCATATTTAATCTATTTTTTTATTATTGATTCGTTTTCTTTTGTTTCTGTCGATAAAGACAGTATAAATTTGGCTGCAAAGATAAAGAATCTTTCTGTCATTCTATTTTTATTCTTTACTTTTTATGATATTACTATTTTGAAATTTACAGAATTGCATTAACTTTGCAACCTGAAAATGAAAAGATAATTTTAAAGCAATTTAATATGATTAATGCACAAGACATTAAAAATGGAACCTGCATTCGTATGGATGGCAAGCTCTATTTTTGTATTGAGTTCCTGCATGTAAAGCCAGGAAAGGGTAATACATTTATGCGTACAAAGTTGAAAAATGTTGTCAATGGACTCGTTGTTGAGAAACGTTTCAACATTGGTGAAAAATTGGAAGATGTTCGTGTAGAACGTCGTGAGCACCAATACTTGTATAAAGAGGGTGAAAATTATATTTTCATGAATAATGAAACATTCGAACAAATTCCTATCGCTCATGATTTGATTACTGGTGTAGAATTCATGAAGGAGAGTGATGTTGTGGAGGTTGTATTCGATGCGTCAACAGAGTCTGTTTTGTTTGCTGAAATGCCAGTGAAGACTCCGTTGAAGATTACTTATACAGAGCCAGGATTGAAGGGAGATACAGCAACTAACACATTGAAGCCAGCTACAGTGGAAACAGGTGCAACAGTACGCGTTCCATTGTTTATTAACGAGGGAGAAACTATTTTGGTTGATACTCGTGATGGTTCATATATTGAACGTGTGAAATAATAAAACCATATAGTTCAGACGAGGGGACATTGATTGTTCCCTCTTTTTTTCTTATGTGTTATATCTGGAAATATATTCAGTATCTATTCAAGTCGAAGCATAGAAGAGGATTTGGAATCCATTCTCCGTATGTATATTACCTGATGACGATGGTTATAGAGAATAAGCATCCGTACTATCGATTCAGTCAGGTGGAGACATTGCGTAAGATTTTAAAGAAATCATCCAAGAAACTATTAATTAGCAAGGACGGCGGTGATGGACAGGAGGAGGTGACGCTTTCTTCTTTGGTTGGAGAAAATACGTTTTCACCATCATACGACCAATTGTTGTTCCGCTTGTCGAAATTCTTTCATCCGCAAAACATTGTTGAGTTTGGTTCATCGATTGGAATTAGCACAATTTATTTGGCGTCTCCTGATAGCCGGACGAAAGTTTATGCGGGTGAAAAAGAAAAGGCTGTGTCTGAGTTGTTGAAGATGAACCTAAAGAAGACGGGAGTGGAAAATGTTCAGGTGTATGAAGATTATAATATGCAACTTGAAAATGTGAAAGAAGATCAGATAGGTTTGGTGTATTTCGGAAGGACGTGTATGCCAAAAGATATAGAAAAGCTTTATGATGAAGTGAAAAAGAAGTTGGTGACAACGTCAGTTGTGATTATATCAGACATACATAAAGACAAAGAAAAAGAGATGGTTTGGAATAAAATAAGGGAGAGTGCAAATGTGAGGGTTGATTTGGATCTTTTCTTTTATGGTATTCTGATTTATAATAATGATTTGCAGAGAGAGTCATACAATTTATACTATACGCCTCCGTTATTTCTGTAAAAAAATAATCGAAGGAGATGAAAAAAAGTTTTTAAAATAGTTGGTGACAACAAAAAAAAATATATTTTTGCAATCCTCTACTGGGATGCAAATCAAGTAGTATAAAAGACAAAGTAAAAAATAAATTCTGATTGAAATGTATTGGACATTAGAATTAGCTTCGAAGTTAGAAGATGCACCATGGCCAGCAACAAAAGATGAGTTGATTGACTTTGCTGTAAGGTCTGGAGCACCGTTGGAGGTGATTGAAAATCTCCAAGAGATGGAGGATGAAGGTGATATATACGAAAGCATAGAAGATATATGGCCGGATTATCCAAGTAAGGAAGATTTCTTTTTTAACGAAGAGGAATATTAGAAGTTATTAACAGGGTGTTGAAAAAAAATAAATAAAAAAATGTTTAAATTTCAGCCCTCTATTTGTAAATTATTGTAAAAAATTGTAATATTGTCGTTGATTTCAAATGTGACTAACGTGAGTGGTATGAAAAGAGGATGGAAGATCCTATTATTGATGAGTTTGTTCTTCGTAGAAGTATCAGCTCAGAAGAGTCCACAGTTTAGTCAATATGTAGAGTATCAGTCGGCTATAAATCCAGCGGCGGTTGCAGTGGATGATATGATGAGCGTTGGGGGGATTTATCGTTTGCAGTGGATTGGATTTAAAGGAGCACCGAAAGATTTGTTATTCTCGATTGCATATCCGTTTAAAGTAGGAGATACAAATCATGGTGTTGGATTGATTTTTTCGAGTGATGATATAGGTTTGTTTAAAAACCAAAGCGTTCTTTTACAATATTCGTACAAATTCAATCTTCCAACGGGAAGTTTGAGTTTAGGATTAAATGTAGGATTTATCAGTCAAACGGTGGATAAAGAGAGTGTTGATTTGACGGGAGGTGCTGGCGAGTTGATGGAAGGAGATGAATATCATCAGGCTTCTGATCCATTTATAGATGGATTTACGGCAGAAGGTTATAGTGATGTCGCTTTTGACGCTTCGTTTGGTTGTATGTATCGTACGGATGTTTCATTTGTGGGGTTATCGGTTCAGCATTTGACTGCATCGGCAGTGGAGTTGGGGGCAGATAATTACCAGTTGTATATTCCACGTTCTTATCATTTATTCGGGGGATATACGTTTGAAACACATAATCCGCAATGGACAGTTACTCCGGCTGCTTATGTTAAGACGGATTTGTCGACGTGGCAAGCAGAGGTGACAGGTTTATTGGAATATTCTAAAAGAGTGAGAGGTGGAATTTCTTATAGATTTGGAGATTCATTCGTGTTCCTTTTTGGAATTGATATTATTCAAGGTCTCCATTTGGGTTATTCTTATGATTTGCCTACTTCGAAAATGATAAGGTCGGGGGGAAGTCATGAAGTCTCTTTGCGTTATTGTTTCAAACCACAGTTTACTAAAAAAAATAAATATAAGAGTGAGAGAATTTTATAGAGTAAATAACAAAATGATAAAGATAATAAAGTAGTGTATATCATGAAAAAGCTGTTAATTATTTCATTAGTCGCCGTCCTTCTCGCTGGATGTAGTGGAGAAAATGGAGAATTGGTGGGAGTTTACAACAAGTCGTGGAAAGAGCCCGTTCCGTATGGAATGTTGTATATCAAGCGAGGTTCTTTCACTATGGGTCAAAATGACCAAGATGCCAACTGGGCTATGACATCCCAGTCTCGTACGGTTTCCGTAGATGCATTCTGGATGGATGAGACGGAGATTACTAATGGTGAGTACAAACAATTCGTTGAGTGGGTGAAGGATTCTGTTGCTCGTGAGAAGTTGTCAGAAGTAGATGAAACGTACAAGGTGTTTCAGGATAAGAATGGAAACGAATTGGAAAGACCATATTTGAATTATAAGAAGAAAATTCCTTGGGCAAAGCCTACAGAAGATCAAAAGATGGCTTTGGATAGTTTGTTCTATCAGGGTGATGATAAAATTGACTTTGCACCAGAGTTTAATTCTACTTTGTTGATGTACAAGTATGCATGGGTAGATTATGTACAAGCAGCTAAGAAGGAGAACAAATTTGATCCATTGTTAGGTCGTTACAATCGTAGCATTGCTGGTTTAGGAAAGACAAAGGATAGTGCAGATGTGATGATTAGAAAAGACACTTCAATTTATAACGAAAGAGGTGAAATTCAAAATATCACAGTATATCGTGAGTTGAAAAAACGTTCTGACTTTGTGTCTCAAAAACGTGTAAACATCTATCCTGATACATTGTGTTGGATTCGTGACTATACGTATGCATACAACGAGCCATATATGAAGTTGTATTTCTCTCACCCAGGTTATGGTGAATATCCAGTTGTAGGTGTATCTTGGGAGCAAGCACAGGCATTCTGTCATTGGAGATCTTATTTGTTTAACTCTTATCAAGTATCTCATAAGGGTGTTCGTGTTCAAGATTATCGTCTTCCAACTGAGGCTGAGTGGGAATATGCTGCTCGTGGTGGAAAAGATTTGTCAATGTATCCTTGGGGAGGTAATTATATCCGTACAGCAAAGGGTTGTTTCTTGGCTAACTTCAAGCCACAACGTGGTAACTACACAGATGATGGTTATTTGATTTCTTCTAAGGTAGCTGCATATCCACCAAATGATTTCGGTTTGTATGATATGGCAGGAAACGTTGCAGAGTGGACATCTTCTGCTTATCATGAATCAAACTATTCATTTGTTCACGATTTGAACCCAAGTTATGAATACAATGCTAAGAGTTCTGATAAGGATGTGATGAGAAGAAAAGTAATCCGTGGTGGTTCATGGAAAGATGTAGGAATCTTCTTGCAGTGTGGTGTTCGTACATACGAATATCAAAATGAGAACAGATCATTCTTAGGATTCAGATGTGTTCGTACATACATTGGTGAATAATCAAAATTATAAGGAAACAAAAATTACAAATATTATTAACTTTTAATTCGTAAAAAAATGGGATTCTCAGAATTACAAAAGTCACCAGGATACTCTAAGTTCACTGGTTTGGCTTACGGTTTGGGTGCATCAGTCGTTATTATTGGTGCGTTGTTTAAAATCATGCACTGGCCAGGTGCAGGTATAGTGTTGACAATCGGTATGTGTACTGAAGCCTTTCTATTTGCTTTATCAGCATTCGATCCTCCTCACAAAGAGTGGAAGTGGAATTTGGTTTATCCAGAGTTAGAAGCAGGCGATGAAGAATCTTCATCAAAGAAAAAAGGTAAGAAAGGTGAAGAAGAAGATAATACTCTTCCTCAAATCCAGAATATCAAGAAATTGGTAGATGAGCAAATGACTAGTTTGGTTGGTGGCGTTCAAAAATTGAACGAGACTGCTGGACAATTAAACAGCTTATCATCTGCAGCTGCTGTTTCTGAAGATTATACTAAAAATTTGGCTATGGCATCTTCTGCCGCTGGTGCATTCGCAGCATCTCAAAAGAATTTGAAAGATTCTTCTGATTCTTTGGTTTCTTCTTACCAAAGTATTGCTTCTAGCATCGGTTCTGCTTCTCAAGGTTCTAAGAACTTCGCAGATCAAATTGATGGTATCAATAAAAACATTTCTACTATTAACTCAGTATTCGAACTTCAAGTTAAGTCTGTTAACGAGCAAAATGAGGCTATGAAGACATTGGCTTCTGCTGTTAAGACTATTGAAGCTTCTTTGAATGGTTCTGCTGCTGAAGCTGAGGAGTACAAGAAACAAGTTGGTATCTTGGCATCTCAATTGAAGAGCTTGAACTCAGTTTACGGAAATATGCTTAACGCTATGACCCTTAGAAACTAATTTAGAGAGTTAATTGTTTTAAGTGTTTAATTAATTTATAAAATAGTTTACTATGGGTGGAGCTAAGAATTGTCCGGAGACCCCGAGACAGAAGATGATATCTATGATGTACTTGGTGCTTACCGCAATGCTTGCATTGAATGTGTCAGCCCAAATCTTGAATGGATATTCCCTGGTGGACAAGTCTATGCGTACTAACACCGGGATTAATGATGGTAAGGTAGAAAACTACAAGAGCCAATTCAATGCGCTACTTCACTCAGATTCTATTAAGGCTAATAGAATGAAGGCTAAAGTAGATAGCGTTATCTCTGAGTCTGATGCTCTTTGTGATTATATCGATGAATTGAAACTTAACATCATCAAAAAGGTTACTCAAGATCCTAATGCAACATTGGATGCAGTTGATGATGAAGGATTCAATGCAGGAGATTTGAACATCGTTCACCAAGTTGGTTTGGTTGAAAAGGTGGAGGGCAACAAGACTAATGGTCAAGTTCTTAAGGAACATGTAGAAAGATATCGTGAATTCTTGAAGAATATCGATACTACAAAGACTGCTTCTATTGAGAATAACTTCAGCACAGCTGATGTTGAGCCATTGGAAAAAGGTGGACCTAAGACTCCTTGGGAGTATTCAGTATTCGCAGAGATGCCTTGTATCGCTACTTTGACTGTATTGGATAAGATTAAGAATGATGTAAAGGTGAATCAAGCTGAAGCATTGGCTTACTTGATTGGTGCAATGGATGCTGATGCATTTATTGTAAACAAGATTCAAGCTATTGCTATTCCTAAGTCAAGTTACGTCATGAAAGGTAGCAAGTATTCTGCTGAAATCATTTTGGCGGCAACAGACTCAACTAAGAAACCAGTTATTTATGTTGGTGAAAAAGTATTACAAAACGGCAACGTATATGAGGTTCCTTGTGGAGCTGTTGGTCCTCAAAAGTACAAAGGTAGAATGGAGCTTACAAGAAAGAACGGAAAGGTTGAAACTTATAATTTCGAATCTGAGTATATTGTAGGTGAGCCTACTGCAACTGTATCAGCAGACTTGATGAATGTGTTATATGCTGGATTTGACAACCCTGTCAGTGTATCTGTTCCAGGTGTCGCAGCATCACAAATCAGTATCAGTGTAACTAACTGTAGAAATCAA
Source organism: uncultured Bacteroidales bacterium (assembly GCA_902766045.1). Taxonomy (GTDB): domain Bacteria; phylum Bacteroidota; class Bacteroidia; order Bacteroidales; family Paludibacteraceae; genus UBA1181. Next base: position 82,405 of record CACXCA010000031.1, read on the forward strand.
ACAAAGACTGGAAAGGGTTGGATTATCAAACCAGCTACTGTAGGTACTCCATGTAAGATTTCTGTTAGTGCAAATATTGATGGTAGAAATCAACCTATTGCTACAAAAGAGTTCCGTGTTAAGAAGTTGCCAGATCCATTGGCAATGTTGGAAGTAAACGGAGTAAATGGTGGTAAGGAATTGTTCAAGGGTGGTAAAGCTATCGCTAAGAGCCAATTGATTACTGCTAGACGTATTGTCGCAAAGTTGGATGATGCAGACTTGGAAGTTAAGTACAAGGTGTTAGAGTTTACTTTAAGTTATTTCGATTCAATGGGTAACACATTGTTGGAAAAGGCAAGTGGTGACCAGTTGACTGATCGTCAGTTGAAAGTATTCAAGGATATGACAAAAGCTAAGACTGTTTATATCACAAATACTCAAGCAATTGGACAGGATAACTTGAAACGTACTTTGCCTCCTGTTGAAATCAAGATTAAGTGATTTATTGCGTGATTGATTTAAATAAAGTTTAAAGTTATGAGTAATTTTTTTAGATTTTTGTTTGTTGGAGTTGCATCTTTGGCTGTTAATTCAGTATTTGCACAAACAGAAGAAGATGCTTTCTTTGATGATTTAGGTGATGTTTCTACGGAAGTGTCTTCTAATATGCCAACAAGCGGTCCAAAAGATGGTCTGGAGCCAATTGAAATGCTTAATCCTCGTGCGGATGATATTTTCTGGCAAAAGGTTGTTTATAGGACTATCGATTTGCGTGAGAAAATGAATTATCCATTGTATTATCCTGAAGAAGCTCAAGACGGCAGACAAAGTTTCTTTACTCTGATCTTTAGACTTATTCAGGAAGGCAAAATCAATGTGTATGAATATCTTGATACAAGAGAAATCTTTACTGATGAGCATATCGTTCCTTTTAAGGATCTTATCGATAAGTTCGAGGTGATTCATACCGTTAAGGCTGATTCATTAACAAATGATTCTATAATTGTTGTTGATGAGAGTGATGTTCCTAATCGTGATATCGTTAAATACTACGTAAAAGAAGTATGGTATTTTGATAAGATCACTTCTACATTCAATGCTAGAATCATTGCATTCTGCCCAATCATGGTGAAAGAAACTGATTTGGGTATCCAGAAGTTCCCATTGTTCTGGGTTCCATTTGAAACTTTGAGACCTTTCTTGTCTCAAACTGAAGTTTTGATTACGGATAAGAATAATGGTGCAAGACCTTCTTATGATGACATCTTTATTAAGAGACGTTTCTCTAGTTACATCTACAAAGAGTCTAATATCTACAACAGAAACTTGTTGGAGTATAATATGACTTCTGAGGATGTAAGAAAAGAACAACAAAAAGTTAAGGTGTTGCTTTCTAACTTCGAAAACGATTTGTGGGAATATTAATTTTCTCTATAATCTGATAAAAAGGGGAACTGTTTAAGTTCCCCTTTTTGTTTTTTATGCCATTCTTTTATTTAGTCATGATGTCTTATATAGCCGCTTCTTTGATTTTGACGATAAGGAAATAACTAGATAAATTCTTTACTTTGAGAAATGTAGTATAGGTTATTTGTCTTTTCGTATTGTCTTTTCTATAAAAATCTCTAACTTTGCAAAAAAATTCATTCTAATGGAATACAATTTTGTTGAAATTGAAAAGAAATGGCGCCAGTATTGGCAGTCAAATAAGGTGTATCAAGTAGAGGTTGATAAAAATAAACCTAAATATTATGTGCTGGATATGTTCCCATATCCTTCAGGTGCAGGTCTTCATGTGGGACATCCTCTTGGTTATATTGCTTCTGATATTTATAGTAGATATAAAAGACTTTGTGGATTCAATGTCTTGCATCCTATGGGGTATGACTCATATGGCTTACCTGCTGAACAATATGCGATCCAAACAGGTCAGCATCCTGCAATAACGACAGAAAATAACATTAATCATTATCGGGAACAATTGGATAAAATCGGTTTCTGTTTTGACTGGAATCGTGAGGTACGTACGTGTGATCCTTCTTTTTATAAGTGGACACAGTGGGCTTTCATTCAAATGTATAATTCCTATTATGACAATAAAGATCAGAAAGCAAAGCCTATTTCGGATTTAATTGAGAAGTTTAAATGTAGTGGGTCGTTGAATGTTGATGTTGCATGTTCCGAAGAAAAAGAGTTTAGTGCTGATGAGTGGAATGCAATGGATGAAAAATCTCAACAGGAGCTATTGATGAATTATAGAATAGCTTATTTGTCTGACACGAAAGTTAATTTCTGCCCTGAGTTAGGATGTGTCTTGGCAAATGATGAAATCAGTGAAGGTTTATCTGTTCGTGGAGGGTATCCTGTAGAGCAGCGTGTCATGAGACAATGGAGCCTTAGGGTTTCTGCATATGCACAGCGTCTTTTAGATGGACTGGATAAGATTGACTGGACTGATTCATTGAAAGAAACACAACGAAATTGGATTGGTCGAAGTGAGGGTACAGAATTGAATTTCAAGATTAAGAATTCGAACGAGTGCTTCACTATTTTTACGACTCGTGTAGATACTATATATGGTGTTACATTTATGGTGTTAGCACCTGAGTCTGATTATGTTAAGAAAGTTGTCACTGCAGAATGTAAAGAAGTTGTAGATGGCTATTTAGATATGGTGAAACGCAGAACGGAGAGAGAACGTATAGCAGACCGAAATGTGACAGGCGTCTTCTCGGGTGCGTATGCAATCAATCCAATTACGGGGGATGAAATACCTGTTTGGATTAGTGATTATGTTCTTTCTGGTTATGGTACAGGTGCTATTATGGCTGTTCCTGCGCATGATTCACGTGATTATGCTTTCGCGAAAAAGTTTAATTTGCCGATTATTCCTTTGATTGAAGGATGTGACGTAAGTGAAAATAGCTTTGATGCAAAGGAGGGTATCATGGTGAATTCAGGTTTCTTGACAGGGTTGACTGTTAAAGAAGCTATAAAAAAGGCAAAAGAATATGTAAAGGAACATAAACTGGGAAGAATTAAAGTCAACTATAGATTGCGTGATGCTATATTCAGCCGTCAACGTTATTGGGGTGAACCATTCCCTATATATTACAAAGATGGTATTCCATATCCAATCTCAGAAGATCAGCTTCCTTTGGAGTTGCCTGATGTGAAGGATTTCAAGCCTACAGAAAAGGGTGAGCCTCCATTAGGACATGCGGAGAATTGGCATACGGCAGAGGGATATCCTTATGAATTAAATACGATGCCAGGATTTGCTGGCTCGTCTGCATATTATTTACGTTATATGGATCCGCATAATGAGAATGCGTTGGTCGGTAAAGAAGAAAACGAATATTGGCAGAACGTAGATTTATATTTAGGAGGATCGGAACATGCTACAGGACATTTGATATATAGTCGTTTCTGGAATAAGTTCTTGTTTGATTTAGGTTATGTGGTGAAGGATGAACCTTTCCAGAAATTAATTAACCAAGGAATGATTCAGGGGCGTTCTAACTTTGTGTATCGAATTAAGGGAACGAACACGTTTGTTTCTTTAGGATTGAAGGATCAATATGAAACGACTCCAATTCATGTGGATGTTAATATTGTCAGCAATGATGTATTGGATATAGAAGCATTTAAGAAATGGAAGCCAGAGTACCATACGGCAGAGTTTGTGCTAGAAGGCGGAAAGTATGTCTGCGGATGGGCGGTGGAAAAGATGTCCAAGAGTATGTTCAACGTAGTAAATCCTGATGATATTGTAAATAATTATGGAGCGGACACCTTGCGTTTGTATGAGATGTTCTTAGGACCTATTGAGCAATCCAAGCCATGGGATACCAATGGAATTGATGGTGTTCACCGTTTCTTGAAAAAATTCTGGGGATTGTTCTTTGAGGGCGACAACTTTGCAGTTGTTGATCGCGAGGCAACGAAGGAAGAATTGAAGTCACTTCATAAATTGATAAAAAAGGTTACATACGACATAGAGCATTTCTCATATAACACATCTGTTGCTGCATTCATGATATGTGCCGGAGAGTTGGCATCGTTGAAGTGTCGGACGAAGTCGATTTTGGAACAATATGTAATTTTGTTGGCGCCTTTTGCTCCTCATATTGCAGAAGAATTATATCACAGAATGGGTTATGTTACTTCTGTATGTGATGCTAAGTGGCCACAATATGATGAGTCTTACTTAAAAGAAAATTCTGTTAAATATCCAGTGTCATTTAATGGAAAGGTTAGATTCTTCTTGGAATTGCCAACAGATATGTCAAAGGAGGAAGTTGAGAAGACGGCTCTTAGCGATGCTCAAACAGCCAAATATATGGATGGAAAGGCACCGAAGAAGATTATTGTTGTTCCAGGAAAAATCGTGAACATTGTATTCTAAAAGATAATTTTTGAGAATTGTTTTTTGGAGGATAAGAAAATAAAATGTAATTTTGCATCGTTTTTGCGCAATCTCTTATAAAACGTGGGTGTTTGTAATATTGCGTTAATGTTAAATATAATAAGAAACAAAGATGGATTTAATTAAAGTTGCAGAGCAAGCATTTGCTTGTGGCAAGGAACTTCCAAAGTTCAAGAGCGGAGACACTGTTACAGTGGCATATAGAATTGTCGAGGGTAACAAGGAAAGAATTCAGCAATTCCGTGGTGATGTAATTCGCATCAGTGGTCATGAGGATAAGAAACGTTTCACAGTTAGAAAGATGTCTGGCGGTGTTGGCGTAGAAAGAATTTTCCCTATGAATTCTCCATTTATTGAGTCAGTTACTGTGAATAAGGTTGGTAAAGTTCGTAGAGCAAAATTGTATTATTTGCGTGAGCTTACTGGTAAGAAAGCAAGAATTAGAGAAAAGAAGTTTTAATATATTTCTTTATAAAAAAGGGAGGCGTAAGTCTCCCTTTTTTTGTTGGAATCATCTGTGAGGAACGTAATTTTTTATATATTTGTACGTTCTTAAGTTAAACATTAAAAAGAAATATATGAAAATTTCAGCATGGGCTTTAATGTCCTCTCTTTTGATGACAACTCTTTGTGAGGCAAAACAGGAGGATCCAGTTGTGATGAGAATTGCAAATGAGGATATCTATAAATCAGAATTTGAATACATATACAACAAAAATAATTCAGTATCTACATCTGACAAAAAATCCATTGATGAGTATGTGGATCTTTTTATCAATTATAAATTGAAGGTGGCAGAAGCAAAGTCTTTAGGATTTATGGGGCAACCTTCGTATATGTCAGAGTATCAAAAATATGAGAATCAATTAATAGCTCCGTATGTAAGAGAAAAAGAGACAGAAAAAGAGTTGATTCATGAGGCTTTTGAGAGAAAGAAAAGATCTGTTTTGACAAGTCATATTTTAGTAAAAATAGAGAATTGGTCAGATACCTTGACGCCATATCTGAAAATAAATGATATATACAAAAAGTTGAAAGAAGGGGCTGATTTTAGTGAATTGGCACAGAAATATTCAGATTGTCCATCTTCTAAGAGAGGTGGTAGTCTAGGATATGTAAACGTATTCGATATGGTTTATGAGTTCGAAAATGTTGTTTATTCAACGCCGATAGGAACATATTCAAAACCGTTTAGAACCGAATTTGGGTATCATATTGTAAAGACATTTGCAGACAAGGTTAATCCAAAGGATTGGAGGTTTTCTCATATTCTAATTGCTGGAGAAATGGATAAGAATATGCAGAGTTTGACGGATTCTTTGATGGGCTTGATAAAGAAGGGCGAAAGTTATGAGAGTTTGGCAAAGAGATATTCGTATGATAAAAAAACGGCTCCTAAAGGTGGAGATTTGGGATATTTGTCGCAGGGATCATTCCCGGAGCAGATTGTGTCTCAGGTCAAGAGTATGGAGAAGGTAGGTGATGTGTCTTTGTGTATGACTGCATTTGGTGTTCATATTTTAAAGTTGACCGAGTTGGTTCCTTATGTTGACGAGGAAGAGTTTTATAAGGAAAACAAGAGCAAATTTAATAGAGGAGGAAGAGATAAACAGATAGGAGAAGCTTTCTTTGCCAAGTTAAGAAATAAATATAATGTGAATGTATATGAAGAAAGCCTTGCAGTGTTTGATTCTATTATGAATACAAAAGACGAACGTGATAGAGTGAAATTTTTCCATAATGTTGATGCTCCTTTATATACATTTAATGGAAATGTTTATTCTCAGGAGGCGTTCCTTTCATATTTCAGAAAAGCGTTATCTAATTATGAGTATTCTATAAATCATAACAAGATAAATCTTGCAAATTTGAAGAAGGATCAGACACCTAAGAACGAGTTTGTTAAGAAAACCTTTAATGAGTATCTTAATAATATAATGTTTGATGTGGAAAAGGAGAATATCAAGAAAGAAAATGTGGATTTGAGAAATTTGTTGAAGGAATACAGTGACGGATTGTTACTTTTCGAAATTAGTAATGAGTATGTTTGGGAAAAGGCAGCGTCTGATACGTTAGGTTTAAGAAAATATTATGAGGCAAACTCGTCAAAATACAAATGGGATCTTCCTCATTATAGGGGTATCATTGTGTATTGTAAAAAAGAGGAGGATTATAAGAAGATTGAGGACATCTTGAAGTCAAATACAGAGGAACGGGCAGAAGAAATCATAAAAAATGAGTTTAATATATCTAAAAAAGGGGATGTCCGTATAGAAAAAGGATTGTACTCGCAGGGTGTTAAAGACGCATTGGATGATAAGGTTTTCCATATAATAAAGTATAGTGATAAAACTTATCCATACGTTGCTGTTCGTGGGAAGATTCTGAAAGCTCCTCAAATTTATCAGGATGTGAAGGGACCTGTTACAGCTGATTATCAGAATTATTTGGAGGGCGAATGGGTGAAGACATTGCGTTCGAAATATACTTATAAAGTTTATGGTGATGTTATAAAAAAGATTAAGTAATGGTTGGAGTCAATCGTCTTGCAATAGGATTATTAACAGCATTTTTCCTTAATTCGTGTTCTTTTGATTTAAGTTTTTTAAAACGAAAATCAGAAGATATCGTAGCGGAGGTTGGAGAGGAAAAATTGTACTATGATGATTTGTCGCGTAATCTTAACTTCAAAGATTTAAGTGAAGGGGATAGCTTGTTATTGGTTGATGCCTATATCAAGAACTGGATTTCGGAAAAGGTTTTGTATAATAAGGCAAGATCCGAGATTAGTGATATGTCTGAGATTGATTCTTTAGTGGAGAATTACAGACGGTCATTGGTGATATATGAGTATGAACTTGCATTGGTAAATGATCATTTGACCAATCAGATGAATGAATCGCAGTTCCGTGTATTCTACAAGGAAAACTCTCCGCTGTTTGTCTTAACAGAACCTTTGTTGCGAGGTATGTTGTTGGTTGCCTATTCTGATGTGCCAGATTTACAAGTTCTAGAATCTTTAATGATGAGTCCGACAGAGGATAATTTGGATTTGATTTCTTCGGTAAGCATTAAAAATGCAGCAAAGTTCGACTATTTCAGTGATAAATGGATGACTTTGTCTGAAGTACAGAAAAATTCGCCGTTGCCGATAAAGGAAAAAGACTTACAGAACAATCATTTGGTTGTAAATTCAGATTCTATGCATACTGTGTTCTTGTATGTTCAGGAATTTAAGACCTCGGGTGATCTGCAACCATTTGAATATGCGCAAAAACGTATTCGCTCTATTTTGACAGAGCAAAATAAAAATGAATTCTTACGTAGTTATCATAAAAATTTATACGAAGCTGCAATTCAAAAAGGACAGGCAAAACGTTATAAATAATGTGATAGAATAAAACAAAAATTATGAATAGAAGATATTTCGGTCTGTTTATTTTATGGTTACTTACATCTGCTGGATTTTCTCAGAATAACATTATAGATGAGGTGGCATGGATAGTTGGTGATGAGGCAATATTAAAGTCTGATGTGGAGGATTATCGTCAGAAGTTACGTTACGAAGGTACTGTCTTGGAAGGTGATCCTTATTGCGTGATTCCTGAGCAGATTGCATTGCAAAAGCTTTATCTGGATCAAGCAAAAATAGATAGTGTTTATGCGGATGAGAAGTCAGTTAACGATCAGGTTGAAATGCGTATCAACTATCTTATTGGACAAATTGGTTCTAAGGAAAAGTTGGAAGAGTATTTTGGACAGAAGATTTCTGATTTAAGAGAGGATCTTAGGGAAATGGTTTCAAATCAACAGATTATCCAACAGATGCAACGTAAGTTGGTGAGCAATGTGAAAATCACGCCTTCTGAGGTGGTCTCTTTTTATAAGTCCATCCCTTCTGATAGTATTCCGATGGTTCCTGCTCAGGTGGAAGTTCAAATCATTGCGATAGAACCTGCGGTAAGTAAGGAGGCAATAGATGAAGTGAAAGCTAAGTTGAGAGATTTCCAAAAACGTGTGGAAGAGGGACAATCCGAATTTTCCACTTTAGCGATACTTTATTCTGAGGATACAGAATCTGCTAAACATGGAGGTGAACTTGGTTTTATGGGGAAAGGTCAGTTAGTGCCAGAGTTCGCAAATGTGGCATTCTCATTAACGGATGTTAAGAGGGTTTCTAAAATTGTTGAGTCAGAGTTCGGTTATCATATTATTCAGTTGATAGATAAGCAAGGTGATAGAATTAATTGCAGACATATTTTGCTGAAACCTAAGGTTTCTCTTGTAGAGAAAAATGCTGCTAAGGAGAGGTTGGATAGTGTATTGTTAGCGATTAATAACAAGGAAATATCATTCGAAAAAGCTGTTCCTCTCTATTCTATGGATAAAAGCACAAAGAATAGCGAAGGTTTGATGACTAATTCCAAAACAGGTTCATCTAAGTTCCAAATGCAGGAGTTGCCTTCTGAAGTGGCAAAGGCTATTTATAATTTGAATGCAGGAGAGGTTTCTGGAGTGTTCTCAATGGTAGATTCGAAAGGGAAAGAGGTGTATGCTATTGCAAAAGTGAAGAGCATACAAAAAGCACATAAAGCAACGGTCGAGTCTGATTACATGATAATTAAGGGTGCATATCAACTTAAGAAAAACCAGGAAATTTTGGAAAATTGGATTCATGAGAAGCAGAAGGAGATATATGTTAAGATTGACGAAAAGTGGCGGAGCTGTTCGTTTAAATATCCTGGTTGGATAAAATAATCGGGTATGAAATTTCGTCAGATACTATTGTTCGTTATGTTTTGGTTTTCTTTTTGCATTTATGCGGAAAAGAAAACCAACGTTATGCTTGAACAGTGTGATGAGTTGACGTTCGATAAACAGGGTGGACGTGACTATCAGGTTTTGAGAGGTAATGTGCGATTCCGTCATGATGATGTCGTGATGTTTTGTGACAGTGCCTATTTTTATGATGGAAAAAATTCGTTTGATGCTTTTGGAAATGTCCGAGTGTTTCAGAATACGGAAACCTCAATGTTCTCTGATAGTATGTTTTATGATGGGAATACCACTTTGATGCGTGTCCGTGGAAATGTAGAACTACGTTCGGGTACTTCATCTTTGAAAACTAGATTTCTGGATTACTACAGAGATAAAAACTATGGATATTACTATGGAGGTGGAGAGGTGTATGATTCTAATTATCACCTGACATCTTATCAAGGCTATTATTATAATGATTCAAAATCATACTTGTTTAAGGATACTGTACGATTGTATCATCCTGATTATACGATTCATGCAGATTCCCTCCGTTATAATCAAAACACCAGTAAGGCTATGTTGATTGGCCCTTCTACTATCTTTGGGAAAGACTATACTGTATATACGACCCGAGGTTGGACCTACACGAACTCTGATGTGGGAAGATTATATAATCATTCAGTTATATTGTATAAAAAGGGTCGTAGGTTGACTGCTGATTCAATTGCTTTTGATTCGAAAAACGGACGAGTTAAGGCTTATCAAGATGCTGAGGTGCAGGATTCGACACAGAAACTGATTGTCAGAGGTGAATATATGGAATGTGACAGGACTTCCCCTGCGTATCTAAAAGTGCTTGGTAATCCGTATGTGATTGATTATTCAGATAATGATTCCTTGTACTTAAGAGCCGACACGTTACATTATCTGGAGATAGATTCTCTTCATGAAGAACTTCGGGCATATCATCGTGTTCGTTTCTATCGAACAGACTTGCAAGGGAAGTGTGATTCATTAGTCTATTTCATGAAAGATTCGATGGCAGTGATGTACGATGATCCTATATTATGGTCGGAAGGAAATCAGTTGACAGGAAATGGTACGATTGAGATCTATATTAAGGATCAGAAACCTGAAAAAATACACATACCAGTTAAGGCTTTTATTGTCTCTGACGAAAAGTATGATCTCTATAATCAGTTATCGGGTAAAGAGGCCTTTGCCTATATCGAACACAATAAATTACGAAGGATTGATTTGATAGGTGATGCGAACTCCTTATACTATTCTAAGGATGAAAGAGGTGCATTGATTGGATTGAACAAAGCGATAGGTCCTGAAATGTCTATTTATACGAAGAACAACAAATTGGACAAAATTATAATGACTCCTGAATCTGAGGGAATAATGTATCCACCTAATAAAATTCCGGAGGAGGAGCGGTTCCTGAAAAATTTTTCATGGAGGGAGGACGAACGTCCAAAGTGTAAAGAAGATATATTTAAAAAGTAGTTTAGGTGAATTGATATGCGAGCAAAAGTATCATATATACTAGTATTGATGATATGCGCGGTTTTTCAAGTAACTGCACGGTCATATCAATTGAGGGGACATGTTTATGATGCGAATGGAGAACCGCTGCCGTATGTAAATATTTATATTGAGAAATTAAATCAAGGTACTATCACGGATGTGAAAGGTGCTTTTTCCTATAATTGTACATTAACCAATGAGGATACATTAAGAGTCAAATTTTCTTTTGTGGGTTTTGAGGAGGTGATTAAGAGAGTGATTGTGGCGGATGATTCTCCGATAACTGTTTACATGAAAGAAATTTCGAAAGAGCTGGATCAGGTTGAACTTGGTGTATATAGGAAGCAGGAGAGTTCTGTCGAGCTGTTGGATATTGGTAAAGTGAGTGTGATACCGAGTGCAGCTGGAGGTGGAATTGAATCGTTGATTTCTACACAGGCGGGAGTCTCTATGAATAATGAATTGAGTTCCCAATACTCTGTTAGAGGTGGAAATTATGATGAGAACAGTGTTTATGTGAATTCGATTGAAGTCTATAGACCGATGTTGATTCGCTCGGGGGAGCAGGAAGGCCTCTCTTTTGTAAATCCAGATATGGTGGAGCAGGTCTCTTTCTCATCAGGTTGTTTTAGTGTTGAATATGGTGATAAGATGTCTTCTGTGTTGGATATCCGTTATAAGAAACCGACTCATTTTGAAGGATCTGCATCTGTAAGTTTGTTGGGGGCGTCCGCTTATATAGGAAATACCAATAAGTCATTTTCACAGATGCATGGTATTCGATATAAAACATCATCTTATATGTTAGGATCGTTGCAGACGGATGCGGAATATGATCCTAATTTTCTTGATTATCAGACATATTTAACCTACGATTTCTCAGATCGCTGGAAGCTATCTTTCTTGGGAAATATATCACGGAATGATTATCGGTTTCGTCCTGTCAGTAGGATGACTTCCTTTGGTACACTTAATGAAGTGAAGCAATTTGTGGTGAATTTTAAAGGACAGGAGAAGGATTTGTTTCTAACTTATTTTGGTTCGTTGTCACTTTCATTTCAACCGAATAAAAAGACATCGTTAGAAGTGATTACCTCCGATTTCCATACCTCAGAACGTGTTACCTATGATATTGATGGTTCTTATTGGTTGACCGACGTGATGGGGGATAAATCAGTGTTCGTGGATACGGCAAAAGGAAGAGGTAATTATCATGAACATGCTCGTGATAATTTGGAAGCTACCGTGGTGAATGTTTCTGTGTTGGGAACTCATAAATTAGCATTTAATCAACTGAAATGGGGCGTCACATATCAGCGGAATATTGTGGATGATAAGACGAATGAGTGGGAGTCGAGAGACTCTGCTGGTTATTCCATGCCATATGATGAGGACCGAATGTCATTGTATGATAATCTGACGGCAGAACAAACGATGAAATCCAATCGTTTCTCGGCTTATATACAGGACACCTACACGCGAAATCATTTAAAAGGAAAGATTACGATGATAGGGGGTGTCCGCCTTTCTTATTATGATTTCAATGAAGAGTTCTTAGCCAGTCCAAGATTTTCATTTGCCTTTTTCCCTAACAAACACCCTAATTGGGGAATACGATTGGCTACAGGTATTTATTATCAGTCGATCTTTTATAAGGAGGTCAAACGAGAAGTGTCTGATATGGAAGGAAATAGTACCATCGAACTAAATCGAGAGGTCAAGTCCCCACGGTCATATCAGCTTTTAATGGCTTCAGATTATTATTTCAAAGTGAGGGGTAAACCGTTTAAATTCTCTTCCGAGATTTATGGGAAATATATAGATCGAATCATCTCCTATACGGTGGATAACACACAGATTATCTATTCGGGAATTAATGATGCGAATGGATTTGCCGCGGGTGCTGATATGAAACTGTTTGGAGAGTTTGTGCCAGGAACCGATTCATGGCTTTCATTGTCTTTGATGCGTACGATGGAGAATATCTATGGTGATGGAATAGGATATATATATCGTCCGACAGATCAGTTTTATAATGCATCCTTTTTCTTCCAGGATTATTTCCCTGGATATGAAAAGTTAAAGTTCAATATAAAGTTCATTTGGGCGCAAGGTATGCCTTGCAGTCCTCCTGACCTTCCGGAACTGAGATCAGCTTTTCGTTTGGGGAATTATCGAAGATTGGATATAGGAGCTGTCTTCCAGTTGGTTAAAGGAAAAGATAAAGTGATGGAGCGAAAGTTTTTTTCTTGGATGAGGCAATTTTCTTTAAATTTGGATGTGTTTAATGTATTAGATATTCGCAATGAAAACTCGTGTTATTGGGTGAAGGATTTCTCGGGAAATCAAAATTCAGTGCCTAACTATCTAACAGGAAGAAGATTTAATTTTAAAATACAGGTAGATTTCTAACTAAATTGAAGTGTTATGGTAGAGTCGGATTCAAAAAAGTATTTGTTCTCATTATCCACGTTGACTACGTTGTTTTTCATGTGGGGTTTTATTACATGTCTGAATGACATTCTGATTCCCTATTTGAAAGATGTGTTTGCATTGAATCATTTTCAATCCAACTTGGTAGTTATGGCATTCTTTGTTGCCTATTTTGTAATATCACTTTTGTATTTCGTCGTTTCTGCTGTGGTGGGAGATCCTATATTGAAGATAGGATATAAGAATACGATTGTATTGGGATTGATTATATCAGCGATTGCCTGTTTCTTGTTCTTTATTGAGGCTAGTTCAGACAATCCGACCTTTGGATTCTTCCTTTTCACCTTGTTTCTGTTAGGTACAGGATTTACGTTCCTGCAGATTGCTGCTAATCCGTTGGTTTCGGTGTTGGGGTCTCAAGAGTCGGCTTCAAGTCGATTGAACCTTTCTCAGGCCTTCAATTCATTGGGAACGACGTTGGCTCCAATTATTGGCGGATATGTGATTTTTAATCTGATGGGTGGATCTTCGGATACGTTAGATGGACCGTCGGCGGTACAAATTCCTTATTTGTTTCTAGCAAGTGTCTTGTTGATATTGGCTGGTGTAATCTTTTTTATTGATATCCCGAATGTGATGCCCGAAGCGGAATCTTCTGTTGTGAGTCGTGTAGGAGCATTGAAGTATCCTCATTTGGTGTTTGGAATGATTGCTATATTTTTCTATGTGGGAGCAGAAGTCTCTATCGGTAGTAATTTAGTCAGTTTCATGAAAGAGAACCATGGATTTGAAGATCAGATGGCAAGTGCCTTCCTCTCTTTTTATTGGGGAGGTGCCATGATTGGACGATTCACAGGATCTATTTCTATGAGTAGTCTACCAGCATCGAAAAAGTATTTCTATATGGCATTGGCTTCTTTGGGCTCATTGTGTTTGATATTCTTTGCGTTCTCCACTTCTATGAAGTTAACTGTGGCAGAGATGTATCAGTTCTTTATCAGTAAACACATTTATATCTTCATAATTTCATTGCTGTTGAATTATATGTTGTTTGTGTTTGCGAAGTCCAAACCGTCTTTTACGTTAGGATTGTTTGCAATTGCGAATATTGTATTGCTGTCCGTTATGTTGATGACAACGGGTACTTTGTCATTATGGGCTATTCTTTCAGTTGGATTATTTAATTCGATTATGTTCTCTAATATATTCACTTTGGCAATTAAGGGGTTGGGACAATACACGTCTCAGGGCTCTTCTTTGTTAGTGATGATGATTTTAGGAGGTGCTCTGATTCCACCTTTACAAGGAATGTTGACAGATGAATTGGTGGATGGATTGGTGAATCCACATTTTGCCTTCTGCGTGCCAATGGTTTGTTATTGCTATCTAGTGTGGTATGGATTTTGGGGATATAAAGTAATGAAGCAAAAATAGAAATATATAGTTTACTGTCCTTATAAACGTATTAATACAATTAAAAATTCTTATATATGAAAAGTGATTTGAAACCCAATGTAGTAGGTATCGACATCGGTGGTACCAATACTGTTTTTGGTATTGTTGACCAAAAAGGTAATGTGTTAGCTTCTAATTCCATCAAAACGCAAGCGTACAAGGAATTGGATGATTATATGAATGCATTGTGTGATGGTATCGCGCAATTGGTGAAGGACAATTGTGGCATGGATAAGATTCAGGGTATAGGTGTTGGTGCTCCTAACGCTAATTTCTATTCTGGTAATATTGAATATGCTGCAAACTTGCCATGGAAAGGTATTGTTCCTTTTGCTAAAATGATGTCTGAGAAATTGGGCGTTCCTGTCGCTCTTACTAACGATGCGAATGCGGCAGCTATTGGCGAAATGACTTATGGCGCAGCTCGTGGTGTTAAGGATTTTATCATGATCACCTTAGGTACAGGTGTTGGTAGCGGTGTGGTTGCCAATGGTCAGTTGATCTATGGTCATGATGGATTTGCGGGTGAGTTGGGACACGTAATCGTTCGTCGTGAAAACGGTCGTCCGTGTGGATGCGGAAACAAGGGTTGCTTGGAAACTTATACATCGGCTACGGGTGTGGCTCGTACGGCTCGTGAGTTCTTGGAGAAACGTGCAAATGAGGATTCTTTGCTTCGTAAGATTCCTGCAGATCAAATCACTTCTAAGGATGTGTTCGATGCAGCTAAGGCTGGCGATCAGATTGCAAAAGATATCTTCGCTTTCACAGGTCAGATTTTAGGTGAGGCGTTGGCTGATTTTATTAAGTTCAGCAGTCCGAAGATCATTGTTCTTTTCGGTGGTTTGGCAAAATCAGGCGATTTGTTGATGGTTCCATTGAAAAAGGCAATGGAAGAAAACTTGATGCCTATCTTCAGAAATAAGGTGAATGTTGTATTCTCAGAAATGAAAGATGCAGATGCTGCAGTATTGGGTGCTTCTGCGTTGGGCTGGGATGCTAAATAAGAAATGGGGGCGCAATGCACCCTTGTAGAGACGCAATGCATTGCGTCTCTACGATTGAAACCATGATGTCGTGTATTCGCATAGGGACGCACGGACGTGCGTCTCTACGATAACCGACGGACAACCAATAGAGATTAAATTCGATCAATCCATAATTCATACAATTTATAGACCACACATAAATGCATCTCCTATGATTGTTCGTTCCATCAAATTATATGTCACTCTTATTTTCTCTATGTTCTCCATGCTATGTGTGGCAGATGGAAGAAGGGATGACCTCATCCAAATAGATTTTGCAGATTCGGTTAATCATGCATATTTGGATATTGATAATGAAGGAGATACCATATATGTTTGGCTGATGAAATCAACGTCTGAAATTGATGATGTTGTTGTTGACACACTATGCCTTAATAATCAAGAATATGCTGATGATAGAGAAGGAATAGAATTTGTTGAATTAAGAGGACAATTAAATGACACCACAGAATTAGTTGAATTACAAAGTAAGTTTGATGGTACACATCATTATGATCATGGCTGGAAACGATATGCCATATTCCTTGTTGCGGTCAGTCCGCATAGAATGCAATTGATTAGTATTCATGACCTTTATGCTGAAGGTCGCTATGCTGAGAATGCAAATGCAAATTTATCGGATGAAGATTGGAATTGGAAATATGATTACGAAAACTATTCCTGTTCAATTAGCAATCGAAAAACCAACGGGTTTTATGAAATTGACGTAAAATATGTTACAGAGGAGGGCGATGATGATGGTAACAGGCACGTGACGTCAAGTAGCTCGTGGGTACTCTATTATGATGGAGAGAAATTTGAAAAGCGAGAGGTTGAAACGGTTGAATGACAATTTATCCAATAACAATTCACTAAAATCTTTATTTCTTATGATTGTTCGTTCCCTCAAAATATATGTTGCGCTTATCTTCAGTATGCTCCCCATACTATGTATGGCAGAAGAAAGTGTTTCCGATCTTATTCAAATAGAACAAGATTCATTGGTTTATGAACTCAATCCTAAAACTCGTACGGCAAAATTAGTGAATGGAAGGAATAGTAAAGAGAAAGTGATAATTCCCAATACGATAAAGAGAAAGACGAAAAGATATAAAGTGACAGAAATTGGAGATAGGGCTTTTTATTCTAATTATAAGTTGAAGTCAATCACAATTGGGGACGAGGTGACTCGCATAGGGGAACTGGCGTTTTATGATTGTGGAAATCTAGACTCCATTCAGTTTACAGATAAAACTAAACTTGATACCATTTGTGAAAATGCATTGGATGAATGTTATCATTTGGAATATATGTCGTTGCCTAAAGATTTCTATTCTATAGCATACAATGATATGGATATTATGCAA
>CACXCA010000032.1 GCA_902766045.1 uncultured Bacteroidales bacterium
AATCAAACAGACTGTCAAACGGCAGATCTTCCGGGAACAGCCAGCTGTCATTATCCATAGGTTTATCTCCTTTCGACCTTGTACGACATCATCATACCACGGCCGAGACGTGTTTGCAATATTTTTATATAGCTTAAAAATCTAAGTCCAGCAATCTGGATTTTGCTTTGGACATATGTTCTTTTGGCTAAATTCCCCTGGCAAACAGCCGCTATTCACGATACATTGAGCCCAGCCAGGCAAATGAAGCAGGAAATACACTGGAGCTTTTTTCGCCTTCGAAACGATAGCGGATTATGCGGGATTATCAAATAAATGAATGAATCACTAATCAACAAATGATGACGGGCAAAAGAAAAGAATTGTGCATGATAGGAAGAGCATTCGAAAGAGATACCGATTATTTAAGAGTCAGTCAAGGCATGTCGTCCCCTTTCTGAAGAAGACACAGCAAAGTATGTTTTTTCGGATAATCAGAGAATAACGTAATCCGTTATCGCCGTGTTGCGAGCGCCATATACGGCAGAACGTAACGTTAGAGGATAAATGCTTTCTCGGATGAATTATTCACCTCCGTGTGGGAGAACCGGAGACATTATTCCGATTTGGCAGTGGAAACCGATTAAAGAAATACCAACCCCTTAAACAAATCACAAATCAAATTTTGCCCGTACACCATGTACGGGTTTTTATTTTAAAAGGAGCTTTCAAATGAACAAAGTAAGACGATCCAAACTTCAAGCAATCATGGAAACATTGACTACCATCAGCGAGGAGCTTAGCGAACTTGCCAGTGATGAAGCAGATGCCGCGGATGCATTGCCAGAGTGTTTTGAGGAGCGCAAAATGGCAATGGAGGAAAACGCAGACTATATTCATGATGCTGTTGCAGAGGTCGATAATGCTATCGGCAGTATTGAAATGATAGAGGGAGTGACTTAAACATCATGATCAAGCGCGGAGATATATGGCTTTGCAATCTCGATGATACATCGTGTGGGTGTGAACAATCGGGACGCAGGCCGGTGATTATTTTACAAAACGATAAAGGCAACGCGGTCAGTCCTGTAACGACCGTGGTACCGCTGACATCCAGAATCAAGCATTTTATTCCAACTCATGTCCGCATATCGTCAAAGTACACAGGAGCACCCATTGACTCGGTTGCAATGGTTGAACAGCTCAGAGTCGTTGACAAATCCCGTTTACAAAAGAAACTGGGGCATATCGACGACGCAAACATTTTG
The DNA here is from genome assembly GCA_902766045.1 of uncultured Bacteroidales bacterium. Taxonomy (GTDB): domain Bacteria; phylum Bacteroidota; class Bacteroidia; order Bacteroidales; family Paludibacteraceae; genus UBA1181. Next base: position 1,248 of record CACXCA010000032.1, read on the forward strand.
CAATCACTTGGAAACAGTATACGAAAGAACCTGGCTATTTAAGAGGATGTCATGAAACGATACAAGGTAATAAAATCTCCATTTCATTAGAGAAGAACAAGTCTGAACAAGACAGTTAGAACTACCTGTATACCTGCGCGCCTTGGAAAAGTACGACCATCTTGGTCGTACTTTTCCTTTTAGACACCCCGTGAAGCCCCACCACGTCTAGGTTTTTGCAAGAAAGGGTCTAAAGAATAGTTTAGGGTACTATAAAGGTTTCGCCAAACCACCAACACATCCAAGCACATTAGGTTTGGCTCCACGAAACAGTGCGCCTAAAGGCGTCATCTCAAAACTAACAGAATCAAAATGATTCTGTTATATATGCCTTTAAAAGAAAGTGCTCACTTATATATTTAGGTACTTCTTAACCTTTACATCAGTAAAAAAATAATAGATGATATTATAGATTAGGTACTCACTTGTATATCCAGGCACTACTTACCCTTTACGTCAGTAAATAATAATATTAATTTATTATTATATTACACTTAGAGATAGTATCTGCATACCGATAAAAGTACGATGTAAAAATATAGTGTTATTATTCTCTAACTATAGGTACTACATAAATATTGAGGTAGTACTTAAAAGTTAGGTAGTAAATAAATAACTGTTCTCTTACAGGAAAAGAATCAAGTAATTATATTTAAGTAATTCCGTAAAAGAATAATAACTGTTTTGTTTTGATTCAGTTTATTTGTATTATCAAAAAAACTAAAAAAATTTTTATAGTTTTGTTCATTAGAGGTTTTTGGGGTATATAATACAGCCAAGATGAATGCAGTGCCACTGTGATGCTCAGATCAATATAGGTTGCCGGATATAGAGGTGTGCGACTGATTGAACTGAGAGGAGCAGTGGTACGGTTTATGTCTGTCGGCAGAGTGAAATCGGTTATGCCGGTAGTGCAGCCGTGGAGTGACAATCATACGAACGGAAGCAACTACCGGATCGCAGGATAGGCAGATGCGATGTAGTTCGGAGGTGAAGTTTGATATGTTGTAAAGATGAAAGGAGGAACTGCCCAAACAGATTAGAATGTTGACGCACGATCAAATGCTCTTATGCAAGTGTTACCATCTCGAATTCCTCTATATATAGGCGGAAAATGCGGAAATCGTGTTGCAGCATATTGCATAGATGCATTGATCTGAACCGTCTGATGTGACGATTTCAGTCCTTAACAGAGTTGGCAAGAAAACGGCGGCGCCTTGTGTGCCGCTCATTTTGTTGCAAAAAAGACCATTTTGAAAGG
>CACXCA010000033.1 GCA_902766045.1 uncultured Bacteroidales bacterium
TACGGGTGCTGGCGTAAACCTCTTCCTCGAACTTCACCCGGACATCTGCGAAGAGTTTGCCCATTGCTATGACATGTGGCTCTGGACCTTTGAACAAGGCATCGAGAAAGGTGTTCTTCAGGGTGCCTGGGGCGACAGCTATCTCGAAGAGGCAAAGGTAATCATGGCAGAAGCGGAAGCCTCTCTCCATGTAGAGAATGGGGATGATGGTCGTTATTACATCGCTTATGGCAGCAACCTGAATGTAGCACGTATGGCTGAACGTTGCCCTGATGCAGAGGTGGTTGGGACCGGTAAGCTTAGAGATATGCAACTTCTTTTCAAGGGGAGTATGACCGGGAATTACCTCACCGTTGAATACGCGCAGGACAGCGAAGTGCCTGTGGCAATCTGGAAAGTTTCGGGACAGGATGAAGCAAACTTGGACCGATATGAGGGATATCCTCGATTCTATTACAAAAAGGAGCTTCCTCTTGAAGTCAAGGACGTCAAAACAGGCGAACTCCGTATTATGAATACGTTCATTTATATCATGCATGAAGAGCGTATTCTTGGGGCCCCTGAAGCGTGGTATGTGAATACTTGCAAAGAAGGGTATCAAACCTTTGGTTTTGACCTGAAGTTCCTGGATGAAGCGATAGAAGCATCCTGTGCATAAATGTCTCCTGCCAGTTGACCAGAACGCATTCGAAAACTGCTAAAATGAGGATGTAACTATTCCTCTTCTGTCTTATTGGAAAGCGCACTTCATGTTCACAATGAAGTGCGCTGGGCTATTATGACTGTGAAAAAACATAAGAGAGATAATAAAGATATATAATTTACACAGATGACAAGATATAATTGAAATATAACCATCTTTCGTTTAGGAGATAGACCGATGAGAAGCAACATTATTATTGGAAGAATGAATAAATACCTCCATACTGCCGCCAACGTACTTGTTGAATGGCTGAACGATGTGCTGCCCCGAACATCAGATACTTGGTGGGATGATTGTGTTATGGACAATCTATCCTATAGCCAACGAGAAATTGCTAACAATCATGGTTTTTCATCTTTAAGTGATTTTGATTTAGCGGCATTATTGAGAATCGCCGATCGGTCATGGTATATGATGCGTCAGGTCGAGTATTTGCCCTATCGCGAACGGGAATGTATTCGTGATATGAAAAGCGTCAGGAATAACTGGGCTCATATCAGCGCTTCTCTCCCTGGGAAAGATGCTATCATCGCTGATCTGGAAACGCTGCACAACTTTTTTGAACAAAGGCTGTGTCCAGATTCTTTGCTAAGCGATGTGGACTTAATGATTGAAGAAATCAAAGCGCCTGACTCTATCGAAGATTTACCACCTCAAGGTGAGGCAGAAGTAGAAGTAGTATCCGATTCTGGGAATGAAGAAATAACTGTCAATAGCTTAGTCCATCTTGTTGGAGAACCTAATACCCGCGGGCTGGTTATGTCCGTCGATCAAATAGGAGATATAACTAAATATACAGTTTTCGTTAACGGAGAAAGCAAAGTTTTCTATTCTGGCCAAATCCTTCCCGTCGTGGACATCCAACAATACAAATGGCTTGATATAGAAACATTTAGGAGCTATCTTACCGCTTATCAAATCAACAATCCTACTGCTACTAATCTATATTCCCTTAATTCTGCAAGAATCGATTTTGTCCCGTATCAGTTTAGACCGGCATTGAAAATGATACATGCAGATGAACCAAGAATCTTGATTGCAGATAGTGTTGGTGTCGGTAAAACAATTGAAGCGGGCCTTATCATCAAAGAATTACAAGCAAGAAACGAACTGGAAAATGTTTTGATTATCTGTCCGAAGCCCCTCGTTTCGGAGCGAAAATGGGAAATGGAAATGAAACGCTTCGATGAAGATTTCGTTCCGGTCGATGGTCCTACGTTTCGCCAAATCATATCGGATACAAACCGTGACGGAGAATGGCCTTTGCGGTTTAGCAAATCGATTGTTCCGTATTCTATTCTTGACAGTAGAGCTTATGAAGGTGAAGAGAATAGAAGAGGAAAATCATTTGGACTGAGAGACTTGGACCCGGCTCCTCATTTTGATCTCGTCATTGTTGATGAAGCACATCACATTCGAAATGGAAGCATGGAGAAAGAAAAAGCATTTGAATATAAATGTGTCAAATATTTTTGTGACAATGCAGATGCGGTAGTTATGCTGACTGCCACCCCTTTACAGACAAGTGATGATGATCTTTTTACTTTGCTGAATATTCTTCGTCCTGATGTTGTGATTGACAAACCGACCTTCTGGACAATGACAAAACCAAATGCTCCAATTTCAGAAGCTGCAAGTGCTATCAGACGTGCAGAGGACGGGTGGGAAGAAGATGCATTAAATGCGCTCCACAGGGTTTTAGAATCTCAGTGGGGTGAGAATGTTATTGCCCCGAATCCTGCTTACCAAAGGGCTTTGAAAACGCTCGAACAAAAGGTCATTACCAGGGAAGAGCGTGTCAGAATGATTTCTGACGTGGAGAGTCTTCATAGCTTTAATAGTATGTTGAATCGCACCAGGCGTAAAGACATCCAGGATTTTTGTATTCGAAGACCATATACTCTTGCAGTGGAGTTTACGACCGAGCAAAAACTTCTCCATGATGAATTGCTACGGTTTGAACAGAATGCGTTATTGCAATTACATGGCAATGCTCGTTCTATTCCATTTATGATGTCAACAATCAAACGCCAGGCGGCTAGCTGTATTTTTGGCTTGGCTCCTCATATCAGAAGCATTATCGATAGGCGTTTTGATCAAATAGAGGAAGAGCTTGGTGATACTGACTACGTTTTTTCTGGAACAGATGTAGGAACGTTGCAGTCGTTGGCAACAAATCTGCTCTCTATGGCGGACAACCTTCCTGAAGATGACCCTAAATTTGATATCATGATGGAAGCTATCATAGAGAAGCAGAAACAAGAGAATAATAAAATAATCCTGTTCAGTACATTCCGTTTTACTTTGGGCTATCTGCGAAAGAAGTTGGAGCTGGCTGGCTTGAGAGTAGCTCAAGTGGATGGTAGTGTCAAAGATGTTCAACGCCAGGAATACAGAGCAAGATTTGAGTTGCCTAAAGATAATGAAGACGCAATCGATATCATGCTGTTTACCGAAGTGGGATCAGAAGGTTTAGATTATCAGTTTTGTGACATGATGATTAACTATGACCTTCCTTGGAATCCAATGAGAATCGAGCAACGTATAGGCAGAATCGATCGTCGAGGCCAGAAAAGCGAGGCCGTTGGCATTTATAATGTCATTACGGATGGGACTGTAGATGCAGATATTTATTATCGGTGTTTACAGCGCATAGGTGTTTTCAATAGGAGTATAGGTGAATGCGATGAGATTCTGGGTGAAATCGCTTCGGAATTGGATCGTATTGGAATGGATACGACTCTGACTGAGGAAGAACGAAAAATCAAACTTGAGCAAATGGCAGACAATGAGGTTCGAAAGCTTCAAGAACTGAACGTGTTGGAAGATGAGGAGAAAGAATTGTTCGGTTTTGATCTTTCAGAATATATGACGTCCAAAGAAATCAGTGATGCAGAGAACCAGTGGCTTTCGCAAAATAGTTTGCAAATAATGGTTCAACAGTATCTGAATGCCCGTCTGGGAAGCGGAACATACATACTTGGTGATGGTCCGCTTAAACAAATACGGCTTTCTGTGGATGCCAGAGCAAAGCTCAGAGATGATTATCGGCAACTGGCTACAAGCAACAGCTCAGCCTATCGGACCTGGGACGTTTATCTCAAAGGAACGAACCCAATCCATACAGTAACGTTTGATTCTGAATCCGCTGAAAGAAATCGAACTGCGTTCTTTGTGACTGCTATGCATCCGTTGGCTAAACAGGCTGCTGCTTATTTTGCGACGAGTGAAAAGGCATATATAAAACTGGATTATGCTACGAATGTGCTCGCTCCAGGGGAATACCATTTTTCTGTATATGCATGGAAATATGTGGGCCTGAAGCCTTTCTTTAAGTTGGCAGTGGTCTGTGATGATGACAGCATTGCTGGTGAATTGCCACAGATCCTGGAAGAGGCGCAGTCTTGTTCTGGTGGAATTAAAGTGAATTCGTCAGATTGGGATGAACTTGAAGCAAAACAAGTTCACTTGTGGCAACAGGAAAAGGCGAAAAAAGTTGAAGAAGCAAACCAACTGGCAGCATACAAGTTGGAAAGCTTGTCCAGTAATTTCAACAATAGAAAACATTCTCTGGAAACGCGGATTTTGGATTCTTCAAATGATAGTATTCGTAGAATGTTTAAAGGCGAGCTGGAAAAGGCCAGCGAGCGCTACAATACTAAATGTGAAGAAATTAGAACAAAAGCAAGACAAACAGATATCCATACTGAGCTAATAGCAAATGGTATTTTGACTGTTATGGTTGGATAATTCTAAGATGACCTCGGAGGGATCCTGTGAAAAAAGTAGTTGCTGTAAAAATGGCTGGAACAAAGTCTATGGCGGAGCAAGTCTTGGAAAGACAAGATAAAGATGCCATGCTTCGCCGTGCTCTTGAACGGATAATACAGCTTTATACTGACAAATCGCATTTTGTATATGAGCTTTTACAAAATGCGGAGGATGCTGGTGCTTCAAAAATCAAGTTTCTACAATATGAGGATTGTCTTGAAGTTCTCCATGATGGGTTGCCATTCACAAGGGAGAACCTTCAAGGACTTTGTGATATAGGTCTCTCTGATAAAACCGACGATTACAATCAGATTGGTGAATTTGGCGTAGGCTTTAAATCTGTATTTGGCATTTGTGAAACCGTTCAGTTGCATAGTCAGCCGACCAAGGAGCAGATTCAAAAGGGCTATGAATCGTTTTCTGTAGAGATAGTTGATTTTACTCACCCTCAGGCGATTCCAAATCAATATTTCGATGGGGAATTTACAACAAAATTTGTTTTCCCATATAGTGTTGACTTTTCTTTTTCAGGTTTTGATAGCATTGAAAAGCTTACATCGGCTTTAGCGATTCGTTTGGAAAACCTGGGAATCACCACTCTTTTATTTATGAAAAGTCTGCAGCGAATTGATTATCAAATCGATTTGCCGAATCAACATTCTTCCGGAACATATAGGCTAGAAAAAGAGCACGTTAATGATCATTGTGCCCTCGTTTCTGCTAGAGGAATGGAAGATAAGGTCGAAGAACAGGAAGAGGTATCTTTTCTCGTATTCTCTCGTCCTGTCTCTACTAAACAAATGGGAAGGACAATTGATATCGCTTTCTCTTTGTCTGTTGACCCGGAAGGGAATTATCATTTCAAACCAACAAAATCACCTTATATCTCTGTTTATTTTCCCACTGAAACAGAAAGCAAACTTCGCTTCATTGTTCAAGGGCCATACAGAACTACACCTAACCGGAGCAGTGTTCCTTTCGATGATGAAGACAATGTTTTCCTTGCGAAAGAAACTGCCAAATTGCTTCGAGATAGTGTTGCTGAGTTACACGATCGGAAACTGTTGGACTTGAGCTTTCTCAATTTACTGCCTGTAAATCAGTCCAATTTTGTGAGCGCGCCCTTATTTGAAAATTTATATGAAGAAACCAAGGCGATGCTTGGACAGGAGGAATTTTTGCCAACCCGAAGCGGCGGATATTCAAAAGCTGAAAATGTGAAAATCGCTCGAGGAAATGATTTTGCTGAGGTTTTGAACGACGCTTTTTTGTCAGAATTGTTGAATGATGGTAAACAATACCACTGGCTTCCTACAGTGCTGACAGAAACGAATAAAGAGTATGCTGAGCTATATGACTTCTTGACTGACGAGTTAGAAATAGAAGTTCTCCGTCCGGAAGCATTGAAAGAAGCAATCAATGCCAACAAAAGTTTTTTGAGACAACGCGATGATCAATGGCTTGTCAAATGGTACGAGATGTATGCGGGCGTGGCTGCTGCTTTTTCTAAAAATGGCGGGCAAAAATCCATGCTACTCGCTGAAATGATTAAGACAACAACGGGTGAGTTTGTTGCTCCATACAGACGTGTGGTGGAAGGCAAGACAAGTCATTTTTTGCCAACGGTTTACTTGCCGGATGAGGGCTGTGAAGAATTAGACTATCTTGCTTTTGTAGACGAAAAACTTTTGAAACAATGTGAGCATTTTTTCAAAGATGTTGTTGGTATTACAACTCCAAACACGTATGAGCTTTTCATAAATGATTTCAAAAATCGTCGTGACGAAGGAACGCTGTATTCGGATGAAGATAAGGCGATTTCAGATTTGAAGAAGCTTTACTATTACAGTGGATTTCATAATTATTCGGCAGAAATATTGCGACTGGTGGATCAGTATTTGGACTTGCGTTGCAAACGATGCGGGAATATTGAGTACGTAAACCCTGCAAAGAAAAAGGTTTTGTTTTCCACTAGTGAAAATGGAATGAATCTGGAATTATATTGCAAAAATGTCATTTCGATTCCATTTGTTGATGAGTCGTATTATCAGACCAACGGAATAAGCAGGGAAATGCTGTCTTGGTTCGGCGTTCAGGAAGATATTTCGCTGGGAAAAGATAAAACTACCGATGACTATAAGGCGTCCAAATGGGGGAAAACCTGGAAATGGTATACCCGTGGAGATTTTAGATGGGAGCTGTCCTTAGAGGGGCTGTCAGATGTTCTTTATTACATCTCTAAACATCCGAACGATGCTGACTCTATGGCAAAATCGAGCTATATCTTAAGATTTTTGTTGAATAACGAAGACCATCTGAACGGGACACTATATATCAGTGACAATACAAAGCATCATGATTCTTACTCTGAGATTGTTAGAGTCCTTAGAAATGAAAACGATTCTGAGGGAACTGCCAATCGGTGGAATGGGAAATGGTTGTTTACAAAAGATGGTGTTCTGGTTTCTCAAAAAGAAGTTTCAAAGTATGATTTGAATACGCAATTATATGGGGAGGTGGATCCACAATCTTGTGTCTACGAATATTTAGCTTTTTCGAAAAGTACTGAAGAGCAATATGAAGAGGCAGGACGTGAGTATGACAAGTTGGACACGGATACCAAAAACAAATATTTCGAAATAGAATTACAGAGACGGTTTGGCCTCTCTGTAAGAGATTTGGAAAGCCAGTTCGATTATGGCGGAAGTGCAAATGAAGACGAAGAACAATCTGGCGAAGGTCTTTACTATGAATTTCCGACTGTCCATGTAAGAAACTGGGATAACTTAAAAAAACATGTAGAAGAGGTGCTGAGTTTTGCGCTTCCCGTTACTTACGCTTATAAAGTTCGTAGCTTGAGGATCAGTCGACGAGATAGTGAGATAGTAGCATATCTTAAGAGCATGTATAAGTATGAGAATTCATATAAATGTGCTTGCCAGATGTGCCATAATCCCGTTCCTTCTATTGAAAAGTGCCAGCTTTCGAAAAAGATGGATGTTGAACTGGATGAAATGTATCTTGCTCTGTGCCCATCTTGCGCAACGGAGTACCGTCGTTTAAGGCAAGATGAGGCTTTAGAGTCGGAGCTTGTGGATAAGATTACTTCATTATCTCAAAATGAAATCGACAATTCTAATCCTGTCAAGATTTCGGTTGGTGAAGAAGAAATCTGGTTTACTCAAACCCATATTGCTGAAATATGTGAGTTGCTCAAGCTGCAAAAAGAAGCGGATAGCATTTCTGATAATAAGCTTGTTGAACAACAGGAGTTGGACGAAGGGGAATCCGCTGGTGTGGATATCTTCCAACAGTTTGTCGGTCAGAGAGTCGAACATACGGTGTATGGCCGCGGCCTCGTCAAAGAATGCGATGGAAAAAGAATCGTAATAGAATTTGAGGAAGGTCAAAAAGCGGGTGAGACGGGAACATATTCTGTTCAAACGTGCTGGGCAAATGATTTGATTCATGTAATATAACGCATTTGATATTTTAGAGGAAAGAGCTTATATATGGCTCTTTCCTTTTTTTGATTAAATATAACGGCAAATAAATTTGAAATATAGGGGAGTGTAGATAAAGGTTATATGTGCTATAATAAGTATGTAAATTTACTCATTTATTAATGTGGGTGGTGATTTCATTGTCACAATCTTTTGCTTCCCAGTTAAGGGATTATAGAAATGAGAAAAAATTAACGCAGGACGATTTGGCACGAGCAATCGATCGAAACAAGATGAGTATAAGTATGTTCGAAAGAGGGACCAATGCGCCCCCTCGTGGTGAATTGTTAGAAAAAATCATAGCAGCGTTGTCGCTATCTGAAAGTGAAGCGGACAATTTACGCTATCTTTCTGCAAAGGAGCGTAATGAACTTCCAAATGGTTTGGAAGATTATTTCTTTTCGACTGAAGTCATTATGACGTTCATTAAAGCGGCAAAAAGTATTGGCTTAAAAGAAGAAGGCTGGATTTCGCTACTGAAACAAATATGTGAAGAATAAGATGGCCATATTGATCGAGGAGTTAGATTATGAGTTATAAAACACTTGATTTATTTGCAGGTGCAGGCGGGTTGAGTTTAGGTTTTAAAATGTCCGGTAACTTCGATATTGTTGCTGCAGCTGAGATAAACAAAAATGCGCAAACAACATATTTAAATAATATCCCTGACAAAGAAAGCTCTTTTGAGATGATCGACAATGTCAGAGGCTATGATTTTGCTAAGCTGAATGAGCGTATTGGCGGAATCGATATAGTGATAGGTGGACCTCCGTGTCAAGGGTTTTCGAATGCAAATAGACAGAAAAACCATTTGATTAATATGAACAACGCATTGGTGAAAGAGTATTTTAGGGCTATTCAAGAAATCAAACCCAAAGCATTTATTATGGAAAATGTAAAAATGCTCAGTTCTGAAAAGCACCGTTTTTTTGAGTCTGAATTTGATAATGATCAGATAATTGCATTAAGAAATGCAGGAGCAAAAATACCATTGCAGACTGAAAAGTTGTTTATTTCACCTCCCGAAATAATTGAAATAACAAGTAATGGCTGTTTGACAGAGCATTGGGAAGAGTATGTTTTGCCAGAAAAGCTAAGAGATATTATTAGGATTCTAAATAAAAATATCCGCAACTCAAAGAAGCTCCCTAATTATCTAAAAAAGCATGAAAAGGAAATAATAAAGCAAATAACTATCTATTTAGAAGAACCTCAGAATAGCGAAATTGCAGAAAGGCTCAATAATATATTGGATGGTTTAACAGCGAAGAAATATGAGTCAATAGCGGAGGAAACTAATTATTTAGCTACAATGCAAAAAGCGTTAATTGAGATAAAGGAGCTATTTGTAAATAGAATAATTGGAAGCTATTTAATCGATGATAGAGGGAATTTGGTTTTTGAAACGAATTCATACTCAGTTATTGATTATATAAATGCAATATTAGGGGATACCTACATCCAGATTGGAGAGGTCTTGAATGCAAGATGGTTTGGTGTACCACAGGATAGAAAAAGACATATCGTATTTGGATTAAGGAAAGATATAGTCGCAGGAAAAGAAATCAACTTGCCGAAAGAACCTAAAGGATATCAAGAAATAACAGTTGGTGATGCGATTGGTGATTTGATCGATTATCCGGTAGGCTTTACAAGTACATATAAGCCTATCCCTTACCATAGCGGGGATAAACTTACTATGTATGAAGCAAAAATGCGGAGAGAGAGCTCCTCAGTAAAGAATCACATCGCAACTTCGACAAGAGCGACAGCACAGGAGCGTTTCGCTGCAATCAAACAAGGTGAAAACTTCCATAGCCTAGACGAATCATTAAAAACGACTTATTCAAATCCAGAGAGAACACAAAACACTATCTATTTACGATTGGACCCAAACGCTCCTTCTGGGACAGTTGTAAATGTTAGAAAATCAATGTGGATTCATCCAGAATTAAATAGGGCTGTGTCTGTTCGGGAAGCGGCGAGATTGCAATCCTTCCCCGATAGCTTTGCTTTTTTCGGGACAAAAGATTCACAATATCAACAGGTGGGAAATGCAGTGCCACCACTGCTTGCTAAAGCAATTGCAAATAATGTGAAAGAATATTTATAAAAATGGCTCGCCTGGAGTTTCAGGCGAGCTTAGTTATTATATTTTAAAAATGTTATTATTATTTTTCAAATATAATTGACATGTTATAAATATACGAATTATACTTGTTGTGTATCTTGTGATATTTAATTTAGAAAGGGATGACATGTATGAAAAGCAATGAAACAAAACGCGAAAGGTTTGTTCGTTTAGCAGAGGCTAGGACAAATAAGATATTAAACATGCTTCAGTTACTCGCGAACTGTGCAAATAGAAGTACATATGATTATACTCAAGAAGATGTTGATAAGATTTTTTCGGCAATACAAACTCAATTGAACGAAACAAAAAAAGCATTTATTAATAGTAGTCCAACAGAGAAAAAAAGGTTTTCTCTCGATTAACGAAACCAGGTGTAAAACATGACAAATTATAAGTGGGATTTCCCGAGTGGAAGCAAAAAGAACATTGGAATAAACAACGGGAATATTGAAACCTTTAAAGATAATCCTATCAAGGCATTGGGACGTGAGATTTGTCAAAACTCTCTAGATGCCTGCTTTGATAAAAACAAGCCTGTACGGGTCAAATTCAAATCATTTTCGATTTCCAAAAATGAAATGCCAGATTACGATGGCTTTAATGACGCTATAGAGAGAGGGTATACATTCTGGAAAACACAAAATAATCCTAAAGCAGATGCATTTTATAATAAAGCAAAAAAAGTACTTGCTTCGGATGAAATACTGTGCTTGAGAATCAGTGATTTTAATACAATTGGTTTAGGAGGGTCTGATTGCTTGGACGATACACAGGCTCCATGGACTGCGCTGGTTATGTCAGAAGGTGCATCCTCTAAAGATGGTTCTGAGGGTGGATCTTTTGGAATAGGAAAATTTGCCGCATTTGCCAATTCGTCTCTTAGAACTGTTTTTTATAGTACAGTGGATTCCGATTTCAAAACAGCAAGTCAAGGCATAAGTTGTTTGGCGACATTTATCAATGCTAATGAGGAAAAAACATTCGGTGAAGGTTTTTGCGGAGATGATGGCAAACCCATTTATAATCAATTAGCTTTGGATAAGAACTTTTCGCGAGATAGCCAAGAGGTTGGAACAGATGTGTATATTCTTGGCTTTTTTGCTGCAAATGACTGGAAGCAAAAACTGATTGCTTCGATTTTGGATGGCTTCATGCTGGCAATCGATCATGACATGCTAGTGGTTGATGTTGATGGAGAAGAGATTAGTAAAGGGTCTCTCGACAGCATTATGACGAGGTACAAAGATTATTGCGATGATTACGCAACAGACTACTATGAAGTTCTAAAAGCCGATACGGAATGGATAGAAGTTCCAGATTATAAAAACACCGGGAGTCTGAGAATTAAATTGTTAGTAGGTCAGGGGCTAAATCGACGTGTTGCAATGATAAGAAAAACCGGCATGAAAATTCTTGATAGGGATCATATTAGCGGGCAAATTGCTTTTGCTGGAATCATGTATATTGTTGGCGAAGAAGCCAACAAGTTTCTTGTCGGTTTAGAAAATCCTGCCCATACTAAATGGGAGCCTGAGCGATACGAGGAAAACCCTGACAAAGCAAAACGCTATATTTCTGATTTAGGTAGGCTCTTAAAAGATGAATTGAAAAAATTAATCGAAGATCAATTTGGAGGCGAAGTGGCCCCAGCATTAGGAAATCTGTTGCAAAGCATTTCTGGGGTAAGCGGTAATAACAAACTACAAGATGCGCTTGTAGACGAGCCATTGGAGTTGAAAACTGTAGTGAAGAAAGAGTTACCACAACAAGTAACCGTGAAAATTGAAAAAGAAACGGATAATAGTTCCTTTTCGGGAGAAGAGGGCGGAAAAGATCATGGAGAAGATGGCTCCTCTGGTTCTGGAAAGGGATTTGGATCGGGAGATGATGGCCGCGGCTTAGCAGGATATGATAATAAAGGCGGCGATAACGGGAACGGTGAAGAAAGGAAACAAGTCAACAAGGGCATAAAGCTATTGTCTAGACGTCCAATCATGAAAGATGTGCCTTCTGGACTCTATGATTTCATTATCAAGCCGGCGACTTCTTCGGATAACGCGACTATAGAGATAGGTATTTCAGGTGAGGATAAGTCCTATCGGCCTGATATTGAGATGATTGAAATCATAGGCCAGCCTGACATCCAATGTGAGGGAGCAAGAATCAAAGGAGTCAAACTAGTTGGAGGAGAGAAACTAAAGCTAAACATGAAAATAAAAGCAACGGATTTGGTATCTTTTGAGGTGAAATGTTATGAAACTACGGTCGAATAAAGGGTTTCCATACCCTGTATTGTCTCCGTATGGTGATGATTATTGTAATAGTAGTTTTGATGTCGACATAAAGTCTGTCATTGATGGATATGATTTGGCCTTGAACTTTGATGTGAAGCTGAATAATGATGAACTGACAGCACTGATTACTTCTGGAAAAGCAGAATATGTATTTCATATTGAGTGTCCTACATCGGGCTTCCGGTCGATTGTTAAAACTGATAGCAACACGACTTCATACTCTATTCCGTTCAAAAAGTTGAAAGATTTGATCGAAATCAACTCTTTTGTTATTGCTAAAGAAGATATTAAAGCCTATAGCAATGCTTCATTCAATACGGATTATGAAGGGATGTCATTTGACTTAAAAAAGGGATGTGTTATGGCAGAAGGCATCCAAGTGGATACGCGAGTGCCCAAAAAAATCACAGATTTCAAAGAACAAGATGATCCATTTGTGTTGTTGATTCCTGATAAAAACGAAACCTCTAAAACAGTAACAGTAGTTTTGGAAGATGAGAAAATCAAGGTTATAGTTCCTGAAGCAACTGCAGCAAAGTATAAGGCCTTGCAGCAAACAAAAGCCAATAGACCTATTTTGATTGGATTATATATTTTGCCCGCTTTGTGGCAAGGTCTTCTCAGAATAAAAGGCTCGGATGAGATAGAGATATTGGATTACGAACAGTATTTATGGGTTCAGTCTTTAGAGGAAATCTTGCAAACGGCTTACAACATCAGTTTTTCAGATTTAAAACAGAAGTCTGATGAGGAATTATTTGTGCTGGCGCAAAAAATGCTGGAGTGCCCTCTTGTTGAAGGTGTCGATACTCTAATGAGCATGGGAGGGGAATCGAGATATGAAGATTAAAATCCTGTCAAATAGAGCCTTGCAAACACTGAAATATAATATTTCAGCAGATTTATCGTTTTATGAAAAAGACACCGCGAAAGATTTATTGAACTCTTTAGGGAAGGATTCATTGATTGATACCGGGCTTGAGATACCATCATTAAACTTGGTGATTTCTGCTAACTCTACAGATGATTTTGAAAATGTCAAAAAAGTCTATTCGGGCCGATTGTAAAATCAAGTTGAACAATTTCATATAAAAAATCCATAGCGTCTCTGGTAGAATGTTTGGTGCTAACAAAAACAAAA
>CACXCA010000034.1 GCA_902766045.1 uncultured Bacteroidales bacterium
AAGCTTAAAGATATCGTTCACCACTTTCCTCTGTTTTCTTTTCTCCTTCTTCAACGATGACTTCCTGATTCTCACATCCCCATCACGACTAATCTCATACCCGACAAAACCTATCCATCGAGAGCCAGCCTCTTTGTTGTCACTTACCCATTGATAGACAGATTTCGTCTTAGTGTCCCAATACTTGGGCGTTCCGCATTCAACATCCACAGGTGCATGAGGCACCAACTTGGCATTTTTTATCTCCTTTGAATACAATCGGAACAACTGCCCACAACGTTTACGGTTTGTCGATAAAAGAAGCATATCATCACAATAGCGTATATACAAATCCCGCGAAAGATTCATTTTTTTAATCATCTTTTCGTCAACGCGATTGATGACAATATTGGCTATCAAACCGGAAAGAGCACCACCTTGTGGAACACCCACTCGGGGCATTCTGCCTCTTTTCGAATCAGCCCTCTTCTGGTAGTCTTTCACCCAGCCAAACGCACCTTTCCCATAAGGGATATTGTAGTGCGCCCAGTACTTCTTGTCCTTGTTTTTCCTCCACACATTGTTTGTAAAGGTATAGCAATCGAGGTAGGAACGGAAGATCCGCGTTATGGAGTCAAAAGAAACGCCTGGGTTCGAAGCTTGCGCTTTCATCATCAGACGTGCGTACTCCGCCTTCACTATGTCATGATCCACAGTATCATAGAATTTTTGCATGTCGCATTCTGCCACATAGACATTTGCTTTCCCCACCTTCTCAAGATAGTTTTTAACCAGAGCAATCGCTTCATGATGAAAAGTTGTGGTCACTCTGCCATGAAACCTCCTCTCCGGCCTGAAAGCAAGAGAGTCTTCATAGAAATACTGGTCAAACAAACGCGACAAGTAGCGGTTGGCCAAAATAATGATTACAGAATCATATAAATCGGAGAACAGGCAGATGGGGCGGTATTCGTCAGGGGCTTCCTTTTTCTTTTTCTTGAAAATCGGAATGGTTTTCGGTGTGGTTATTGCATATTGGGGGTCTTGTATCCTTTGCTTAACTCCTGCTATAAAAGCATTCAATTCTTTAAGATAAGGTTTGTCAACCCCATTTCTTAAATCTCGTTCAATAGTCCAAAGGCAAGACCTGTAAGTACGGTCAGCAGTAGAAATGGTTTGCTTAGCGCCATCAGCAGTTTTTGTCAGTCGTCCTCGTTCCCCCAATTGTATCCACTCTCTGCGAGGTGGAGTCAGTTTATAGATGATATGCTTTGCCTCAGGCACTGTTGCGTCGGAGGATATAGCATGATTATGATGCGCATCATGCCGTTTGGCCGCTTCGGCAGTCCGTTTCCGGCATACGCACTCAATAATCATTTGGTCTGATACAAATCTTTCAAAAGGTTCCATTTTTAATTAAAAAAAAGGCAGTTCCGAGTTCTGTTTATCAAATCTGCAACAATAACCCGCAATAAAGGGGCGAAAAGGGGTGGACCAAGTTTATGGACGGGGCACACTCCCGAAGGAGACAGGACCATTAGCGACTTTTCCGTCCGTACGTACAAGTGATTTTCATCACAAGTCTTCAGAACTGCCTTTAAAACCTTTATTGCGGGCCATTTCAATTATAGTACCGAGTGTTACTTCCCCCTTTCCGCTCATGTAACACTCTTGTAGTTTTTCTATACATTTGCTTTCATCATATTTGTCTTTGTCCAGTTGGCTCAAAGCCAAGAAATACTTTACTCCCAAATCATAATTGAATGTATTTGCTATGGCAAAGCCCACGCGCAACCAGTCATCATAGGAATGAGTGATGGAGAGGTTCCTTTTCTTCAGGAATTTCAGAATTGCGCTTATCACATTCCTGTCGTGTTGATTGTTTTTACCTGCCACATTGACTGGTTTGAAAGCGTCAACTTTCGCCTTGGTCTTTGTCGACGTATTTATCTTTCGCGGGTTTGTCTTTTTCTTCTCTTCTTCTGTCACTTCACTGCAATCCACTACAAAGGGTTTGGCGGCATTATTCAAATAAAGGTTTGCATCCCAACATACATAGCAAATACGAGAAAAATCCGAGCAGTTTGTATCTAACTCTATATCGAAATTCTCCTTGAAATACACTGTCACGACCGAAAAAGCTTTCTTGTAGCAAGAATCAAGCCCCAAACCGTCTGGGATGTTGGTGTAATCAATCCTTATTAGGCCTTTATAACCGTTCCCGGAGGGAGACACCCAAAACGCAAGTATATATTCATCGCTCGCCAACCGCTCATAGGATTGCCTCATACCTTCTTCTGTGAGGTGGTCTATATCAAATACCAGGAGATTATTGTATTTCACTAAATTGTCTTTCGCATGACCGCCTGCAAATTCCCCACAGAAGGCAATAGCTGGCAGGCCTCTTTTGGCCGCTTTGTATGCTTCCTCACCTTCACTTTCAAGAACTCGCCTTACGCCTGCTATCTTGCTGGCAAACTGTCCATTCTTAAAAGCAGTCAGCACTTGCGCCAATTTAACAGGTCGGACTACCTCGCTTTTATGGGTAGAGAAAAAGGTGACTATCTCGTTCATAAACTCTTTCTTCTATAACATCAGTCTGTCCGCCACACTACTGGCAATACCTACAGACACCAATTGCCCCTTGGCACTTGCCAGTTTGTCTTGCTCCACGACATCGGGAAGAACCCGCCCATACAGCAGGTCTCTACAACTCCTCAATTTTCTGTACGGAGCCGCAAATGAAGCATGATCAGTATCAAAGCAGTACAAGATATCCGACTCGTACAAATTGAGAAGGTCGGTCAGTTTGTGGGTCTTGACGTAGTTGATGTACACCTTTTGCAGCACATCGTCCGGTTCCGGGTCTGGGAAATGCTTTGCATGGTAGTTCACACGCTCCCTGTTCGAGCACATCCAGGAATAGACATCAACACCAGCCTCTATTTCATTGTCAAGTAATGTGTCGTGGGCAATGACACTGGGTGGCATCGTTTTTCTCAACTTGATATAGGTTTGATGGCTTCCTTTTTCCTGAACAGAAGTAAAAGTGGCACCCGGTGTATTGGCGGTGTAATAAATGTTTCCGTTTTTGACAGAAATGATCGAAGATGCATGTAATTCACCACGCATGGCGTAGAACACCGAATAATACATCTTGACAATAGGCCAGGCAAACTCTTTTCGCTGGATACCTACCAAGGCTTGTGAATAACACTGGAGTGCCTGAATGTATAGAGCCACAGCGTCCTGTTTCAGCAATGGGGTAAGTGCAGTTGAATCGGCAGCGGTCAATGTACAAGACTGCAAAGCACCTTTATACGCTTTCCACTGCTTTAAATCATTACACCCCAACTTGGCCTCAAAGAACTTTTGAACTCCATGACGCTCAAAACTCATAGCTGTCATTATCTTCGGGCAGGTCAGCCAAATAATTCTCTCTGAAATAGTCGGTCACGCGTGCTCTTGCCACTCTACCTCCTAATGATTTAACATCATCGGGCTTCAGTAGTGGCAATGAATCGAGTTTCATCAGTGACTCCATGTGGGAAACCGAGAATTTCCTGTCCGTTTGGCAATGTTGCAACAAAGTTCCTGTCAGGAAATCAAATGCACCGCTAAAGCCTGCCGCACGAAGGAACAGGTTATCTTTGGGCTTATCCCATACATCGTTGTACTTGTTTTGTATGGCAGTGTAGAAATTGAGCACAATTTTCTGTTGTGTCTCAATCTCGCTCAACTGTAGTTGGTTGAACGTGCCGCTTCTTTCAAAAGCAGGTTTCATGGCATTCACCATAATGGCCAAATCTATCAAATTCTGGGAATTTGGTTTGCCTGGATAATGAACACGGCCATAGTAAGGAGAATCGGGGGTCTCGTTGAGGAACGAGATAATATCAGTCACGCGGGTAATGGCAGACTCGGGATCATCGTATGCCTCGCCAAACAAATCGTAAATAAGACTGCGAGGCACGGGTTTCTGTTCACTATTGATATTCAAGAATATCCGCGCTGCTTCCTTGGTATTGAGACCGATAAAAAGCGAGACCAGCACTTCCATATCGGCAACGTCCGCCTTCTGATTGACAGCCTCTTGCAGACCAGCCATTCTGTGCTGGCCGTCAAGCATCTGGGCAAATCTACCTTGAAGCGGGATAATCAAAGTTTCCTTTTTTACCTTGGGCTGATACTGGGTGTCTGTCCAGTTCAGAATAAAGGTATTCACAAACGAATTACCCGCAAGGACAAACCGGCTGATGGAATCCACCCTGCTTTTGTTGAGGATTCTTTGTACTGCACCTTGTTCGGTACTTACACCACGCGACGCAACATACTGCATTTGCAAGAGGTCACCTACTCGCATAGCAAAAGTGTAAATCTTATGTTCTGCAAACTGCGTCTCTACATACCTATATTCTTTACTTTCCATATATGTTAAGTTTTGATTATTCGTTATTGCTAAGGTTTTCGTACATCTTCCCCGTCGCCCCTCTCATAATTGTTCAAGATAGTTTTTATACTTTTCAGCCATTCCTTCTTCTACAAATCTTTCAACAAATTGGAATAGCACAGTTTTGAATTGATCTTTATTCTTTTCAAACAAATCATCGTGCTCATAAATCTGAATATCTTCCCAATCTGCTATCGTATAGTCAATGTCCGTCCTCTTATCTCGTTTTACTTTGAAAAAATAGCAGTCGTATGCCAGATAAATAAGCTTGTCAGAGACCGCTCTCAAGAACAAAATGTAATTTTCAACAAACCCTTCAAAATTTGTAATTAACTCAAACTTATTGTCTGCAAACCATCTTTCTTTTTCTGGTTCCTTTTCAGAACGCTCCAAACCGAAACCAGCACCCAACGATTTAAGCAGTTTGTCTTTTTCAGTTTGTAAATGCGAATTGGCATCCAGGTATGTAAAGTCTTCCTGGTGCAGATTCTCTGTTATCAGAGCCTGCACACCGTCAAACAAACACTCATCCAAGAAAACGGTAGTCTTAATGCCATGTTGCTTTAGTAAATTATAATTATCTATTGCTTTGGGCACACGATGGTCGGCCAATGCCTTGGGTACTTTAATTGCGGCTGATTGAAATCCATTATAATCTCGTTCAAGAAGATAAATCCGTGAATTACCGCCTTCGCCAATGAGTTTTATATCTTTATTGTGAGATGATACACTAATCATACAATTCTTATGTCACTGACTAACCATTTGCAGATTCTTTATAATCCTGTCTGCTCCAAGGAACTTGATGAATTACTTCCAT
The DNA here is from genome assembly GCA_902766045.1 of uncultured Bacteroidales bacterium. GTDB lineage: Bacteria > Bacteroidota > Bacteroidia > Bacteroidales > Paludibacteraceae > UBA1181. The sequence goes on from CACXCA010000034.1 coordinate 5,250, forward strand.
TGATTCACATGCTTGTTTTGTTCACACATAGAGAGCAATTCCTTAAACATACTAAGACGCGACTCTTGCAATTCACCAGCATTCATCAGCTTTCTGTTTCTCTTCAGGAAATGCACCATCAGTTTCTCTTCGTTATAGTATTTGGATGGATTGCGATAATTGGTTTGAATGAATTCAACCACCTCGTCGTACCGTGTCTGCCAGCGCTCAGCTTGAGTCATACTCTATAGCCCCCTTATGCTTGATTGATAACTGCGCTTACATCTATAGTTCCCCATGAGGTTTCGAAATAAACAACTGAATCATCCCCAAGTTCCATCAGTGCGTTACCTAGATTCTAAAATGTGTTTCAAGAAGTTTTGCATAATAAAGCATGCCTCTTTTTCTCAACTCATATATAAGAATCTTGATCGGTGGCCAGTTGCAGCAAAATGGATTTGCATCAGGGCCAGTATAAAGGCCACCACTGGGGCCAGTGTAAAGGCCACCGCCGGGACCAGTGTAAAGGCCACCGCCGGGACCAGTGTAAAGGCCGCCGCCGGGACCAGTGTAAAGACCTCCGCCGGGACCAGTGTAGAGTCCACCGCCGGGACCGGTGTAGAGTCCACCGCCGGGACCAGTGTATGCGCCGCCACCTGGGCCAGTATAAAGGCCGCCGCCTGGGCCGGTATAAAGGCCGCCACCAGGTCCAGTATATCTATTCCTACACCACATTACAACTCCTCCACTTTTACTTCTGGTACATTTACACGGTCTTTCACAAGTTCCATCATCTTATCTTTTAGTATTTTGTACTCATCTTCACTCATCTTATTACATCTTTCTACACAATCATTTATTCTGCGTGTAAATTCATTTGAAAAACCCACTTGAGACTCCCCGCACATCTTGATACACCCAATCGCAGAATCAAATTGTCCTTGGATATACTTGAAATTTGTCAAAAAGTCCTCTTCCCCCATTTTTTCTTCCATATATTCCAGCAAAGGACTTATCGAATTTTCAACGCTCTGGAAAACATCTCTGACAAGCCTTGTGCGCTCTTGTGTTTTTTTCAAATACTCTGTGACAATTGATAATACAGAGACACGTTCCTTGATTGCATCCGGCGAATCTGCAACTTTAATTTTTGCTTGTATCAATCTGATGTCAGAATCAAGAGAAATGAGTTTATTTATCATCTCAAATACTGGCATCTGAGACCTAATTGATTCGATATAGTATGCGGCAAAATGTTTCATTGTCAGATTTAGGAGATTTTTTTTCTGGTTTGTTTCTTCTTTTTTTCTGAATCTTTAACATTTGCTGGAGGAATTACCTCAACACTACCTGCCAAAGAATCAAGTTTCATTTTCAACACATCCACATTCTTCTTCAAGTCATCTAATGAATCTCTGTACTGAGTATACTTTTGTTCAAATTCCTTATATTTAGCATTCAACGACAAATCAAAATCTCCTGCTTTGGTGTCAACCGTAGAAATATAAGAGGACATAGTCTGCTCAAAGCTTTTTGATACTTCATCTATCTTAGACTTCGCCTCTTCCGTAGCCGCTTCAATAAACTCAGCTTTTTGAACATTCATCTTATTCGCAGCCGCCAAAATCGTTTGCGCTGTCTTCGTCTGAGTTTCTTTGATGAAATCATTTATTTTGCCATTGCCCTTTTCGCTCATCACTTCCAACTCCTTAAGGCCCGACTTCCCCTGATTAACGATATCTTCCACCTTAAACAGAGAATAGAAGCTAAAAATCAAGAACACCACCGTTATTATTCCACACCACACTTCAAGTGTTTCGTATTCCTGTTGGATTTTAGCCAACTGACGATCTAAGATGTCTCTTACCTCCATCACCAACCTCGTAGATTGGGCGGTTCTATCCACAATAGCCTTTTCGGTTTGCGACAGGACATATCGCTTATATGCATCCCTTAATGCAACTTCCTGTATCGAGTCGCACCCAACAGCATTCAACATGCTGTCTAAAGCTGGGATGCCATCAGTAGCTCCTGAAGAAATCACAGACAACAGCGCGTCATAATTTTGTACAATTTGTTTTTGTTCCTTTGCAAACGTCGAACTGATTCGTAATTCGGCAAATAGGGTAATACACGTGCATATTGCCACAATAATGAAGAAAACGACAAAACTAAGATGTCTTTTTATCCATGTACACATGTAAACAAAAATTTTATATTTAACATCTAAACAATTCACCTCAAACTACTTCCCATCAATAATGCAAGAACTGTAGTTTACCCGAAAAGACATTGTATTTTTGTTGGATTAAAAGAATGGCGCCACCCAGATACTGGTTATCATAGGGCATTATAATCGTATTTCTGAAAACGATTATCTGTCTTCTTCAATTCGTTCCAGTCGAAGTCATAAAACTCGTCTTCCGTCCAGTCGTCTGGATAGACGATTTGGAGGTAGTTGCCGATACCGAA
>CACXCA010000035.1 GCA_902766045.1 uncultured Bacteroidales bacterium
AAAAGTGAATAAGTCATGGGGGTGTAGCTCACTTGGGAGAGCGCTTGAATGGCATTCAAGAGGTAAGGGGTTCGATCCCCCTCATCTCCACCAGAGAAAGGCATCTGCTGAAAAGCGGGTGTCTTTTTGTTTTTCTGTTAATAAAGGATGGAAGAGTTTTAAGACGAAATGTGTCCACTTATGTCCAATAAAATCAAAAAAATTCTTTTAAAAGTCTTGTAATTCTAAAAGAATCTGTTATACTGAAAAAGAGGTGGTGGGTTCATGTCTGAAGAGTTGTTTACTGTTGCACAGGCTGCACATTATTTGAAGGTTTGCGATAAAACTGTAAGACGTCTAATTTACAACAACAAATTAGTGGCATCAAAGGTTGGAGATCGTGCTTGGCGCATACGCAAGGACGATATTGACGTGTATTTGCGCGAACACACAAATGGCAGAAAGGAGGTTGCCGTCAATGAGTGAGGAACTGATCCAAAGGAATTTGGTAGAAGCTCCTGAAAAAATGGGGGATTGGAACTTCTATAACATTGGTTCCACTACGCTTAAGGCTTTAAAAGGAGCTAAAATCATTCCCGATCGAGATTACGAAGAGTTTGAAGTAAAAAAACCGGATGCTCTTATAGTGAAGAAGCCTATCGTTATTGCAGCGATTGAATACAAACCTCCTGCTCAATTGCGCACGGAAAAACAAGTGGCAAAGGCGATTGCACAAGAACTTGGAACTGCCAAAGCGTTACAGGCGAGAGTGTATATCGTAACTGATGGCAAAAAAACTTTCTGGGTGAATCCTGCAACAGGTAACGAGATTTTGCAGGAAGATGGCAGTAAAATTACGCTGAATTTTGACAAAAACAGCACTGATTGTATTACGTTGATAAATAAGATCAGGTCTTCTATCAACTCAACAAATGACAATCTTAAAGAGGCTGCTGCGGTAGATCCGCTCCCGCTTGCAGAAAAAGTATGGCAGGATTTATGGGCTGTTTCCGGCGCAACGCCTGAGAACTGTCTGTATACATTCGTTGAGATTTTTATCTTTAAATATCTCAGCGATCTTGGCGTGCTCAAAGGGATGTATTCCTTTTATGATCTCCTCGGGAGGTATTCCGGAAATAACGAGAACGAAGTTTTGGAGTTCTATGCCTCTACTGTTCGCGTAAAGATTAAGGAATTGTTCCCTGGCAATCCGAAGGATAAGACAACCATAATTAACGGAACCATCTTTGTGTCTAAGGACGATAAAGCGGTTTCCGGTTATGCTACGGTATTTCATCGCATTCTAAAGCGTTTCAATGATTTTGGAACGCTCGAAAATATTGACTATGATTTTAAAAGCAAGCTGTTTGAAACGTTCTTGAAGGAATCCATCAGCAAAAAGAACTGGGGGCAGTATTTTACGCCGCTTAAAGTTGTTCGTGCTATTGTAAATATGGTCGATATTACGGCGGGAATGGAAATATGCGATCCCGCATGTGGCGTTGGCAAGTTCTTACTCGAGCCGATTCTTCATAACCTTGATAGGCTATACAAGATCGGAAAAGATGACGAAGGCCAAGATACGCTGGAACCTCAAGTCACGCTGTCCGGTTTTGATAAGGGCTTTGACAAGGATGAGCAGAAGACGATTATTCTTGCAAAGGCCAATATGCTTATCTATATGTCTGGGATGATCAAGGAACATCCCAACATTACAAAAAAGTTTGCGCAGCTTTTCAATGATACCTTCCTGCTCCAAACCAATTCTATTCTTGGGACACTGGCAAGACCGGTTGTCGATAAATATGACCTTATTCTGACCAATCCCCCTTATGTGATGAGCGGCAGCAGCAATCTTAAGGATGAGATCGCAAAAGATGATCCGCTGAAAAAATACTACGAAATCAGCGCCATGGGCATTGAAGGACTATTCATGGAGTGGATTGTTCGTGCCCTAAAGCCGGGCGGGAAGGCATTTATTGTCGTGCCAGACGGCATTATGAATCGCAGTAATGATAAGAAACTCCGAAACTTTATTCTGGAGAATTGTTGTATAGATGCTGTTATTTCTCTGCCGCTGAATACCTTCTTTACAACAAACAAAAAGACATATATCCTTGCCCTCACAAAGAAAGAGCCTGTTAGCATTGGAGGAGTTTCTACACTCGAAAGGCAAACTACACCAGTTTTCACCTATCTTTGTTCTGAAATAGGGGAAACACGGGATGTTTATCGTTTCGATATAGATCAGAACGATCTTGAAAATGCTTCTGACCTGTTCAACATGTTCAAAGGTTCAAAAGTTCGATTTAAGACTGATGATAAACGTTGTAAAATTGTGAATATCTCCAGCTTCTATGATGGGACTCATTGGTGTGTAGAAAGATGGTGGACACACGATGAAAAGCAGTCCCTTGGAATAGAAGAAGAGATTAAGTCTATTGGATTGAGTGATTTTAGGATTCTCCTTAATGACACAGTTAATGTGCTTTCTGAACTTGATGAGCCACTTGCTGATATTGAAAAAAAAAACGAGGACATCAAGCGAATAGTTAATTTCAGGGTAACTGATCTATTCTCCATTGTCCGTGGAAACGGGAAATATACAAAAAGCTATGTGCAAGGACATAAAGGGAAGTATCCTCTTTTCTCCGGAAATACATTCGGAGAATTTGCAAGGATTGATTCTTTTGATTATGATACTCCCGCTTTATCTTGGGCAATTGATGGGTTGGCAGGATTTATCATGTTGCACACAGAACCGTTTTCTGCTACAAACCATCGGGGTGTTTTAATTCCAAAAAACGCAAACATTGATTTAGAATACGTAAAAGTAGTTCTTGAACCGGTTTTTCGAGAGTTAAAGAAGGGACGACAAGGGGATAACGGAGAAAATGAATATACCTCGCTTCCACCTTTTATGATTCAAAACGTATCGGTGCCGATGCCGGTTGATGATGATGGAAATCTATTGCTTCCCGAACAACAACGCATAGCAAATCTCCATGAATCTCTCTCAAATGTCAAGGAACAGGTGAAAGAATTAAAAGGTCTCCTTGCAGAGTGCAGAATTACTCTTAACGAAGAAGAATATCTCATTAAATATTTTCCGCTGTCAATGATATTTGACACGGTTAAGGGGTCGTCTAAATACACAAAAAAATACGGAAATTCTCACGAAGGTCCATATCCCGTGTTTTCGGCGTCAAGCAATAAACCGTTAACGCAACTGGACACATATGACTATAATGGCCGTTATCTGACATGGTCAACAAACGGATTTGCTGGCACCATGCTGGTTTTAGACGGAAAATTCTCTATAAATGGAGACCGAGGTATTCTTCTTCCAAAGAATGACCGACAAGATTTGGATTTCGACTACATGAAATATGTGCTGGAGCCACTCTTTAGAGAATTAGCAAAAGGGCGCAAGGGTGATAACGGCGAGGATGAGTTTACAAAGCTATATCCCTCTATGCTTGCTGACGTAATGGTGCCTGTTCCCGTTGATGAAAATGGACAAATTGATCTCAATGCACAGAAGGAAATAGCAGCAAAGTATTTAACTGTGCAGCGATATCAAAATGAAATTGTATCGAAACTTGATGCGATAATAAACCAGAAAGTTACGATATAATCAAGTCCTCAGTATGTCGGAAGTCTTGAAATCGCGAAGGAGATCATGGATAAAGGTTTGACGTTGGAAGAATACCTGACGTCATCGACACAAGCACAAAATCCCAATACATGAAATCAACCGGGTAGAGTTCCAACGAACTCTGCCCGGTCATTTTTATGCTGCTTCGATACAATCCAGCCCGTTCAAGAATTGCTGGTAATCAAAGTTGAAGTCAATGTGCAATTTGTACCCACGGTAGACGTCCACGCGGTTGATCAGACAATTCACGATCATCTTCTTTTTCTCAAACGATGCCGTTTCATACAGCTCCGCCCAGGATACCAGCGTGTCAAAACTCGCGGCGACTTCTTTCAAAAGCTGCTCGCTGTCGGTCACATTCTTTTTGGCTTCCACACACAGCTTTCCCAATCGCTCACATTCTTTTTCAGCATCGGCAATTAGTCCGGAAAGCGTGTCAGCGGAGAAGGCACTCTCACCTTTAATCGCTTTCACGACTTCGCCCTCTAGCACGTTCAGATTGTCCAATGCCTT
>CACXCA010000036.1 GCA_902766045.1 uncultured Bacteroidales bacterium
CATTAGAATGACAATAACAGAATACTACAATAATTATAAAAAGAACAAAGCATATCCTATAACACTAAAAAACGGCACTGACGTAACAATAGATGATTTCTATAAAAACTGCATTTATTCAAATCTCCTTCCAAAAGCAAATGTTCTTGATTGGCATCAAATGTTGATGAATTATGCAGACAGACCGGATGCGATTTATTGGATAAGATATTATGAATATGGAAGCAAGGCAAGTGGCAGATGGAATACTAGACGTGCTTGTTTAACTCGCTTTTCAGATGGCTTTGCATATGTATTTGTTAGCAATTTTGACGCTCATGAAATCTTAAATATGGTTCGTATAGGTGTGACACCTGACGTAAATGAGTTCGCCGATCTTATGAATAACTACAAGTTTCCAATGCATTTTGATCAGGGAGGTAGTTGCGAAGAATCAGATATTCATGCTTATCCGAAAGTCGGAGCTGTCAGAGGCGGAATATTAACTTCTAAACATTGGTATTTGGCACATATAAACGGTATTAAATCTGAGTATTCCAGAAGTAATGGCTGTTATGCAACTCTTAGCAAATCAGAAATAGACCGTATTTATCCAAGAGGAAGCATATCAGATTGGAAGCCAGATGAATCAGAGCATATGATCAGAAACCTTGATTATTCTTTAACGCCTGAAGAGAAAAAAATAGCGAAGGCACATTTCCTCAGATTTGTTGATCCATTAAACTATTACGTGGCTCCTGGACAAAAATACGAAATGAATGCTGTGTGTTCAAGAATAGGTGAATACGGATATTTGAACGATTACATTGACAATCAATTTGAAAGAATATATGGAGCGCCAGCAATAGATGCCTTCAGAAAAGCGGCATTATTACAGAGACCAACGCATTGTGCTACCGGTCTTGAAATGATTAACATTACATACGGAGTTAGAACATCAACAACAGCACCTACTACAAAAGCAACGACGGTGGAGAAGTCGCCACCTAAAACATCCGACACAGTAGCATCACCTTCAGGATCGAAAATCAAAATAGGCCAATACGCAAAGAGCATTTTTGAAAATCTTTTAGATAATGGCAAATTAACTTCCGGAATGATTACGAATTTAATGAACAAACGCTATTGCAGTAGTGAGCTCGGTATTTCATATCCTGTTTTGGCGATTCATTCTTCAGGGACACACGATCCAAAAAGATACTATAAAAAGAATAAAGTAAACGATAAATATTTAATCTGTTCTCAGTGGTATGAAAAAAGCAGATCGAAAATCGATACTTGGCTGAAATCAAATGACTTATAACACTTATTTCCAAATATGGCTGCATAAAAGACTGACTTACCATAGCGAAGGCAAAACAAAATAAAACAACAAAAGCAAATCATTATACTATTTGGTGTTATTATTGGTGTTATTATTAGTGTTATTTCTATGGTTAGGTGTACTTTTTATTTTGAGAAATAAACAGTGAGATATAGTTGCGTAATCATGGTACTAAAACTCCGTGCAAGTGGTGCTCGATCAGCGGCGAAATAGGCAGCATCGTTTGTTTATCAAAGGGTTATCGTTTGGTTTATTGAAGAGGAAACCTGTTATTGAGTTGGTAAATGATATATCGCAGTCTGATTAACGCTGTATTGAAAAATCATTTAAACAAAAAATGAGACCGAAATGCTCGACAGGTTAGCAGCCATCGTCATCAAAGCATTTGGTCTCACGGGAATTGAGAAGTAGTCAAAAACTTCACAATCGAAACTATGATAAATTATAACCCATCATTCATACAAATGTCAAGATTTTGCTGAGATTTTTAATTTTTTTAAAAAATCCGCACCCCCAGGTGTTCAACGAGAGCGCTATAATCACTGAAAAAAGCAAAGCATTTCCGAATGCTATCGAAGAGGCTGATTCGCTTGATAAAAATTGAAAGAAAATCCCTTTAAACACACTAAAATAATTCGAATGCACCCATTCCAATTTCGTGAGTGAAGTTTTTATATTTTCCAAAAGCTAATGCAATTATTTCTCCGCGTTCTCTTAAAAATCATCGTAGTAATCAAAAATAATCCGTTAGTAGAAAAACACGCAAACTGTTCAAAGAGCAGTTTGCGTGCTTTATTAGTTTCAGTTATATATGTTTAATCCTAATCACATTTGGAGATAGTTTTATACACATACTTGCGATGATAACCAAGGTATCTGTGCTGCTTTTCGCTAACACTTTTAATTCTCATGTTATCTTGTATATTCATAAGCATCTGGTCATACTTGCTAAGCTTATCAGATATCATTATTATTCCAGAGTCCTCGAAAGAAATCAAACCACTATCAAACAGCAAATCATGGTTAGGACAAAGTAACAACCCGTTGTTTTCGTCTAATTTTTCATCGGGCTCACTTACACACCATGGTTTGATATGGCTGGCTCTTAGCAACGTTGGATTAGATACCCCACAAAGGCAACATTTGCCATATTTTTTCAAGAGCCTGTTTCGGAATTCGCCTTGGTTAATACGCACCTTTACAACTGCCTCTTTTTCCTTGCCTTCAACATGAAGTGAGTTGATTTCCCGTTCGATTATCTCGGCCTTATTTATACGTTCCTGCCTTCTTGATTCATTTGATGAGGGTGTTTTATAAAAAATAGTATTTACATTTTTTATCGGTTTTGAGCTTTCTTTGTGATTTTCAGAAGCATTTTCGCATGGTGGGAATTCTTTCTCCCATCCCCACTCATCAGCATAAATCTGATTAAACACAATGTTGTTAACATCGCATTTTCTGATAAAAAGAGATATTTCACCCGCCTTCAGTAATCTTTCTGAAGATCCATGTTTAGGAAGTCCAAGTATATGCAACGCTCTGTTAAGTGTGCTATCTGCATACATTCCGGGGAAGAACTGCGGATACAACATTTGATAATACTTCATCATCCAAGGATATTTATAGAAAAACACACCTTCTATCTGTTTCTTAAACGTTTGATAATCTTTTATGGTTTGAAAAATGCCAACATTCTCTATCGCATTTACGCAAGTAATAATGCCATTACGAATATTCTCCGCTTTCTTTTCTGCCTCAGAACGGCTGATTGTTTGAGAGACACTGCCTTCTTTATACACCCACTCCGGGCCGCTTCCTTGATAAACAACACCCAAGTATTTATATTTGCCCGCAGCGCCAAACCAACGGTAGTCACCATCAAACATCAGCAATCTCATCATGGAATCTGGTGCATCACCGAATACTTGATGCAACAATTCTTCACCAGTCATCAAAGAAAGCTGCTCTGGAGAAAAACGCTCGATAAAGCATGCTCTACGGCGTTCAATCATTGCGTTTATTTCCAGTAGTCGCTGTGTTTTTGATTGTTCATGAAACCACTTCGGACTGCCAATTGGCAAACTATTTTCTGATTCAACTACCTTTGCGATACCTGTCTTGCTATTATTGTCATGATCCAATATCCATATCATCCAAATAAATGAATGCGCATCAAGAAGCGTTACATTTGAAAAAGATGGGGCAATGGCATCTCTCACCCAACGGATTATTTCAAGAAATTCCTGATAATTCTCCCACGTACAACTACTCATAGAGCTTGTTGCAATCCCAAGCGTATCAAATCTGTTTTTGAAGTGTTGCGGTTTGACAGGAACATATTGCTTGCAATCCTTTACAAAGAACAGATAGGTAATAGCCGAATAGCGATGCCCGAAAAGCGTAACAGCTGATTTGAACGTTTTTTTATCGTTATCTTCGCAGAACATTTCAAAAAACAACGCTTCCGATTTTTTTAGATTTTCCCCAATGATATCTTCGGTGCGCTCAATTTCTCTCCAATCAACAATGTTCTGTTGAAAACCATCCGCTTCTAAATGGAATACTTTCCGGATTTTATCAGCTATGATTCCGCTTCCGATATCCGCTTCGGTCCAAGAAGAAATGTCGAGTACATCCTGCGCCTTGTCAAAAATCTGATATTTATACCACTCCTGTTCGCGCAGAAAGCCTTTGGAAAAGGACAATTCTGTTGTGTTATACTTTTCTTCCTGTTTCGCTGACGCCTTTGATTTAAACTGTTCCAAACAATAATAGAACTGTTCTTCGTTAATCCTAAACATCATTTTCTCCTTAACAGTTACTCATATCACATTATAAATTTGCTTAATAATATTGTTCAACGTAACTGTATGCTTTTGAAAACACCTCTTGATCTTTAATACGGTATTTACGCATAATAACATCTCGAAGGTTTTTGCTAACTTCTTTTCTGCCAGTAGAAGTATTCTGCCATCCAGGGAAACGAACTATCCTTACGATTCCGTCTATATCATTAACAATCCTTTCTACTATTATAGGTGTACTATCATTTTTGACGCTTTGAAACAAAGAGGTTAAAGCAGCTTTTCCTTTATCAATTTCGTCTTCCGGAACAGTTTCTTTTTCGACCTGAACAACGTCTTTTGCAAGCTCTAAC
>CACXCA010000037.1 GCA_902766045.1 uncultured Bacteroidales bacterium
GCTGGAAAGAGTGCTCTATGCTCTGGCCAAGTGCCCGCTGCAGCCGGAGTTTCGCCTCAGCTACACGGTGAAGGACCCGGAAGCCGCCAAGAACGAGCTGCTGGGCAAGGCGGTCGCCGACGCCCAGGCCAAGGCCCAGACTCTGACCCAGGCAGCGGACGTGGCGCTGAAGGACATCCAAAGCATCGACTATTCCTGGGCCCAGATCAACTTTGAGGTCGAACCCATGAGCAAGATGCTCATGACGGAAGACTGCGCCGAAAAAAGCATCGGCAGCTACGACATAGACATCGAACCGGACGACATCCAGGTCTCCGATACGGTGACGATCCTGTGGGAGATAGGCTGAGCCGACAGCGTGTTTGCACGTTGTTTGTTGATTCCATGATTCCAGGGGGGTACATATTGTACTCCTCTGCTTTTTTACAAAGTCTTGTGAAAACACCGCGCCCTGTTATGATGGTTTGCTTCTTTTTTCGGCAGATATTTGTTCTCACCCAAGATTAGCCGAAAAATCATAAATGAGATATGAACCATATGAAACATGACGGTTGCTTGATAGCTACTTGATCCTGAAGCATTCATGGCAAAAAAACGCCTGCTTTTAGGCATTTGTTACTTGGCTGATACTTGACTGTTCCACTTTTTTTGCGCATAAAGTAAAAGAGCCGGATAAATTAGACCTCGCACTGGGATGTGAACGAGCGTATTAGAGGAGAAGAATTTTACGCGGATTTGGTGTATCTTAATAGAACATGATTTCTGAGCGAAGGGCAACAGTTTATTCTTAGTCATCAACTTTGTTGCGCATCGGGATTAAGCAATATGTTGCTTTTAGGTGAAGCATAAATTAAATTATGTCGAAAAACGTTAAAAAATTGAAATGAGTTTAACTTTATATTTGACTTTGGGATGCGGATGCAATACAATAAACCATATGAATCGCTCAGGAGGATGACATGAGATTAAAGAGTATTACTGTAGGTGGCTTCAAAAACCTTTTCCGCACAAAAATGCTCCTTGATAGAGTTATAGCGGTGGTTTCACCTAATAATTATGGTAAATCTAACCTTCTTGAGGCAATCGACTTTGGTACAGATTTTATTTCTGCAAGCCCAAAGGAGCGTCAACTAATGATGGCATGGGTTCGGGGTATTCCTATCACTAATGATTTAGAAAATGAAGACTATGTTTTTGAAGTTGAATTTCATGATCAAACGCTCGGCGAATACCAGTATGTTAAATATGGGTATTGCTTCTCATGGTATAAGGACAATGGATCGGGTCAACGTATTATAGATGAATGGCTCGAGACAAGGCCAAGCGAAAGCGTTAGATACACGTCTTTCCTGAAAAGAGCAGAGGGGAAGTATCGAAAATCCAAAGATACATCTGCTTATAGGTTAATCAATGTTGATGATAATCAGCTTATTATTGAAATGCTGTCTGCTATTCAGGACATTGCTATTCAACCAGTGCTGCAATCGATCCGCCGCATTGACTATCATGTCTGTGCTTCGCTTGATTTGTGTGATCGTTTTCAAGCAGCCCCTATTGAATATGTAAAACAAGCGGAAGACGGTGGGGTCACGTTTGATGATGAAGATGTGCCGCGTGCGTTATACCAATTAAAGCAACACAATCCGGAGCAATTCAATTTGTTTGAAGAAGCCGTATATTCTCTTTTTCCTGAAATAAAAGCAATTAGCGTGCAATCTTATGAATTGAAAATTGAGGAAGGGCATGTTGAACATTTCGAATATGTTGATGGCAAAAAAGTGGCTATAATAGATAATAACGATGAAGGCAACATCCCATTTAGAATCCGTGATGAGATTTATCGCTTATTAATATCGAGTCAATACTTTAATCAGCCAATCAATATGTCTGTAATGTCCACGGGTACAAAGCGGATTTTTTGGTTGCTAGCTAACGTTTTTATCGCAACTTCTAAGAAAATCAGCTGTATTGGTGTTGAAGAACTGGAAACAAGTATCCATCCAAAACTATTAAAATCCTTGTTAGAAATACTAGACGAGATACTTGAAGATAATTCAATAATCCTATCAAGTCATTCCCCGTACTTGATCCAATATATTAAACCGGAAAGGATTTATGTTGGAATACCTAACGATAAAGGAATTGCTGTATTCAAGAGGGTAAAACGGTCAAACATTCGAAACTTAGTCAGAGCTTCTCATGATAATGGAATGTCTGTTGGAGAATACTTGTTTGAGCTTATGTCTAGCGATCAAGATGATTCCGAAATCCTTTCCTTCTATTTGGAGGACTGATTGATGCTAAACAATTACTCCCATGCGATTGCTTTTATCTATGAAGGATCTACTGAAAAGGTCTTCTACAATAACATGGTAGCGTATTTCTGCAGCCTTCATGAGGACTGGCTCTTAGAAAAAGGAATCGATCCTGATCAAAACGAACGATATTTTTCAGTTAAAACCGAGAACGGTTTTGTTCTAATTAAAGAATATGTGGTCGGTACAATTTCGCAAATTACCAATGCTGATGCTTGGTTCAATAAACGGTGTAAAGGGCTAGATAGCACTTTAAAATGGACCGTGTTTCTCTGTTACGATACAGATAACTATACCGCTAATGTTAGCAAGTTCTATGAAGGAGATTGGAAGGAGCTCAGAAAATCATTAAGTAAAGGTTCGAAAGTAAGGATTGTTGATTTGGCTGCAAGCGCAGATATCGAAGATATTATGTTGCTAGATAAGGCGAGTGTGTTTCGATATATTGGAATTCAACCTGTCCCTATCCCGAATAAAAGCAAAGGGAAATTAAAAATGAAAGCGCTATTTCGTTTAAAAGGCAGGGGCTCCGCTTACCATGAGGGACAACGTGCAGAGAAGCTGATACAGTCGCTCGACATGCGTACAATAATCCTTAACTCACCGATTCCTTACACAATAATAGAACAAGTCATTCTTCAAAACTAGTTTTGCAAGAGCAATAGTATCATTTGCGAACGAGCTTCACTTTTTAAACGGAAAAAGTGAAACTCGTTTCTTTATTACCTACAGATATTACGCATAATACGAAACGAGTTACACTTTTGTTAATATAATATTTTCTAAATGTAAACACAGCTTTATTCATTGAGCACAGGCACATTGATTATATTAGTAAAAGCTGAGATGGTGAATA
>CACXCA010000038.1 GCA_902766045.1 uncultured Bacteroidales bacterium
CGATTTCCGTTCCTGAGAAATACATTCTGTCTGTATAATAGGTGCTTTCTTCTTACAGGCGGAGACCATGAGCGTATCTTTCCCCATGATGGTATCCCCATTTTCTGAAAGGCACAATAAAGATACCTCATACACCATCTCTCTTAACATACGGTCATCCCAACACAGAACAGCACATCCACGATAAGGAAACCTATATGTCTCCAAATCATACTCCGATGAAGCATGATAGACTGGCAGTTCAGCAGCATTTATATCCGAAAGATTTCGAAATTTTGCATCAATAATAGGCAAACCAGCACCCACGTAGAACAATCCTTTCCCTGATGAACAGGTATAGGATACCGAATAGTCCGGCGTAGAATCGCCCACACAATATAGACTCAGCTCATGAGACTCAACTGTTTTTACGAGTGTATGACAATAAGGCTCCTCCAACGATACAGCAACATCATAGTTGTTTGTATAACTCACCTTCGCATAATCCTGACAAAGAGTATAGGAATCTTCAGTTTCCCATGTCAAATCATATAAAAACTCATGATCATAAAACCGTTCTCTTAATTCATCTGCATAATATAATTTTACTAAATGTGGTTCAATATAATCACATAGAAGCAATGAATCAGCACAAATAGAAACCTGATCAGGAGGAAGATCCAATCCCAATCGGAATCTGACAGGATCAATAAGCGGCACATTATACTCCGCAACCGACACTTCCGGGCACTCCTCATTCGAGCCTATCAAATAGAATGAAAGCTGATCATGACTTCCAGGAAGCAGGCCATAATCCGCCAGATCACCATATTCACGACCCGATTCAATATCCTGCCAATATACATGATCACAGTTTTGAACACCTATTTCTATCGCCTCCATTGGCGTACCGACACATCTATAATGAACAGGTGACAGAATCTCAACCTTAGGGTTTCCACGAGATTGAATAAACAACTGTCTCTCCATCCGTTTCGAAGGAGAATCTTTGCGAACATACACTATATGCAGAACCGTATCTCCCCTAGGAACAATAAAAGAGTCCTGCGTCTCCCTCCATCCTAATAGCATATAATCCATTGGGACTTCCACCTGATTATCAAGATAACTTTTCAGAGCAAAACTGTCTCCTCTGCATAACGATACACTGTCATAATGCAAGATGATACCTTCCGAAAAAAGATACTGACTATGCACAACTAAGACAACAAACACACATAGAAATCGAACAAACGATAACTGGTAAACAAAAGAAATACTACTTTTCATATAAAATCTTAAAACAAAACATAATAAACTACATATCAGTGACTGAGCAAACAATCACTTTCCCTTATATTACAATGATTCCTAAGGAATCACGATCTTAGATAGATTTTCGACAAAACAGGGTTATTTTGTCAATTCAGATAGCATCAAACGGGCTGTTTTCTCAGACACAGGGGTATCTCCCAATGATTCAATCAATTGGTCATACCCTTGCAAGACTTGAGTTCGATACTCCTCGTTTTGTAAACGAAGGATAGCCTTTTTCAGATTCTCGACAGTAAACTCTTCGATGATCAACTCTTCCACCAACCGTTTATTTGCAATCAGATTCACTAACGAAACATTTTCGACTTTTATAAACAGTTCCAAGAAACGGTGGAACAGCCAGCCGCCTGACATTTTATATACCACAACCTGAGGCGTACGTAACAAGGCTGTTTCTAACGTAGCAGTACCCGATGTTACCACAGCCAGTTCAGATTGTTGTAACAACTCATACGTCTCATTCAACAGAACCATGGCTGAACTTCCGCTCATAAGAGAGGCATACAACGACTTATCTATAGATGGAGCACCAGCGATAACCAACTGATATTCAGGGAATGAAGCAGCAGCTTGTAACATCAACGGAAGAGACTTCTTAATCTCCTGTACACGACTACCACACAAGAGAGCCATGATGGGTTGATCCTTCAGTCCATTTCGCTGCAGGAATGTCTGTCTCGATTCATCTTTATGAGGACGGTTAGCGATTGCATCTACACATGGGTTGCCGACATACGTAACCTCATATCCCCGTTGTTTAAACCAATCGACCTCGAAAGGAAGAATTGAATAAACCTTATCAACATACTTTTTTATTGCTTTTAGACGATAAGCCTTCCATGCCCAAAGTTTAGGAGAGATATAGTAAAAGACACGAACACCGCTCATATTCTCTTTTACAAATTGGGCCATCTTAAGGTTGAAACTAGGGTAATCCACAAGGATTAAAGCATCCGGCTTGAAATCTAAGATTGCCTGCTTGCAATCCTTAATATTCTTTAGAACCGTGCGAATATGTAGCAAGACAGGGATAAAACCCATGAAAGCCATATCCTTATAATGACGAATCAAAGTACCTCCTTGAGCAATCATCAGATCGCCCCCCAACATACAAAATTCAGCCTTTTCATCGATTATTTTGAGAGAAGCCATCAGATTAGAGGCATGTAAATCGCCCGATGCTTCCCCTGCAATGATAAAATATTTCATACATTCAAAACCACGAGAACCATACTTAATAAAACAGCCACTATCAGTCCCTTACCCGATTGCCATCTTTCTGTTTTATAAAAGAAGAAAAACAGAAACATAGAAGGCAAAAGAGACGCAATCATAAGATTAACGAAGTCGGAAGATTCATAGATTGCCTTATAGGTGGCCTCTAAATCATCTAATGATTTACCACCTTTATATGCCAGATAGAGACATACCAACGTCATAAAGAAGGATCCGAATAATCCTAGAAAGAAATTGTCAAATTTGAGTTTCCCCTCCCCTGTATCTTCAAACATTTCCATACAAATCCTTTAATTCATTTAAACAATCATAATTTGTCATATCGATTTTGGTAGGGACAATTGCGCCATACTGATGAGCCAATGCCCATTCGTCCGTATCCGTAGATTCAGGTTCACGATTATCAAAATATCCTGCCAAAAAATAAGAGACATCGCCATACTCAGATATCTTTTGATCATATTCCTCACTCCATCGAGCATCTGCTTGGCGACAAACCTTCAATCCTTTTATTTCACCTTTAGGGAAATTCACATTTAAGAAAGTAGCGTATGGGATAGGATGATTCAATACATTTTTTATGATCTGAACCGCATAAGGAATTACCTGAGAAAAATCAGCATCCTCCTGATGATCGCACAAAGAGAAGGCGATTGATGGAACATTGTTCACACAGCCTTCCATTGCAGCCCCCACCGTTGCCGAATAAAGTGAATTCACAGAAGAATTTGAGCCATGATTGATACCTGACAACAAGAGATCTGGACGTTTATCTTTGAACAATGCGAAGAAAGACAACTTAATGCAATCCACAGGCGTTCCTGAACTAGAATAAACCGTAAATCCTTCTTCTTCATGTAATTTAGACAGTCGCATAGCTTCAGAATGAGTGATAGCACAAGACATACCCGAGCGGACATGATCTGGCGCAACAACCACGACATTAGCTAGTGGACGTACGGCTTTAATCAATTCACATATTCCTTTGGAATAGACACTATCATCATTTGTAATTAAGATAGTAGGACGAATTGGTTTTTCCATGATCTCTAATCATTAAAAGTTTCATGTACATAAGACAAGGCTGAATACAAAGGTAAACATTTAGGCAGAAAGATAAAAGTAAACGGGTAGAAAAAGTGACGGTTTTTTAGGAGAAACCGTCACTCAATAATTCATTGCATAAAGATTATGCGTTCTTTACTTTATCAACAACAGCTTTGAAAGCTTCAGGTTGATTCATAGCCAAATCAGCCAAAACCTTACGGTTCATTTCGATTCCTGACTTATGAATAGCACCCATTAATTGAGAATAAGACATACCCTCCAAACGAGCTGCTGCATTGATACGTTGAATCCACAACGCACGGAAATTACGTTTTTTGTTTTTACGATCACGGAAAGCATACAAAAGACCCTTCTCCCAAGTGTTCTTTGCTACTGTCCATACATTTTTTCTAGCTCCGTAGTATCCTCTAGTGAGCTTTAAAATTCTCTTTCTCTTTGCTCTTGAAGCAACGTGATTTACTGATCTTGGCATTTTTTTAAATTTTTATGACCGTTAGCGTCTCAATTGAATGAGAACTTCGAGCTAAACAATCGATTAATAATAAAATGTTAACGAAGGCAAAGCAAACTTCTTACACTTTTGATATCTGCTGAAGAAACAACAGCATCATGCGTTAACGCTAATTTTTGCTTTTTAGTTTTCTTAGTCAAAATGTGACGTTTGAAAGCATGCTTTCTCTTAATCTTTCCTGATCCGGTAAGGGCAAACCTCTTTTTGGCACCGGAATTAGTTTTAACCTTTGGCATTTTAATTTGTTTTTAATTATAATATATTGAAAAAATCACTTCTTCTTTTTAGGAGACAACTGGATAATCATTCTCTTACCTTCTAATAAAGGTAACTGATCAACCTTAGCATACTCTTCCAAATCATTTGCAAATCGAAGTAACAACACCTCTCCTTGTTCCTTAAATAGGATAGATCTTCCTTTGAAAAAGACGTATGCTTTCAATTTAGCGCCTTCCTGTAGAAATCCGATTGCATGTTTTAACTTAAAGTTATAATCATGCTCATCTGTCTGAGGTCCGAATCGGATCTCCTTCACAACAACCTTTGCTTGCTTTGCTTTGTTCTCCTTTTCTCTCTTCTTTAATTGATAAAGGAACTTCTGATAATCAGCAATTCTGCAAACAGGAGGAACCGCATTCGGAGAGATTTCAATCAAATCCATCTCTTGCTCATCTGCGATGCGCAAAGCTTCTTCAATCGAATATACTCCTTGTTCGACATTCTCACCTACTAAACGCACTTCTCTTTCACGAATACGTTCATTGATGCGATGCATCTCTTTTGTGTTAATACCACCCTTTGCCTCGGGATTCTTAACAAACGGTTTTGTTGCGATAATTTTATCCTCCTAACTTTAGTTAAACTTCTTTTAATTCAGCACGTTCACTCCAACATGCTCTCCTTGAAATTGCGTGCAAAGATAGTTAAATTTATTATATAGAACCTATTTTTTTACTTTTTTTTATTTAAAATTTTACGAATTTCATTCATTCAATCTATATAGGGCATTTCTACATGACTTTTCTTAATCTTAAAAATTAAATATGCTAAATGCGGATAATCATTATACGATAAAATGGCAATGAACATACATCTGATAGATGGGGGAAACGAGCAATTGCATTTCATCCATTTACTGTATATAATTCACTGACTTACAATCGTCTAGTGCATGTTCACCAATGTTCAGGCCATATCTGCCATTGTCAATCACAACATTAAGCTTTTCACAGCCCCAAAATGCTCCATCTCCAATGCTCACAACCGTTACCGGAATCTTTATGTTTTTCAGATTGATGCATCTCCCGAATGCACATTCCTCAATCCTTGCCAATCCTTCTGAAAGAGTTACTTTAGACAAAGATCTACAGTCCCTAAATGCGTCCTTTTCAATATCAGTTACACTTGACGGGATATTTATGCTCGTCAGTTTATCGCAACGAATGAAAGCTTTAGTTTTGATGCGTGTTATACCAAACGGGATATTTATATTACCTTTAATTCCCTGGGGGACTGTAATTATTTCTGTCATCTCTTTATTGCACAAGATTCCATTCACGGATGAATAGTTTGGATTATCAGATACCACACTGATATTCTTAAGATTTTCGCACTCGTCAAATACAGATTCCTTTATTACGGTCACCCCCGATGGAATGGTTATGTCTTTCAAAGCTGTGCACTCTTCGAAAGCATGGTCTTCTATGTATGTCACACCTTGTGGTATGGTTACGTCGGTCAGACTGATGCAATGCGAAAATGTGTATTGTCTTATTTCTGTTATGTTCTTCGGAATATTAATACTGCTCAGACTGTCACAGTTACAAAATGCGTAACTTTCTATACACATCAGTCCAGGAGGAAGGGTTATATTTTTCAAATTGACACACTCACGGAATGCACTGGATTTTATTTCTGTCACACTATTCGGAATTGATACTTCATTTACACTGCATCCACAAAAAGCTTCTTCCCCTATAGTTGTCACACCCGATGGGATGGTCACTTTTCCCTTGAGAGCATTGGGTACGGCAATTATTGTTTTCTTGTCCTTATCATAAAGAATCCCATTTTTGGATGAATAAGCGCTGTTACGATGATAGACATTTATGCTACGTAACTTGCTGCATTTACAAAACGGATTATTCCCTATGTGTCTCACACTTGCAGGAATTAATATGTTTGTCAGACTTCGGCACTCTTCGAATGCACAGAGACCTATTATTTCTGTACTAGTCGGAATAATTATGCTTTTTAAATTTTCACATTTACTGAATGCCATAGATCCTATTTCCGTCACACCGAATGGAATTTCTATGTTTGTCAGTCCGGTACAGTTCTGGAATGAGCAGTCACCAATTCTGGTGACTCTGTAATCATGTCCGCCAATATGAGCAGTGGCTGGGATTGTGATTGAAGAAAACCTGACATATGAGGAATCGTATATTACACAAGCTGTGGAATTCTCCTGTATTATGAATTTCAGAGGTGTGTTAGATGCGATTTTCTCCTTGTATTCTATTTCTTCCCAAAAGACGGCATCATCTGTTTCGGCAAAGGACTCTTTGTGCGTTACCTGTCTTATGATGAATATAACAACAGAACATAGTAACAGAAAAACTATAAAAAGAATTATTTTTTTCGTCATGATAAACAGCGTTGTATCTAAATTTAAAATGGTGCTACCATCCTTATCACCTCCGCAAAAACCTCCTGCCCTCCTCCGTCAAATAAGGTTCAATTTCATCAAGCGGAATGGTTGCGCCTGGACGGCCTTCGGCACGAGCATCTGTAATCTCATAATACTGATAAGTTACCCCCAAGGAATCATTTTCAATAAAGGGTGGACATTCAGAATATTTGATTCTTTCCTCGTTAATATCTGGCCTTGACTCTAATATATATGTTTTCAACAAAGCAAGAAATTCATCATTCTTTCGAATCATATCCCAACTGAACGACTTAGCTGTCTCCTTGTCGTATGTGATGACATATAAATAATAACAATCCCTGCAATTGCCACTAAAGTACTCAAAAAAATAAGTGATAAGGTGGTCGTTCTCATAAATAGGTTTAATTAGGAACATTTCACTACTCTCCCCCTGTGTTGGCCCTGGATAATTCCCATTTTCATCCATGGTATTCTCTGCTTCCCAAGTTCCTTTGCTTTTATTAAAAGCCTCCTCAAAACTGGTAGCTCCCGATGACGCATAAGAGTATTTGCTATTCAATCTTAGGAAATCCCGTTCTATCGCTTCACACACTTCTTGCGACAATCCTTTCCTCAAAAAATACATCTCTATCTTAGCGGATTCTCCCATCTCGCCCTTCATATTCAACAACGTATCGTTGTCTATAATGTTCACTCGAGCAGTATTTAATTCCTGTCTGAATGTGTTTGTTAATGATTCAAAAAAATCATAGTCATAAGATAAATATTTCCCAAAAAACATCGATGTCATCGACTGCTCCATGATTGTTTC
>CACXCA010000039.1 GCA_902766045.1 uncultured Bacteroidales bacterium
GCCGACGGCGAGGGCCACAT
The DNA here is from genome assembly GCA_902766045.1 of uncultured Bacteroidales bacterium. Classification (GTDB taxonomy): domain Bacteria; phylum Bacteroidota; class Bacteroidia; order Bacteroidales; family Paludibacteraceae; genus UBA1181. The sequence goes on from CACXCA010000039.1 coordinate 21, forward strand.
GGTTGCCAAGGTGGGCACGCCCAGCACCATAGCCCCCGTTCCTGCTGAGGGCATCATCGAGGTGCGCAACGTTGACTTCAATGGCACATCCAATGAGCTGAAGTGCCTTTTGAAGGGAAATGGCAGCGTCACCTTGCGCCTCGACGACAAAGACGGTGCCGACCTCACCACCGTCAGCAGCACCGCCGATAGTTGGCAGACTCTCCACGCTCCGCTCTCATCTCTCCTCTCTGGTACCCACACCGTCTACTTCATTCTGAAGGGTGACGTGCTGTTCGACAAGTGGGTGCTCGGCGATGCCTCGCTGACCGGCATCAGCCCATCCACCGTCAGCCCGTCCACCGTCAGCCCGTCCGCCGTCAGCCGATACTACGACCTACAGGGGCGCCAGCACGGGCGGCCCGTGCCCGGTCTTAACATTGTCCGCATGAGCAACGGCAGCGTCAGAAAGGTCATTAAACATTACGAAAAGTAATTCCACAAAAAAGTAAGATTTTAATTCAATTTGTAAAATTTCTGCCCGAAGGGCACTCACAAAACGAAAGATTAAAACAACCGAAACTTGAATATACCTATAAACAAAATAACAATGAAAAAGATTTTTACACTTATCGCAGCAGCGCTGACCATCTGCAGTGCACCAGCTGCAGAGGACTTAACCCTCAACGTGTCCGAGACCGTAGCCTTCGGCGACTGGGGCTTCGACAACTCAGCGCCCCCTACTCTCAACCTTAGTAACTGGGCCGCCGGTGGCGGATGGAAGTTTTCCGTTGTCCTGAGTCAAGCCGACTATTGCGGCGTCGACTTCACCATGGAGCCTACTATCGGTGCTCACGTCACATTCACTATCACCTACGAGGGCGGCGAGACGCAGAGTCTCGACATACCCTAGGGAACAACGGCTATTAAAACCGACTTCGCCTTCAGCGGTGGCATCACCCAGATCGGTTTCTCGCATGGCGACTGGGAAGGTGGAGCCGATCCTGCTGTCATCACCATCACCAGTGCCGTGGTCAAGGCTCACAGCACGGGCGAGGTGACAGGACTGTCCTTTGCTGACCTTAATCCTGGCGAAGATACAAGCCTCAAGGATGATGATAACCAGACCATCACTCTCAACCGCTATTCCACCTATCCCGCCTGGTACTTCGACCCGGCCATCATCAGCGATGATTACGAGAAAGTAGTCATTACCTTTGCAGAACCCATCCCCGACGAGGGAATCCAGCTCAATGCCGAAAGCGACACCGACGACTGGAGCGGCACCCAGGTTGCAGGGCTCACTAAGGGAGTAGAGACGCACGGCCGTGCGTCTCTACGATGGTACGACACAAAACGAATAATCACACACCATTAATTTATTGCTAAAAAAAATTATATTTGTACAATCAACAATTGAATATATGACAAAAAAACTTCTCACCTCGCTTCTTTTATGTGCCAGCAGCGCTCTCAACGCCGCCAACTACCTCACCTTCACGGCCGAGGCAGACAATTCTTCGTTCGGCATCATGAATTTTGGAGATAACAATCCATACGTACAATACTCTCTGGACGAAGGGAAAACATGGACAAGGCTCGAGAGCGGTACGCTCATACCCCTGATCCGCAAAGGTGATAAGGCTTTGCTGAGAGGGTACAACCCTAGTGGATTCTCGAAACATTGGGTACAATATACTCAATTCGTCATGCCAAAAGGTGTGATAGCCGCCAGCGGTAGCGTCATGAGTCTAGTTGATGGCACAGGCGAAAGTCTGAAGATTCCCGCTCCCTTTTGTTTCCACTATCTATTCTACGATTGCAAAAGCCTGAATAAGGCACCTGAGTTGCCCGCCACAGAACTGACAGATGTATGTTATTCGGATATGTTCCGCAATTGTACCCGTCTGAAACAGATGCCCGAACTACCTGCCTTGATTATGGCAGAGAACTGTTATGCAAGGATGTTCGAGGGATGTTCCAATTTGATTCAAACATGTGAACTACCTAGCACCACATTGAGTAAAAGTTGCTATGAAGGAATGTTCTGGGATTGTACAAACTTGGTGAAAGCACCTAAACTACCGGCTCTCATAATGGAAGAAAAATGCTATGCCAGAATGTTCCGGGGGTGCACTAATCTAACCGAAGCACCCATATTACCTGCTCCTCACGTGATGGATTTCTGCTACGAGGAGATGTTCCAAGATTGCCCTAAAATCTCCAAAATTGAGGTCAATATCTCAGAATGGGGAATATATGTGGGCATAAGAACAATATACGAAGATCATGAAGAAGATGAGGCGATTTTCACTCAATCTACAGAAAACTGGCTCAAAAACGTTGCCCCTACTGGCACTTTCATCTGTCCGAAAGAGCTACCATCAGAGTTCGGGGAGAATGCGATACCCGTTGGTTGGAAGGTGATAAGGGTAAAACAACACACATACGAAGATGTTGGTCCCAACGTAAGAATTGACAAAGGGGGCGTGATTTTCAATTATGGGTTTTGAAACGTGGCGTGCCACATTCGTTATTGTCATATGATATTCACACACCATTAATTTATCGCAAAAAAAAATTATATTTGCAATAATTAGAAGCTTTAACCATCATAGACACAAATATAATGTTATGAATAGAGTATTGTTATTGATAATCGGTTTTATGGTATCTATGAGTGTTGTGGCACAGGATAAAAAAGTCAATTTTATGGAATATGAGGAGGAGAAGACTCCTGCTCCTTTGACGAGATTGAAGACCTCAATGACTGTTTTTCGTCCCAATAGCGATACAATCTGTGTGAATTTCAAAAGGAAAAAAGATATATCTGAGTTCTTCACAGGAATTTTCTTCAAACGGGTGAGCGAAAATGTTCTGAAACTTCCATCCACTCGACTCGAAGATCGTTTCCTGTCATGTGAGGACCTCCCCATTGTAGATTATTCTGTCGAGATGCTTAGTGGCGGACGTGCTTATCTAAAGGAACTTCGATTAGTGGTGCCTCCCAAGAAAGAGAAAGTTGTTTTAACGACCACCGACGCAAATGGAGAGGTGTTATCGGAAATCGAACTTATACTCTCACCTAAGATGACTTTTTACTTGGATATAAACGGTAAAAAGATATTATTAGATGACTTTCTAACCACAAGGCCCTACTTTGAGGAAACGGATGATGTCTCTTTGGTGGCTGTCGCTGATAATGGTAAAATGATGGAGGTGGAGAAACACTTGCTATTCGGTCGTCAGACGATGGGATTTGCATTTACAGAAGGACCTTTCCTCTCATTATTTGAGAAACAATTATTTCTTAACAGTTCTTCAGTTACATTCGGATTTCGAATTTGCTTTGGAGATGATAAAAATAATTCATGGTATGTATCTATATACCATTTGGATGATTTGCTTAATAAGTAGTTTTTAATTTATAAAACAGTTGAGATGAACAGATTTGTATTATGTATAATCGGTTGGTTAATGTGCTTCGTATCTGTGGCACAAGATAAATCTGTTAACGAGCCGCAAGGCGAGTCAAATAAAATCATACAGGCGGAATTTAGAAGTGCCCCTAGGAATGGAGATACCATTCATGTGGATATGGGTTGTCATATATTTGGTAATTTTTTTAAACGTGTGAGTGAGAATGTCATTAAGATACCTTCCACTACTTATCAGGATCGTTTTTTGAGATATGATGGAGGAGAAATCCTGCATTGTACGATTAAACAGGGCGGAGCGTTCTCGGGATATGTTTGTTTGAAAGACCTTGATTTGCTGGTGAAACCTACGGATAAGAGAGTGACACTGACAGTGACTTCTAAAACCAATGAATTACTGGAGGAGATCACAGTTATCATTTCACCTGAGATTTCATTATACATGAAAATTAATAAGGAGTTGGTAGCAATAGATTCTTCCCTTCCTATACCTACGTTTAAGGAAGACGATGTTGTAGGCATTGTTGCGATTACAGATGAAGGTGAAGTGCTGAAAACGGTGGAGTGTTATGTAACTAGGCTTGACAGACCTATGTGTGCGAGAGTTGAAAAAACGAATGGAGGCGAATTTGCTATGGATGATAAACGGTCAATTCTTAATCCTGGACGTGGCATCTATGTAGGGGGTAATTTTGTGGATAAAGATGGTGTTAGTTGGTCTAAATGTGTGTTATGGGAAAATAAGGAATAGAACGATAGATATATTTACGCGGTAAATGATATGGCGATGAATAGATTCATATGTTTTATAATCGGTTGTATGCTGTGCTTCGTATCCGTGGCACAAGAGAAGACGGTTGTTTCTGATACCGTAACAGAAAAATTGGATACTGTACCTAAAAAGGATATATTACGTGTTCACAAAAAAATATCTCGTCTGAGTACTGATAATGATACGGTTCATTTGTCTTTTCATAAAGAAATTTACTTGCAAAATTTCTTTACAGGTCTCTTTTTCAAACGCATCCGTGACAATGTACTGAATTTGCCTTCTTCAGACTATAAAGACCGTTTTTTGAAATGTGAAAACTGTGAGATCTCTCGTTATTCGGTTAAGAAGAAGCTTTCAGGATGTACGTGTTTGTCTGATTTATATTTGGTGGTAGCACCTGAAGATAGAGAGGTCTCTCTCGTGACAACCGATAAGACAGGAGAACAATTATGTGTGATTGATATTTCTCTTTCACCTGTCGTGACATTCTACATAAAAATCAATGATGAGTTGCTTAAATATCATCCTTCCTTCCGTTTGCCACCTATAAAAGAACAGGATCATGTAAGTTTTGTTGCCACTGCTGCCGATGGTGAAAGAATAAAAATAGTGCATCATCGAATAGGATTTTTTGGTGATTGCATCCTTCGTGAGTGGGTGGAAAATGAAATAAGTAATAAAGAAAAGCGCCTATTGGAAGTTGGACGTGATTGTTTTCATTTCACTATTGAGTATGAGGATAAAAGGGGAATGCGTTGGTCCCAAGATTTATTTTTCAACCCTAAATAGTTATTATGGTTCTTTCATTTAAAACCATGCAGAAGATGTTAAATGGCAGATAGACGTATGCACATGTAACATTCTTTTAATTCCTACGGAATTATCTGTTCGTTTGAATAGATTTAAATAAAAAGCAATATCTTTGTATCTTGTAATGGATATGAAGAAAAGACATATTATATCGTGGGTGTTGTTGACGATTTTTTCGTCAATGCTGCTCTTTTCGTCTCTTCATGTCCATGACCATTCTTCTACTTCTACGAAAGCAGAGACAGAATGTGCTGATTGTGTGAAACATCAGTGTCATGGTCACTTCTCACAATTACCGATGGACACGCACCCGTGTGTGTTGTGTCAATTCCTATTGTTAACATTCTTGGCATCAGCTATTTCTGCTTATATATATAGCTGGTTCCAAATTCGAAATTTAACTGTTCCATCTCGCCATCGTGCTTATTTATCAGCATATGGCATAATAAGTTTGCGTGCGCCTCCAGCTGTTTGATAACATAGGGTACAATCTCATTTTTGTTATTTCAAACAGATCATATTATGCTTAAAAGTATTTTAGGTGCCGCTCTCATTGCATCGTCTGCGATGGGAGGGGAGTATAGTACTTCTATAGATAGCACTATAGAATTACAAGAGGTGACTGTTAGCATACAGCAAGATGAAACACAGTTGCGTATGTCGCAGCCGACCATACAGGTTTCGAATGAGTTCCTTCAACAAAACTTTGCGGGAAGTCTTATGCAGACATTAGAGAGTTTGCCGGGTGTCAAGGCTATGTCTGTAGGAAGTGGTGTGTCCAAACCTGCCATTCGTGGTCTTGGTTTTAATCGAATGGCTGTGGTGGAGGATGGTGTGAAGCATGAAGGACAGCAATGGGGCGATGACCATGGATTGGAAATCGACCAGTTTGCTGTGGATCGTGTGGAGGTCATCAAAGGACCTGCAGCGCTACTATATGGCTCAGATGCTATTGGTGGGGTGCTTAACTTATATACCAATGAAATACCGACCCAACCCATGAGTGGTTCGGTGCAGTTGTTCGGTCGCTCGAACAATGGTCAATTAGGTCTCTCAACAAAGGTGGGTGGCATACAGGGAAACTGGTTCTATAAGCTTCATGCAACGTTATTGGATTATGCGGATAGTCATGTGCCTGCCGATAGTATTCAGTATTATTCATATTGGATACATCTCAAAGACCAACGATTGCGTAACACGGCTGGATATGAATGTGATGGTAGCGTGACGATAGGTTATACGGGTAACCATCATCGTACCAGTGTGCGCTTCTCCGATAGCTATTCGAAGAGTGGTTTTTTCGCCAATGCACATGGGTTGGAGGTGCGTCTGAGTGATATCGATTATGATCACTCCCGTCGTGATATCGATTTGCCACATCAGTGGGTGAATCATCTCAAGGTGTTGAGTCATACAACCTGGAGCCTGGATTCCACTAATCTGGAGCTGAATGTGAGTTACCAGAATAATCACCGTGAGGAACATTCAGAACCGATTAGTCATGGTTATATGCCAAAGCCTAATGGTTCTTTAGAGCGATGCTTCAATAAACATACCTTTTCAGGTTCATTTGCCTTCCGTCATGCTTTCAAACATCATGAACTAAGAGCTGGCGCTAGTTGGGAGCATCAACATAATCAACGAGGAGGATGGGGCTTCATCATTCCTGATTTTGTCTATTGGGACATGGGTGGCTATGTGATGGATCGTTTCACTCTTCGTAAGAACCTGATACTGAATGCGGGCGTCCGATTTGATTATGCACAGACGCATATCTCTAGTTATAATGATTGGTACAAGACACCTGTCGGCGGTGATTCCATCTATGTGGAACGCTCATCGCCCTTAGACCGCCATTTCCGTAGTTTTATATGGTCGGTAGGCGTGAATCGTGCCGCTGGACATTGGAACTTCAAAACGAATATCGGAAAGAGCTTCCGTATCCCGATTCCGAAAGAACTGGGTGCGGATGGTATCAATTATCATATCTTCCGTTATGAACGAGGCAACTCAACCCTCGACCCTGAAGTCTCGTACCAACTAGATGCAGGCGTGGGATGGTCTAACGATATACTGACCGTTCAAGTGGATCCGTATGTGAATTACTTCCCGAACTATATCTATTTGAGTCCTACTGCACAATATGTTGAGGGACTGCAATTGTATCTTTATACCCAGACGGATGTGATGCGTTGGGGTACGGAGTGGCAACTGACGTGGCATATCACACCAAAGTGGGAGACGTTTGTACAAGGAGAGTATTTGTATGCCCGACAATGCTCGGGAGAAAAGAAAGGATATACATTGCCTTTCTGTCCCCCATGGTCAACAGATGTCGGTGTCATGTATAAATATAATCTTTTGGGCGATGGCACTGTCAAACTCAGTACACATATTGTAGGAAGTCAGAATGAGATTGTACCTCCAGAAAAACCAACAGAGGGGTATTGGACGCTTAATTTTGCAGCGACTAAAATGTTCAAGATGAAGAAGAACATGCTCAATGTGAAGTTGCGCGTTGATAACCTGCTGAATCGTCGTTATTACGACCATACTAGTTTCTATCGTCTTATAGATGTGCCAGAACCAGGTCGCAGCATCTCTTTGATGGTAGGGTTAGATTTCTAATCATAATAAAAAACGGTGAATCATTAGAGACACCTTGATTATTCATTTTTAAAAGAAAAGTCAATATGAAAAATTTAAAATATATGAGCCTTGTCTGGGCTTTCGTTTGTTCAATCAGTTTTTGTCTCACTTCATGTGATAAAGAGGAGGAGGATGTTAACACAGTTGCAAAACCTGTTATTACCCTAACCGAAGTGGGGCATGACAATAGTAAGATTGCCCATCCAGGTCATGATATGCATCTTGAGGCCTCCTTGTTGGCAGAGGGCGTTATTCAACGCATAGATGTTGAGATCCATTCAGTTGCAGGAGGGGAAGACCTTCTCGAGATAGCTTACACAGATGGTAAATATATTGGTGTCCGTAATGCTGAATTCCATGAACATCTTGAGATTCCAGCAGATGCATCCTTGGGTAAATATCATCTTCATTTCACGGTAACGGATGGTCAAGGACAACAGACCATGACGGAGTGCGAAATCGAGCTCGTAGAGGAAGATGGAGAGGATGATGAGGATGAACACGAACATCATCACGATTAAATGTTGAATGTTAAACGGTGAGTTCTATGAATTCACCGTTTAAATATACTGTTCATCGGTTTTTTGAATGAGAATTCTAAATAAAACAATATGGCAAAAAGATTAAAATTTTCTTCATTGCTGCTGTGCGTGCTCTGTGCGTGCAACAGTTCTGAAAACGATGCATTGAAGGATATGACATATCCTGTCATTAGCGGAGAAGGGGTGGAGGCAAGTCCTCTTGAGTGTCAGATATATTATCGTGGCGATACGATTCCATTCACGTATCTTTTGACAGATGACACGGAACTTGGGGCTTATAACATCGAGATTCACCATAATTTCGATCATCACACCCACAGTACAAGTGCAACAGAGTGTCCGATGGATGATTCAAAGCAAGCACAACATGCTTGGATCTTTAATCAGGATTATACCATCCCGCCATCACAGAGTAGCTATATAGCACATCTGGATATACCCATACCTGAGGATATAGATCCTGGTGATTACCATTTCATGTTGCGAGTGACAGATAGGGCGGGGTGGCAGCAACTGCACTCGGTGGCAATTAAGATTAAATAAAAAAAAGAACACTTCAACAAAGTCGGTGGAGTGCCGAACCCGTTGAAGTGTTTCTTTTTGAATAATAAATATTATTACCGTTGTTTAATGAATTGCTGATAATAGACACCCTCTTCGGTCTCTATTTTTAGCATATATATACCTGGAAGGTAGTTGTGCACATCAATCTGATTGTTTCGTAAACTACTGCTCATCATCATACCCTGCATGTCATAACAGCAACAGTTCAGAATCTTTTCGCTGCAATCAATCGTGACAAAGTCTCTCGCTGGGTTAGGATAAATCGTTATTGCATCTGTGTTCTTCTGCACCTTAACATCTGTCATTTCACACCCTGAACCATTGTCATCATTAGGTGTGGCGGCTAATGTTTTTCCATCATTGCAATAAGAGTAGATAACCCAATCCTCTCCATTATCTACACTTCGACCATACGATTCATTGGTTGCAAGTTTGCCATATTGAACGCAATCCAGCAGATTGCCATCTGGCGTTAATAAACAGATTTCTGAGGTCTTGTCCACATCTAATTTGAAATCTAGATACTTCGTGCCATATCGTTTGTCACCTTTTGCCCATAAAAGCAGATGCTCTCCTGGCTTCACTGTCAGTTCATTTAAACTATATGGCAAAGTGGATATTTGTTCGTTTTTGCTGTTGCTTAACTGATATCCGGAAAGATTAATGCTCTCTTCGCCATAATTATACACCTCAATCCAATCAGGATATTTAGCATAGTCATCTGCATTGTTCGAGTTGACATCGCTACTTGCACAGATCTCGTTGATGATTAATGTAGGTGATTCGTTTTGAACCTTCTCGAAGATGGCGGTGATTTCTGTTGCGCCCTTCAGCGAACCTGAAAGATAGCCTGGCATATACAATGGCTGTTCACCCGCTTGCTCTTTTATCTCAATGTTCTTCTCATCCGAGATCTCCCATCCGGAGAATATGTATCCTTCTGGTGCAAATGCATTCACCTGCATGTCATAACCTGCAATATATTTACCATCATATTTCACAAATGGCTCATCGTTCAATGTAAACTTAGCTCCTTCCACATTCGAATGGATGGAGAGTCCTACCGCCCCATCTCCATTCACGTATGTGTTTATATGACCATAGATGTACTCTGGACGAGCCAATGCAAATTTCCTCATATCCTTGGCTGCATTGGCAGCATCCGTATTTTTATAAGCACAATACTCTCCTTTAACCAAACTTGTGATACTATCAAACACGGCATTAATACGCTCTTCTGATAAATGATCAGCAAGGTTAAGCAAGAACTTGGTGACAAACTTGCGTTCAAACTCCTTATTCTTAGACAATGGTTTGAAAATATTCACCATCCAATCACGATTGTTAGCCCATGATGTTTTTCCTTCTCCCTGACACCATTGAATCATGTTTCGACTGCTACTTCCACTCCAATCCGAACATATTTTGAATCCGAAGTCCAAATCAAAAAGAATCCATCGGAATAAACCTCCATTCTTCTCTCTCCATATCTTTGTATTATTGCCGGGCCAATCAACATTGGCAACAAATTGTTGTATAATCTGATAGTCGATATACTCATCCATATCCATACGAGAAGTAGCCCCTTTGTAGAAATCTTCACTGTTCACATCCGTATGGTTCAGATACTCCACCAACTCGTTGTATGCATCCATATCCCCTTCCGTTGCTTTGATACCCAACTGATCGGAGACACGAATCATATCAATCTCATCATCATCCAATCCATAGTTGGCTTTCACATAATCAGCAGTGGTACGTTCATGCAATCCCATCATTCCAACATACTTTCCATTCAAATAGTATGCTACCGGTTGATAGGCCTGATAGTCGATGTTCATACCAATAGCAAACGTCTGCATCAAGCCGTCTCGGAATGGTACGCAACTATAACCACTACCACCATTTCTCAGATGAAGTGCCTGATGAATCATATCAGGTTTCGACTCAAAGAAATGATAATCAAAATGATCGATACCCGTCTTTTTAGAAGATTTCAAAGAGATGGATTTGATGGATTCCAATCGTGAACAACCTCCGACGATTTCCGATTCCACCTCTTGTGAAACCACCTGACGACCATCTACGATGTACTCAAAATTCAACGGACGTTTCCAGTCACGATTGGCATTGGAAACCGTTCTCTGACAATCCTTCTCACCCGAAATTCCGTTCTTACCCGTCACAAACATACCCAACATTGGGTCATCATAATAAAGTTCATCAATCGTAACCGAAACAATCGGTACGGTATATCCACCACAGCCCTCATGCTTACTATCACTAAAGATATATGAAGCGGTCGCTATCTTACTGGACAACATACCAGAATGAGTGGCCACGGCACGAATGTTGGCATTCTGACTCACACTGATTGCTTCACTATAGAGAATACCGTTCGTCTCTGATGGCTCCGTGCCATCCAATGTATAGTAGATCAATGCACCTGAGGTGGCACATGATAAGGTAACCTCTGTTGGCGACTGAAGTAATCCTGGCTGCTGATTGAAGGTAGGTGTCTGACATCTGTTGTTTGTCGTTAAATCAGATACAACAAATGTGTTCTCTTCAAACGGAGTTGGATGCATATAGCCCTCCGCATCTCCATAACGACCATACGATACGTGCGAATCCGTAAAACCATAAGCTATTGAATCGATTAATTCACCATCATACGACAAGGTGAGATATCCTCCATCTGTATCCAATTTATATGGGGCATGATTGTTGGTGGTCGATTCATCCGCCCATAGAATAGACAAATCAGAGCCTTTCAACAAAACAGTATTGTCGATGGTCCACACCCACTTCTCTTTATACTTGTTTTTAGAGGTTAATTTATAATGCGTCAAGACACAATGTTTCAAATCCACCTGATAAGAAGCACCATTCTTAAACTCTATATAACCAGAGAAATTATAATTATCCGTATTCACATAGGTGGACATGTTGCAAGGCATCACCTCACTGAAACGCACCTTACTGAAATACTCCTTTGGATCCAATTTAGAGATATAATTGTCTTTGTAAGAATCAGAACAACGTCTGCATCGATGAAGCGTATAACCATCCTCATCGATCGTCGGGTCATGAACGATTGTTTCATAATCATGTCCCAAAGCCTCGATTTCCTCCGTATAAGAGTATTGACAGATTTTACAAACGTGCTTTTTAGAACCCTTCTCGGTACAGGTGGCAGCGATGGTCTCCTCTTGATATTGATGTTGCTGAGGGGCAAACGTCTCGCTGGTTTTGTCTCCACATCGCGAACAAGTATGGTTAATGACACCCCCTTCTTCACAATTCGACACCACATATTCACTGTTATAGTTGTGTCCTACAGGAGCAACAGTCACCGTGTAAGTAGAATCACACTTTCTACATTTGTAGGTCTCATATCCATCAGATTCACAATACGTTGCAGAACTTTCAACGTGAAATTCATGACGACATTCACCTCCTGGTTGTCCTGGACCCTCTGGACCTTCAGGACCTCCTGGTGCTGAAAAAACTGACATTGTAAAACACAATGACAGAAATGAAATTAAGATTGATTTGGTTCTCATTCTCTAAATGATTAAAAACACCTATTATACATATTGGGGGAGTGTTGCTTCCCCGTACTATATTTTATTCAAAAAACCTTATTACATTTTTTTTTACCGTTGTGCTATATCCGTTCGGCATAATTATCGGGGGACAAAAGTAGTTGTTTTTTATGACAATTAAACTTTTTTCAATGAAAAAGCATTCTTTTTCTGTTTATGATGAGATGATATTACTTTCCGATTGTTGAAAGACAGGAACAAACTTTTTAAGATTTCTCAAAAATAAATTTTCTTAAGTGCTTGCAAATGTGAAATTAAACTTCTAATTTTGCAGTCCATTAGTAAAAAATGTAAAGTTCACTAATTAAAATTAAATTTTATGTTAAATCAGTACGAAACCGTTTTCATTTTGACTCCCGTTTTGTCTGACAATCAGATGAAGGAAACGGTTGACAAATTTAAACAAGTCCTTACGGACAATGGATCTAAGATCATCAATGAGGAGTGTTGGGGTCTTCGTAAGTTGGCTTATCCTATCGAAGGAAAGTCAACAGGCTTCTATTGCCTATTAGAGTTTGAGGCAGAACCAACTATTGTAAATGCGTTGGAGACTCAGTATCGTCGTGACGAGAAAGTTATTCGTTACTTGACTACTAAGTTAGATAAGTTTGCAATTGAATATTCTGCAAAAAGAAAGAGTTTAAAATCTAAAGAAAAGGAGGCTTAATTATGGCAACTCAGAATTCATCAGAAATCAGATATTTAACTCCTCCATCAGTAGAAGTTAAGAAGAAAAAATATTGTCGTTTCAAGAAGAGCGGTATCAAGTATATTGATTACAAAGACCCTGAGTTCTTGAAGAAATTTTTGAATGAGCAAGGTAAAATTTTACCTCGTCGTTTGACCGGAACTTCTTTGAAGTATCAAAGAAAGGTAGCTCAAGCAGTTAAGAGAGCACGTCATTTGGCATTGCTTCCATTCGTAACCGATTTGATGAAATAATTAAAGGAGGAACAGACAAATGGAAATTATATTATTGCAAGACGTTCAAAATTTGGGATATAAAGACGATGTCGTTAAGGTAAAGAACGGTTACGGACGTAACTACCTTATCCCACAAGGTAAAGCTATTTTGGCTACTCCTTCAGCAAAGAAAGTATTGGCAGAGAATTTGAAACAACGTGCTCACAAGTTGGCTAAGATTAAGGCAGATGCTGAGGAATTGGCTGCTAAGTTGAAGGGCGTTTCATTAACTATTCCTGCTAAAACTAGTGCTACTGGTACAATCTTCGGTTCTGTTAACAACATTCAAATCGCTGATGCATTGGCTGCTAAGGGATTCGAAATCGACAGAAAGATTATTGTTATCAATGATAATGTAAAAGAATTAGGTAAATACAAGGCTACAATTAAGCTTCACAAAGAGGTTTCTTCAGAAATCGATTTCGAAGTTGTCGCTGAGTAATTTATTTATTCACAAAATAAAAAAGGGCAGTTCAAAACTGTCCTTTTTTTTGTGCAATATGTTATGTGCAATAGACAATTATAATAATTGTGCAGTGTGATTTTTGGTATCTACTTTGTTGATTGCTTCAATGATAATGCCTTCTTCATCAATGACATAAGTGGTGCGGAGTGTTCCTTCTGACACCTTTCCATAGAGTTTTTTCTCACCCCATGCTTCGTATGATTTTAAGATTGTGAGGTCGGTATCCGCGATAAGATGGAACGGAAGATTGTACTTTGCAATAAAACGTTGATGAGACGCTGCACTGTCTCGACTGACACCAATAATAGCATATCCTAATGCGATGAAGCGTTCGTAGTTGTCACGCAGATCACACGCCTCGGCCGTACAGCCCGGTGTGCTATCTTTGGGATAGAAATAGAGTACTAGCTTTTTCCCTGCAAAGTCTGTTAGTTTCACTGGATTCCCATTCTCGTCGAGTCCTTCGAAATAAGGGGCTTTGGTTCCTTTTGTTAGCATAGAATTTTATTTGTTTTAAATTGATTATCTGGTTTTTTAGTGTGTATGTTGCAAATATAGATTTTTTGTAATGAAAATTAAAAAGGAATACCGTCCACCACGTTTTGTGCAGGGGCTCACACCCCTGCCTATAACGTTACGCCCCTCTGGGGCTGGCGACATCACATCACGGCAGTGTGTCACGTTTTCCAATCAACCGTATGATTTTTAATCCCCCACGGTGAGCATTGAAATACATTACATAATACGCAATTCCCCAGCCCCGGTAGGGGCGATACATCATAGGCACGGGCGTGAGCCCGTGTGTGTGGCGTAACGGATGGTAATTAGAGTTCCGGAGGAACGACACATGTATGATTTAAATAGATTTGTAAGATTTTGAATAGATTTGTAAGATTTCTCGCGAAGCGACTCAAATGTTTCGCCCTTACAGGGCTCTAAATTACCATTCTACTAACCTCTAACCCAGTGTGTTGCCCTGGGCTGTATCTGTTGCGCCCCTCCGGGGCTTGGCGGCATCACATTGCGGAGATGTGTCACGTTTTCCAACCCAGCGTGTTGCCTATATATGGATTAAGCCTTTCCGACCAATTCGCCACCGTACCCCCACAGAAACACCTGCCCGAAAAATTCTTAACTCTTAATTCTTAACTCTTAATTCATTATGACTGTTTGGTATTTAAAAAAATAATTATACTTTTGTCGCGACTGAACATTTTTCCGAGAATCAAGGAAAGTGTATATAAGTATAAATGTTTTTAGAGTATTAAGTGGTTATTAATTGAATTAGACATGGTAAAACTGAATGTTATGTCGAAGTGGATACTGGCTAGTATTCTGCTTTTTGGGGGATATTTTCTGTCTTTTTCGGCGGATTACCCTGCAGGTTCTCCTGTGGCTTTGAATGGTAAATTGAAAGTTTCAGGAACACAGTTGGTTAATGAGTGTGGCAACCCTATTCAATTACGGGGTATGAGTACACATGGTCCTCAATGGTATGGAAACTGTATTTGTTCGGAGATGCTGGATGTCTTGGTGGATGATTGGAAGATTGACGTGTTCCGTATTGCAATGTATGTGCAGGAGCAGGGATATGTGACGAATCCACCCAAATGGAAAAGTTTTATTGACACATACGTTGATGAATGTGCCAATCGTGGTATCTATTGTCTGATAGACTGGCATGTGCTGAATCCTGGAAATCCGATGGCGAATCTTAGTGATGCAAAGGACTTTTGGGATTATATGTCAAGGAAACATGGGTCTAAAAAACATGTGTTGTTTGAAATCTGCAACGAGCCCAATAGCGGATGTTCCTGGTCCACCGTAAAAGAGTATGCAGAAGATATCTTAAAGATCATTCGCACACAAAATAATGATGAAACAGTGGTTATTGTCGGTACCCCTACTTGGAGTCAGGATGTGGATGTTGCATCCCAGAACAAATTGAATTATTCAAACGTCATGTACACCCTTCATTTCTATGCAGGTACGCATGGAGAATCCTTACGAGGAAAGGCAGAAAGCGCCATGCGAAATGGTTGTGCTATATTTATTACTGAGTTTGGGACAAGTTCTGCCTCTGGAGATAATAATTACAGTCCTGATGCTACAAAGACGTGGATTAATTGGGCTAATCAGAATAAAATCAGCTGGATTAATTGGAGTTATGCAGATAAAGGAGAGGTGTCGGCAGCCTTAAAAGAACGCTCTTGTGAATCAAAGAATTGGAACAATTTAACAGCCTCTGGCGAACTGATAAAGGGATTGATCACAACCAATCGAATGAACTATGTTGCATGCAATAATCAGCAGCAACAACAAGAGGAACAGCATCAGCAGCAACAAGAGGAACAACAACAAGAACAGCAACAGGAGCAGCAGCAACAAGAACAACAGCAGTCTGCTCAATGTCCGGAGTTGGTTAGTTCGATAGTGAATAAGAAGGTCTATCGAATAGTCAATAAAAACAGTTGCAAGGTGATGACGGCAGAGAGCCAGCAAGAGAAGGCCAAGATGGTGCAGAAGACGAGAAATGAGCAAGATAAAGGACAATGGTTCGTAATCGAGTCAGTATCAGATGATTACTATATAATTAAGAATCTAAGTAGTTCCAAAGTGTTGTCTAATTCCTATAATCCGAATGAAGGAGCAGAGACAATTCAAGAGGATTTGAGTGGATATGATAATCCCACACAGAAGTGGAAGATTACGAAGGTAGATGGCACTTGGTTCAAGATTGAAAACAAGAACTTGGAGAATTCTTGTCTCGCTGTTGCAGAATCATCCAATTCGGATGGAGCATCAGTGGTGCAGAATACTCAGTGGAGCAATGGGGCCAATCAGATGTGGGGATTTGAGTACATTGAAGGAGCCTCTGGTATAACAGAGATAATGTCTTGTGATTTGAGTTTGGTTCCGACATGGGTAGAAGAAGGATTTAGCATAGTAGGAGAGGAGGAGTATAGTTCGGTGAACATCTATTCTTTATCGGGAACACTTCAGACAGTTTATCCAAAGCAGTCCTATTATGATATTTCAGGATATATGTCGGGGACATATTTTGTTGTATTGCAGAAGAATGGGGTAGTATTGAAACGATTTACTATAACTAAACAATAATTTAGGGGACGGAACAAATTTTTATTGTCCGTATTGGAGAGGGTGTCAAAAATAAAAATTTTGATGCCCTCTTTTTACTTTTTATTGAGACAGATTTGAAAAAAACACGAAAAAAATTGTCAAAAAGTACGGATTTATTGTTGATTCGTACAAGAAATGTCCATTTTGAATGAGTTAAAATGCTTGTGTATAAGCGATTTGGCTATTTATTGTTGACAAAAGATAAAAAAAGAGGAATAGTTGTAAAAAAAAATGAATGCAACGAAATAAATAAAAATTATTGTGTTAATTTTGCGCTGAATTTTTGAATTTTTATGGTTAGGTGATGATTGTCTTTTTTTTACATGTAAATAAATATATGTGTAGTAACTAAAAGGTGAGCAGAGAAGAGAAGTGAGGCAAACTAAAAAAAGTTGAAGAAGAGAAATTTAATTAAATTAATAATAACAACAAACAACAAATGAAAACTAAAATTTGGAAAGTGACCTGGCTGGTCTGGGCGCTTTTAATGCTGCCAGTCGCGGGGGCGTTGGCGGCAACCTTCGGAGGTAATGAAGGTGGTGTGTCATGGGAGTATAATACTGCGACACATACTTTGACTATTTCTCCTCGTGGAAGTTCGGGAACCTTTAATAGGGTAACGTATGCAAATGGTGTGACACCAGATTATGCTGGAGTATGGAACTATGGGCATAGCGGTTCTCCTACATGGAGATCATCTTATAGTTACAGCGGTTCTCGTTATAATTTACAAAATCTTGTGGAACATATTGTTGTGGAAGAGGGTGTAACAAAAATTGGTGCTGCTGCTTTCTATGATTTCCCGAATGTGGTTGATATATCGTTGCCTAATTCTTTGGTTGAAATTAGTAACGAAGGTATTCGTGCTTGTACAAAATTAGATTCTATTCATCTAGGTCCTAATGTATGTACCTTGGGTGATCGTTGGTTGACAGGTAGAATGCCTGGTCCTCGCTATAATTATTACACAGATCGTTTTGAAGGAGGTCCAGAAGCTACTGTTGATTCTATGCGTTCAATAACGATTGACCCTGCTAATGAATGTTTCGTAGTTGATAAATATGGTGTGGTCTATACAAAGGATATGAAGACGTTGGTAAAGATCCCACAACACTTATTGATTGATGAAATTGTAATCCCTGAGGGAGTAGTTAAGATTGCTACTGATGCTTTGTATCAACAGCAATATTTGAAGTCTATCGTATTGCCAGCATCTTTAACGGATGTGCAATATGCTGCTTTTGATGGTATTCCTACATTGGAGAAAATTTGGTTTAATTCTGAAAATGCTCCAGAATTTGAAGTCACGATTGGTCAAGCTACTAATCATGATGGTACGTTGTTGATTTATATTCCTTGTGATCCAGATGAGAATCTTGAAACACGTAAGACTGAATATGGAGAACAAACGGGTCTTAATATTAAAAATATTCAAGCTTTTGTAAATGAATATACGATTGAGGCCGTTGTTGCGACGAGCTCTGTTGGAAAAGGAACTGCTCAAGTGTCAGTACGTGGTGTTACTTGTGGTGACAACACAGCAACTATTGTAGCAACTCCATATGGCGGTTATCACTTCTTGTATTGGAAGGATTCTAATGGAAATGAGATAGGTGAATCAAAATACACATTTACATGTACGCATGACGAAACCTACACTGCTTATTTCTCAAATAATGAATATTACTTAAATGTAAAGGCAGAGGATCCAGCTATTGCTACTACTACAGGTAGTGGACGATATGAATTTGAAACGGAAGTACAGATTTCGGCTACGGGTACAAAAGATTGTTATCATTTCTTGAAATGGGATGATGATAATACAGATAATCCACGTACAGTTGTGGTTGATACGACTAAGTTGACTTATACAGCCATCTTCACGAAAGACCAGTTTATCATCAATGGACTGACAGATCCTGCAAATGGTTCTCTGGGTACAGTTTCAATCGTTGATGTTACAGGCAAAAACCTTTCAAATGGTGACAAGGCTTCTTGTGGTGACGTTCTTACTTTCACTGCAACTCCTGCTGAAAATTGTCACTTCGTAAATTGGAACAATAATCCAGCTCTCACGAACGCAACAATCGATACGGTCGTAGAGTCTAATGTCTCTCTTAAAGCATTCTTCGCTAAAGACTCGTTCTTAGTTTCATTCTATAATGTTAATACATTGCTTTGTCAAAAGATGTATGCAATTGGTGAAACACCAGCATGTGATAAAGCAGAGACTGTTGTGACCCTAGAATATACTTATACATTCAAAGGATGGTCTCCTGAGATTGTTCCTGTAAATGGTGAGGCTACATATTATGCAATTTATGATACAACAGCTAATCCATTTAAGTTCATCACAATTGTAGATTCTAAGGAAACAATTCAAGAATACAAATATAATGAGGAGGTGGCTGCTCCTGCAGATCCTGAAAAGAAAGAGGGCTATGTATTCAATGGTTGGTTTGACGCACCTCTCGAAGGCGCTGAGATTTCCTTCCCATTCAATATGCCTGCTAATGATACTGTTGCATATGCAGTATTTACGCCTGATACATTCGTATTGTCTTACAAGACATTTGATTCTACAAGTGTTTTTGCAACACAAAAATATGGCTATGGATCAGATGTAACTATGTTGCAAGGAAAAGATGCTCCTGCTCGTGAAGGTTATACTTTCGCTGGTTGGTCTTCTACTTTTCAGACAATGCCTGCACGTGACACATTCGTAGCTGCTGTCTATGACATCAATTCATATAAGTTGACATTGAAAGATGTTGATGGTTCTACAATTTCTGAGTCAACTGTAGAGTATGGTACTCAAATTGATGAGCCTGCTCTTGACAAAGAGGGTTATACTTGCAATGGTTGGTTATTGAACAACCAAACGGTAACCTTCCCATTCAATATGCCAGCTGAGAATGTTACACTTGTGGCTAATTGCGAAATCAATACGTATGTGTTGGCATTCAAGAATGATATTGATGGAGAAATTATCTATAAGGTTGAGGCTAAATATGGTACTCCTTTCGATGAAAATGATGTAGATGAGCCTAAAAAGACTGGACATACTTTCGATGGTTGGGATCATGAAATCCCTACAGCAATACCAGCTGCTAATGATACGTTCTATGCAAAGTGGATCGTTGATTCATACGAAGTAACATTCATGAAAGACGAAGATGATATTATCTCTTCTCGCATTTATGAGTATGGTTCTAAATTTGAGGTTCCTGCTGATCCAGATAGCTTAGGTTATACATTCCAAGGATGGGATCCTGCTATAGGTGACACAATAACCCCTGCTGACAATGTGATTTTCACTGCAAAATGGACAGTTAACCAACATACGGTTACCTTCAAGAAGAATGACGATGATATAATCTCTTCTAAGGAGTATAACTTTGGCGAGACATTTGAAACCCCTGCAGACCCAGATAGCGTAGGATATACGTTTAAGGGATGGGAGCCAACAGTTACTTCTAATGTGGTTCCTGATGAGGATTTGACATTCATTGCTCAATGGTCAATCAATTCTTACAACTACATTGTTGTAAAGAACAATGGTGAGAAGAACGATACAATCGTTTATGACTACAATGCTGAAATTAAGTTGCCTTCAACTCCAGAGAAAGAAGGTTACACATTCTTGGGCTGGTCAGACTCAACTGATGTAATGCCTGCTAAGAATGTCGTTACTGAGGCTCAATGGTCAGTCAATCAGTATAATGTGACATTCATGATGAATGAGAAAGAGGTTCTTTCTTCAAAAGATTATGATTTCGGTTCAACATTTGAGGTTCCTTCTGATCCTGATAGTATAGGACATAAATTCTTGGGATGGAATCCAGAGATTGTCTCTACTGTTGTCCCTGCTGAAAGTTTGGTATTTGTTGCACAATGGAGTGTTAATTCATATAACTATACCATTGTTAAGAATAATGGAGAAGAAGATGAAACAACATCTTATTTCTATGGTGAGGAGTTTACCCTTCCTTCAACACCAAAAAAAGAAGGTAATACCTTCTTAGGATGGTCAGACTCAACAACTGTAATGCCAGCTAAGAATGTTGTAACAGAAGCTCAATGGGAGGTTAATAAATATACAATGACCTTCATGAGTGGAAATGAAAAGAAAGATACTGTCATCAGCCAACAAGAGGTATCGTTTGGAGATCCTATTCCGTACATTCAAACGCCAAAGAAGGAAGGATATACTTTCAATGGTTGGGTGAATGCAGAAGAGGGTGATTCAATGCGTACCATCATGCCTGCAAAGAATTTGACTTATTATGCTACATTTAAGATTAGTTCTTTTGTCATAACCTTCGTTGATGGTAATCATGACACAATTGAGGTAGATGGACATAAGTATTGCGATACATTAGAGTTCGGTAGTAAGTTCCTTGTTCCTGCATTTGAGTCTATCGAAGCATGGAACGAACAAGCATTTGAAGGATGGACTCCTGCAATTGAAGCTGATACTACAGTACCTGCAAGAAATATAACTTATTCGGCTCTTTATGATGGAGATAAATATCCAGTATATTTTATTGATGGTTTGACAGAAAAAACTATTGAAACAATTTATTATAACTCTTCATCAGTGGTTCCTGAATATACTAATATTCCAGAACATGAAGGTTATAAATTTAAGGAATGGCATAGATCTTCTTATTGGGGTGATGCTAAGGAGTTCCCATTCACAATGGTAGGTCAAGAAGAGAGTTTCTATGCATATTATGATCCGATTTATTATAAAGTTGCTATTCTTGATGGTGTAACTGGAGATACAATAGCAAAAGATTCTTTGCCTTATGGCAATGAATTATGTGAGGGACGTGGAGGTCGTGATTATTGTATATATCCTGAATCATTCGAGAAAGAAGGATACAAGTTCTTAGGCTTGTCAGATACTGTATTAACAGTTCCTGCTCATGACTTGACAATCATTGCGTTGTATGGTATCAACTCTTATGATGTTACTTATGTAAATACATATACAGGAGAGAAAGATACTGTTTCATACAAGTACGGAGACATTGTTAAAGCAATCGAGTACGAGCCTAGTGAGTGTGTTGATTATACTGTTTGGATAAATGAAGAAGGAGATACGATTCAATTCGGATTTGCTATGCCAGCTCATAATACAGTTGCATATCTCGATTTTGATATCAAGAGTTTCACACTCACATTCAAAGACTATAATGACACTGTATTGTTCTCAAATGTATTGGAAGGAGAATCGATTTTGATTGAAAATGAAAGAGAACGTTGGCAGTCTAAATATAAGTCTGATAATGATCCTGAAATTGATTTGGTTCCTCATCGTGAAGGATATACATTTATTGGTTGGACTTCAGAGGAAGATGGTGTAACAACTCCTGCAATGGTAGATACACTATTCCGCGACAAAGAAATGCCATGTCACAATTTGGAATACATTGCAAACTATGTGATAGATACATTCAATGTATATTTGGTAAAAGAATTCAACGAGGGTAAACCATTATATTACGATACAATCCCGTATGTATTCAATGCTGAGGTAACTGAACCTGCACATGATTCTATTACAGGTTATCATTACAATGGATGGTATTCTTACCCTTCATACGAGAATGTTACATTCTCATTCGTAATGCCAGCTCACGACACAATCATCTGTTTGTCTCAGTATTCTCCAAATCAATATGAGTTGACATTCAAGGATTATAATGATACTACTTTAAGAAGTACTACTGTAGAATATGGTACTCCAGTTGCAACTGCAGATTCTATCTCTTATGCAGCTCTTGTTCCAGTTCCTTCTCGTGAAGGTTATACATTCACTGGTTGGGATAATGAAATTCCTGCAACTATGCCAGATGAGGATGTTGTTTTGACTGCTCAATACAGCATCAACTCATATCCTATCACATTCTACTTCGACAAGGATAGCATCTTATATACAGATACGATTGAATATCAATCTGCAATTTCTGTTCCTAACGTAGAGCGCGAAGGTTATAAATTTACGGGTTGGGATGCAACTATCCCTGGTAAGATGCCAGCTGATACTCTTGAGTTCTATGCTCAGTTCGAGGCTATCCCTTACACATTGACATTCGTAGATTTTGATAGAACCGAAATCTCTAAGGCTAAATATACATTTGGTGATTATGTATCTTATCCTAAAGAGGATCCTACTCGTGTAGGTTATACATTCACCGGATGGTCTGATTCTTTGACAACAATGCCTGCTAAGAATGTAACAAGCCAGGCTAAGTATGATATCAATCAATATACAGTTACATTCTTGGATAGCGAAGAAAATGTGATTAGCTCTATCACAGATAACTATGGTAAGGTAATCACTGCTCCAAACGCTCCAGCTGTTAAGGGTCACAAGTTTATCGGATGGGATAAGGAAGTTCCTACAACAATCCCTGATTCAAATGTCGTATTGACTGCTCAATACAGCGTTAATGAATATATTATTACATTCCTTAACCATGACTCAAAAGAGTTAGGTAAAGATACAATCGAATATGAAGCTGCTATTACGGATGTCCCAGTAGTTCCTTATCGTATCGGTTATGAGTTTATTGGATGGTTGGATACAGTTCCTGCTTATATGCCAGATCATGATGTAACATGTAAGGCACAATTCAGTTTGAAACAATATGAATTGAGATTCCTTCGTCATGATTCAGTTCTTTACAAAGGAATGAAGGGTAACTACGGTGGTGCTGTTACAGCTCCTGCTGGTCCTGCTCGTGAAGGTTATACATTTACAGGATGGGATAAAGAGGTTCCTGCAACCTTCCCAGATTCTAATATGACCTTTGTTGCTCAATATGATAAGACTCCTTATACAATTAGTTTCTTTGGCTATAACGATAGCTTGTTGAAACAGGAGACATTATATATGGGTGATGCAATTGAATATCCTGAAGTTCCAGAAGTAGAAGGATATAAGTTCGCTGGTTGGTCAGATACGCTTGAGGTGATGCCAACTAAGGATGTTAAGATCTCTGTTCGTTATACAGTTGGTAGCTATACTATCACATATAATGATTACAACAATCAGTTGATCGAAAGTCACACTATCAACTTCCGTTCTAAGGTTCCTACAATCGATGAGCCTAAGCGTGATGGTTACCACTTCATTGGATGGGATGTTGAAATCCCTGAGTTCATGCCTGCTAAGAACATCGTAGCAGTTGCACAATACGAAATCAACAAGCATCTTCTTACTTTCAAGGATTATGACAAGTCAGATATCAAGAAAGATAGCGTTGAGTTCAAGTCAACTATTGAAAGACCAGAAGATCCAGTTCGTGAAGGTTATACATTCACTGGTTGGTCAGATAAAGATTCTATCGTGACTATGCCTGATAAGAGTGTAACAATCACAGCTAAGTATTCAGTTAATACGTATGTGATGTCATTCCGTACGGATGCAGGTGAGAAGATCAGCTCGAAGTCTTATGCATTCGGTGCTAAGGTTACTGAGCCTTCTATCCCTGAGCGTGAAGGATACACTATCATCGGATGGGATAAGGAAGTTCCTACTACTATGCCAGCACACGATGATACTGTCATCGCTCTATATCAGATTAACAAGTACTATGTTGCATTCAAGGATGTAGATACAGTTTACTTCGCTGATTCATTGGTATATGGTGAAGAAATTCCTGAAATAGCAGATCCTACAAAAGAGGGTTACACATTCACAGGATGGGATGTTGATTTGGATAATGTTCCTGCTGTAAACATCGTTGTGTTTGCTACTTGGAAAGCTAATCCATACTCAATTGCATTCGTTGATTATGATGAGACAGTTATCTTCTCAGATACACTTGACTTCGGCGCTGCTGTAACAGCTCCTGCTGATCCTACTCGTGAGGGTTACGACTTCGCTGGATGGAAACCAGAAGTGCCTGAGACAATGCCAGCATACGATGATACATTGTATGCACAGTACACTGTTAAGAAGTATGAAATCATCTTCAAGGATGGTGACGTGATCTACTTCAAAGACTCTTTGAGCTACGGTGATCCAATGCCAGATGTTGAAGACCCTACTAAAGAAGGTTATACATTCGAAGGTTGGGATCCTGAATTGCCAGAGACAGTTCCTGCTGAGGATATGATTATCACTCCTAAGTGGAGCAAGTCAGACTTCATCATCACATTCTTTGATTTTGACTCTACAGAGATCTTTAAGGATACATTATCTTACCAAGCTAAGATCGTTACTCCTAAAGACCCTAAACGTGAAGGTTATACATTCACTGCATGGGATCCAACAGTTCCTTCTAAGATGCCAGGTAATGACTTCTCTTGCTATGCTCAATATACTATCAACAAACACCTTGTAGTATTTGAGGACGGTGATGGTAACGAAATCTATAGAGACTCTTTGGTTTACGGTGATCCAATGCCAAATGTTGATGCTCCTGAGAAAGAGGGTTACTCATTCGATGGTTGGGATCCTGAGTTACCAGAGACAGTTCCTGATAATGATTTGTACATCAAACCAACATGGAGCGAAGATTCTATAATTATTAAGTCAATCGATGCATTCGCAGACAACTTCTGTGCAGGTGATGAGGCTCGTATCTACTATACTTGCACAAGTGGTAAGCCATTGACCTTCAAGATCACATTTGATGAGAAGGCTGAAGCTGCAGGATTTGAAACTCAATTCGGTTCAGTAGGTGATTCTGGTGAAGTATTCATGAAGATCCCTGCAGGAATTGAAGAAGGTAAATACCATGCATCAATTCAATTCATGGGTGAGACTCAAGTTAGTGAACCAGCTGACTTTACCTTCTCTACTAACATCTCTTCTCGTTATCTTACAAGAATGTGGGACGATGTTATCGTATGCGACAACTCTAATTCAGAGTTCGAGAAATACCAATGGTACAAAGATGGTAAGAAGATTGTTGGTGCTACTAAACAATTCTACTGTGAGTTGGGTGGTTTGAACGGATTCTATTCATTGGTTGTAACTACCAAGGATGGTAAGAAGAAGACTGTATGTGGTATTCAATGTGATTATGTTCTTCCTCCATTCAGCATTATCGCTTATCCTAATCCAGCTAAGGCTAATGAGGAGTTCACTCTTGAAGTGAAAGGTCTTACTGAAGAAGAGTTGAACATTGCTAAGATCTATGTTTATTCAGTATCTGGAATTCTTGCTCATACTGAAAGACAAATTGAATATAAGAACTTAGTTTCATTACCTCAAGGTGAATACATCGCATTGGTGGTAGTTGATGGTAAGAGCGCATATTGTAAGATTCTTGTACGTTAACATTAAGTGAATATTTTTAATTCGTAAATTAAAATGAAGAATATTAAAACAGTCGTTGCAGCTGCACTTGGCCTACTTATCGTAGGTCAAGTCAGTGCACACGATAATTATAACTATCTACACATTAACGCAGGTGGCGGTTTGCATACTTTGCGTCATAATCCTGAATTAGGTTCTTCCACTCCTGGTTTTGGTGGTACGTTCAATGCTAATTATATTCACTTTTTTGGAAAGCATTCAGGTATCGGAACAGGCGTAGGTCTCTCGTATTATCAATCTCGTTCCAAAATCGAAGGAATGGATGTCTCTGCAGAATTCGATACGTATAACGGACAGTATTATGAATACCGTATGATCTATACGGATTGGAAGGAGACTCAACGTGCTCTTGATTTGGAAATTCCATTAGGATACTATAACCGTTTTGATTTCAATGATCATACTAGCTTCATGGCTGGTATCGGTGGTAAGTTCTGCTTCCCATTCTATTATCGTTATGAGGTGACTGATGGTGAGATCGAAACAAAAGGTTTTTATCCTTTTAAGAATGTTTTGTTCGAGAATATCCCTCATCATGGCTTCGGTTTTGATGATACTAAGTATTCTGGTTCCAACGATAGAAAACCTGCTTTCGCTATTTATTTGGATTTAGGTTTGAATCACTGGATTAAAGATAACTTGGCTATCTACTGGGGCTTGTATTGTAACTATGGCTTGACTGATTTGATTAAGTCTCACAAACAAGCTTTGTATGACAAGGATGCTAATTATGCTGGTGTTCATAACTCTAATCAAGTAGATAAAGTTCGCCTTTTGGCTGTTGGTGCTAAAATCGGTGTGACAATACCATTCGGTAAAAAACCAGAACCTGAAGTATCTGATACTGTATTCGTTAAGGATACTGTTTCATTGGAAGATCAATTGGTACTTCAAACACCTGATACATTGGCTGCTGATTCTTCTTGGATCGATGTAGCTGATATGATCGAGAAGTTGCCTAACTGGGATCGCTTCAATTATAAGAACAAACCAGCTTTGGAAGAGGCTACGAAGGCATTCGCTGCTTTGTCTGATAGCGCTAAGGCTGAAATTCCTGAGAACTTACGTGATAAGTTGTTAGGTTTGAATACGAAGGTTGCTCAGTCAACAATTCCTAACTTGGAAAGCTCGTTGAAGATCAAGCACTCTTACGGATTTGCATTCTCTTCTTCTGATGGTCACTTCACAAATGAACAATTAGAGTATATGCACTTCATTGCTGACTGTTTGAAGATGAACCCTCAAGCTAAGATCAGCGTTATCGGTTATACTTGTAACATTGGTTCTGAGAACCAAAATGAGGTGTTCGGATACGACCGTGCTATCCACGTACGTAACTACTTAGTTCGTTATGGTGCATTCGAGGATCAAATCGAAATGGATACTAGAACATTCCATAATCCAGTTGCTCCAAATAACTGTGAGGAGAACCGTTCTAAGAACCGTCGTACTGAAATTAACTTGATTAAGAAATAAGGTTTTCTTACTATAAAAGTTGAAAAGGTGAATGTCCTTGGTGACATTCACCTTTTTTTATTCTGTTGGACTAATCCATATATCTTGTTTAGCTATAACTTGATATTAAATTTTGAGCCGTTGACTTATATCTTTTATAAAAAAAAGGATATTATTTGTATGGGAAAATAATAATCAATAACTTTGACCCGTTTTTGATGAGCATTTGGGATATTGTCGATTTTTAAATCGCATGATGTTAAATAGTTATAGACCATATAATAAAATTACATAAATTAATAACATGAAAAATTACAAAACAATGAAAGCAAGATTTTACAAACTCCATTGGATGGTGTGTCTTCTATTCTTATCTTTTTCTTCTGTATCAATGGCGGCTTCGTCTGATTCAATCTCAAATGCTGCAGCTGCGGCGAATGTTGCTGCTTTGATTGAGCAATTACCTACGTGGGATAAGTTTAACTACAAGGATAAAGATGCTTTGGATAAAACATCTAAGGCTTTTGCAGCCTTGCCTGATAATGTAAAAAACCAGATTCCTGCAAATCTTCGTGATAAGCTAATTGGCTTAACCAACAAGGTTTCTCAATCTACTATTCAAAATCTTGAAAAATCTCTTAAAGTAAAAAATTCATACGGCTTTGCCTTCTCTTCTTCTGATGGTCATTTCACTGAATCTCAGTGCGAGTACATGCATTTCATTGCTGATTGCTTGAAGATGAATCCTAAAGCTAAGGTGAGTGTTATCGGTTATACTTGTAACATCGGTTCTGAAAGTTTGAATGAGGTGTTCGGTTATGACCGTGCTATTCACGTACGTAACTATTTGGTTCGCTATGGCGCATTTGAGGACCAGGTGGAGATGGATACTAAAACATTCCATAATCCTATCGCTCCAAACAATTGCGAGGAAAACCGTGCTAAGAACCGTCGTACTGAAATCAAATTGATTAAGAAGTAATTCTACAATCAATAGATTTTTCCCAAAAGAGGGTGTATCGAAATTGATATTATACAATTTTAGTACACTCTCTTTCTGTTTTTCTACAAAGCAGATGTTGTCCGATACTGCAGTGTAAACATTTGTTTAGATTACAGTATTGTGTCTTCAGTTCGATAAGCGCCTGCGTTTGATAGGCATTGCTTGCCTTCTGTCCGATACTTTCCCATCCTTCAATGATCTTATTCTTCTCGGGAGGTATCTGTTCCAACCACTTCAAACATCTTTCATGCATGACCTCATCCTCGTGCCTTTCTGCGTATAGAAAGTATAGAGGTACTACCGCATTGATGATCAGAGAGTCGATACTGGCACTGTCTAGATGCTTGCTCTTTCGCTTTGTTTCTTTCCCAAATACATAGTGATTCTCCCAATAGCTTGAAGCCTGACACTTCAGTAATATTCGTATGTCATCTAACTCTTTTGCTTCTTTTATTTTTGAAAACAGATGTTCGGAGTGATGCAGCAGGTCGGCAAACTGCACTATCTTTATGTGCGGGAAGTTGGCGGGACGCATCCTGCCAAATTTCCATAGAGAACTGTCAATGGGTCGTAGTGTGTGTTTCCTCGCTTGATATTCATACCTTTTTTTCAGGTCTGCTTCATAACTGTCTCTTGGATTTTCATTGATCAGATGGGCTTGTCCTAGAAGAAGTGCCTCTAAACCTCTCAAATCTGCCTTCTCTTGGACGATTGCACGTAGGGGTGTGGATTTCCCCGTCAGCTCAAAGGGAAGTGCGTTGGCGCGCATCCCAAAGCTTTTTATGAGCGAATGGTAAAAAGTAGTGGCCCAGTCATTTTTGTTTTGTTGCAGAATAGGAAGCAATTCCTTCCCTTTCCGGTAGATCCGTTCATAGATGAAATGGGAGAGCTGAAACTGCAGAAAATCCTTGTTTAATCCTTCCCATAGAGGTTTACATCTGATCCAGTTATCGCTTTGCTTTAGTAGCTTATATTTGTCCATCACGTGCTTCTCCAGCTCCAGTTCGATTTGTGGGATTGTCTCTCCGTTCTCTCTTTGTATGGATAGATCAGATTTCCCTACAACATGGAGGATGATGGTATTGTATCGTTCATCTTGATCATGATGATGCCTGTACCAATCGGATGCCAGCGTATGAATCTCTATGTTCCCCGCCCAGATGGTGTTGCCAATCTTTATTTTTGCGTTGAAGAAATCGGGTCCCGCATCTTTATTAAGTTGTCCGACATCAATTATTTCAACAGGGATACCTTCTGTGGTCTGAAGGTCGGTCATTTTAAACAGTTTGCATTGCCAGGCATATTGCAATAGGTCTTCATTCATAGATTTTAGTTTTATATTGTTAACAGATATAGATTCAATGTCCAAAGTTCGTAAATTTTTCTAATTTTGCAATCATCATTTGTTTTAAAAATTGAATCATGAGAAACAAAATAGCATTTATCATCAATCCTATATCGGGTACAAGTAACAAAAAGGATTTGCCTACATTCATCAATACGTTAATGGATCCTGTCAAGTGGGAAACTCCGGTTATTCTATATACTGAGAGGGCGGGTCACGGTATGGAACTGGCACGTCAATGTGCGGCTGATGGTTTTGATGTCGTTGTGGCTTGTGGTGGTGATGGTACGGTGAATGAAATTGCCACGGGTCTGATTGGTACGCAAACGGCTTTAAGTATTGTTCCGTATGGTTCTGGAAATGGGTTAGCTCGTCATTGGGGCTATTCAATGACTCCTCGTAAGGCTGTTGCTCAGATCAATGCGGGTACTTCTCATCCGATGGATTATGGTGTGGTGAATGATCGAAAATTCTTCTGTACGTGTGGAACGGGTTTTGACGCTCATATCACGCATATGTATGCTAAAAAGGGGACTCGTGGATTTCTTACGTATCTAAAATGTATCGTTCCAGAGTATTTTAAATATAAACCTTATGAATATCAGTTGGAGGTGAATGGTGAAACCATCTCTCGTAATGCTTTTGTTGTGACGTTTGCAAATGCGAGTCAGTATGGAAATGATGGTTTTATTGCTCCTCATGCCAGTACGCAGGATGGTTTGATGGATATCTGTTTCTTGGATGAATTTCCGATGTCGTCCATGCCGAAACTAGCATGGCAGTTGCTTCACAAAACATTGGATAGAAGTCCTTATACTACCTATTTCCGCTCTCGTGAGGCTATCCTGAGACGTTCTTATGAGGGAGAGTTCCATGTGGATGGAGAGGCAATCCTCTTAGGAAAAGAAATCCATGTGGAGATTATCTCTGACCAGTTGAAAATATGGATATGATGGAGAACCCTTGATTGAACGGTTAGCTGATTTAGTTTTGAATCAATATATAGCCGCTCTCCCTGTTCTCTTGTATATGCTTTGTGTACATCTTCAGCCCACAGGTGGCAGGGCCTGACAGCGGATTCCCTTGTCCGTATGACAAGTCGAATTTTGACCCACACAGCTGACAAGTAGCATAGGGCATCTTAATCTCTAATACAACTGATCTGAGACATTCATACGGACAGGCTAAATCACAACAACAGATGTTGTTGTCAAGATCCCTGAATATACATATACCGGCATATCCGAGTCTGAAATTGGTGGGATACACCTCGTCAATGGAGTAGATAACGGCATTGTTGACATTCAACAGCTTTTGGTATTCACTAAAGGAGGTCTTTACATAGACTTCACATTTAGGAATGTTGCTCACCTCTTCTTTGCATGAACCGAGCAGAAGGGTGACGCAGGCGAATAGGAGTTGGATATATTTATTTAACGGTAATCTCATAGTTATTGAATTGGATGATGTCTCCTTGTACGATTTTAGCTCTTTTGCGTAGTTCTACTTCTCCGTTTCGAAGAACGAGTCCTTCGGTGACAACGCTTTGTGCTTCAGCACCATTATAGACAAGATTGGTTGCCTTTAGTAATTGTATGAGTTGAATGTAGCTTTCGCCTTCATGCAACTGAAAATCTATCTTTTTCATTTTTCCCGAATATATCGTTTAGATTTTTGAATCTATTTGCAAAGATATACAAAACTTGAGAATCTTCTATTGACTGATATGCTGCTTTCTTCTGTTCCATCATAACTGCTTTAACCTCACTCATCTTATGAGGATGATATTTGCAACCAACTTGCATGTTTTTCTCGATACTTTTGCTCAAAAAAAAAGGAGGAGTTATGATATGGGATAAATTTTCAAGAGTATATGATTTGGTGGAAAATTCATTCAATGGAAAGGTGAATGAAGATTTTTCTTCAAAGGTGGCTGGAATGATTAATTCCAGTGACGAGGTGTTGGAGTGTGCATGCGGTACGGGTATTATCAGTGAGAAGATAGCGCCCAAGTGTAAGTTGATTGTTGCAACTGATTATTCGGAAGGGATGTTGCAACAGATTCGCAAGAAATGTGCGAAGTTCAGGAATATCACCTTTCATCGGGTTGATATTATGCAGTTGCCCTATAATGATGCATCGTTCGATAAGGTGGTGGCAGGGAATGTTATTCATCTGTTAGATAAGCCGCAAGAGGCCATCAGTGAACTGTGTAGAGTGTGTAAAGATGGTGGGAAGGTGATTATCCCGACGTATGTTGCTCCGCATCGGAGTAAATCCGTCAGTTGGTTCCTTCAACTGCTCAGATGGCTGGGTTTTGATTTTAAACGCACCTTCACGTATGAGGAGTACAAGGACTTCTTTCGCAGTATGGGCTATGATGGTGTGGAATATACTATTTCCAACGGACGGATGCCCTGCGCGATTGCGGTGCTGAAAAAGGATGTCTTCTCCCAGTTGTTAGCCGCACAGGCGTATGGAATCTCATGGATGATGTCGTAGATGAGGTGGCGAATGATTAAGACTCAGTTGATCGACCTGCCTTTATGGACTATGAGAGCAGTCCAAGTTCTTCTTGTACCAGAGGTACATTATTGATGAAGGAACGCATATCTTGGTAGATATAGCTCTCTTTATACGAGGTTTGTTGTATGCCGTTCTCGTTGAGATGATAGATTGTTGCGCCGGGATAGGCGAGGAGCACGGGCGAGTGGGTGCTGATGATCAGCTGACTGCCGGCCTCTACAGCTTGTTTCATCCAGACGAGGAACCGTAGTTGGTTTTGGTACGACAGAGCGGCTTCGGGCTCGTCAAACAGATAGAATCCGCGTTTCAGCCGATTCTCGAAGAAGAGGACCATCCCTTCACCATGACTGTACTCATGTAGGTTTACACCCCCATAGGATCGGAAGGGATCGTCATCGAGACTTGCAAGGTAGGAGATGGCATTGTAGAAACTCTCTGCACGATAGAAAAAGAGATCTTGTAAGCGATAAGGTGTTTTGGCAAGGCGAAGAGATTCACAGAGATTTGAGTGTGTCTCTTGGGTACTGAATCGGAAGTTCTGTCCGCCACCTTCTGCGTTCATCCCCATTTTCACGGCAATTGCCTCCATCAGGGTGGATTTGCCGCTACCGTTCTCTCCGATGAGGTAGGTCACATCGGTGGTGAACTCCATGGTTTTCAGCGCTTTTATCGCAGGGATGGAGAAGGGATACCCATCGTTTTCACACGGAACGTGGGTGTTGGTGATGCGGGAGA
>CACXCA010000040.1 GCA_902766045.1 uncultured Bacteroidales bacterium
ATAGGTACGGATCATAGACTGAGCACAGTCTCCGCTGAGAGCCCCGTCGGAACTGCTGACAGTCAGAGCAGCGTGATCGGTGCAGTTGTCAGAGAAGGTGAGCCCAGTGACAGTCTCCAAAGCATCGATGGTAGTGGCGGCGGCAGGAAGGTCACTTGTCGTACATCCTTCTTGAGTGATGTTCGTCATCGTTCCCGTATAGGTAGGAGCGCTGTTGTCGGCACCGCTCTGAAGCAGATTGACGGTGACATCGTTGACAGAGCAACCGTCACTGATGGTATAATTATAGGTGGTTTCCCATCCGCAGTTACTGCTCTCGTTGATGGTTTCACCAGCATAGCTAACAGTGATGTTGCTGCAGTCATCCTCATAGAGTGCTTTGATGACATCGGTGGCAGGTGCATCTGCACGGTCGTTGAAGCAGACGGTCTGATTCTCGTTGGTAGGGAGTGAGCTACCTTCTTTGAGGTGTGGACTGTTTTGGTCGCTACCGCTGAGTGATTGATAAAGTGTCGTATTGTTACAACCATCAGAAACCGTGAAGACACGCTGAACGTTCCAACCACAGTTGTTACCGCTTGGATTATCGACGTGACTAACTGTTATAGAACCACAATCGGTGTACATTCCTTTTACAGATTCGTCTGTATCTAATACACTGAGGTCGATATTGTTATAGCATCTGTTTTGCCCATTAATTGAATGATTAAAACCAGCTCCGTTTTGGAATTGAGGGGCTGTTTGGTCTCTACCGCTGACGCTCATGGTAGGAGCAGGTGTAACGGTGTTGCCACACGCATCTGTGATGGTATAAGTGCGAACCCATGTCCAACCGCAGTTGCTAGTAGCGGTAGCTTCGTCGCTGGTGGTGACGGTAAATGTATTACAATCTTCGTAGAATGCCGCCATCTCGCTGGCATCCAGCAAGCCAGTTGTGTCTGCATTAGCAAAGCAGCGGTCTTGCTCTGTGATATTGTCTGGCAGTGTGCTTGTTGATTTTAGTGTAGGTGCACTTCGGTCACCGCCACTGACCGACTGAGTGTGTGGACCTGCATAGATATTGTTACATGCATCTTTTATAGTAAAGGTACGAGTGATGGTCCATGCACAATTATTACCTGTTCTGCTATCGGTATGTGTAACGGTGATTGCACTACAATCCTCGAAGAGGGCTTTGATGTCGTTGTCACTTGCCAACACATTGCTATTAGCGGCTGCGTAGCAATTGTCTTGTCCTGTGATATCGTTAGGCCATGTGGCACTTGCTTTTAATGCTGGAGCCGTCTGATCTTTACCACTGACGCTCATAGAGACGATTCCATTATAGATGTTATTATGCTCGTCTTTTATAGTATAGGTACGAGTGATGGTCCAGTTACAGCCGCTGGTCGTGGTTTCATCCTCATGAGAGACAATGATTTCGCTACAATCAGCGAGACGAGCTTTGAGTTGTTCGTCGGTCAATAGTTCGCTGATGTTAGCATTCTCAAGACAGTTATCTTGTAGTCCTGGCACATCGGTTGGTATTGGTTGTATGAACCGTGGAGCGTCTTGATCACTCACCGTGACTGTCTGTGTACAGAAGTCTGTTTTGCCACAACCATCGGTGATGGTATAGACAAAAGAAGTCACACCCATAGGAAGTGTCACTTGCTCTCCGATAGTAACCGTTTGGTTGGTTACTTCGCTGTTGCTCATTTTCACTGTGATGGTATAGTCGCCACAGGTGACGGATGCGGAAACCAATGTAGGAACTTCATATTGTAGGTTACAATTGTCATCGTTGCTTGCAGCATAGAATTTGTCTGGTCCACATTGAATTGTAGGGTTCTCCGTTGCTTTTATTTTTACATTTGTTTCTATTGAGTCTTTACAGCCTTTGTTGTCAATATACATTTTGACAGGGCGATTTACATCGCTGGTAATGCTACAGTAGCTTGGCTGATTTATGTCGAGTACAACGCCAGAACTGTCAGCATTGAGGGCATCGCCTGTGGTAGCAAAGGAGATGTTGTAGCCGAATTTTTTATATATTGGATTTCTCTTAACTCCTGTCAAGACAACAGAATCTCTTGAGACAGTCGATTTAGGACAGATCTCGTATGGAGTTAAAGTGAGTTCTCCAACATCAGGTTTCTTGTAGAGGAATATATCGAAGGTGTCTTGATAGGTTACCAGATCCACGCCGTTCTGTGTAGGTGTCATCACCAGTTTGTATGGTGTAGCAATGGTATCATTGACAGCAGCGGTATCGGCAAATTGAATGACTGCTTTTTTGTTTCCATCGATCGTTGTGATATAGTGATTCAGGTTGGCGTTACGATGCAAAGGATGTATCAGTTTCCATTTCCATGAGATAGTACCCTCCATCCATGCGAGAGCATCTGGATTCTTGATGGAGAAGGTATCTTTGGTGCCAGAAGAGGAGAGACAGAGAGGGCTAACACCTTCGATTTCCGGTTTGATAATGTCTGCACAGTCTTCACCGGTGAGGGTGAAAGGAATAATTATCTCGTAGTCTCTTTCTCCAAGCTCTCCACTTGTATATACTCTATAATTATATGAACCTATTTGACTCATTAAAATGTCTGCATATTTATTACCACCTGTACCGCCGGTACTTATTTCGTTTTGATTTACGTCATTCCATGTTGTGTCGTTTTGATTGTTTATGGTGGCTTTTTGCCAGTGAATCTCTGCATTGTAAGGGAAACCAGTGGCATTGACTCGGATAGTGTTGCCTACACAGGCTGAACGTGGCGATACGCAGACGTGTTCTACATTTGCTGAAATATAATCCAGTGCTAATTTAGCACAATGAGGCCATTGTTCAAGAGAAATATATACAATATATTCTGTAGGGTTTCCTCCGATAAATTGTCCGTACGTTGTAATATCAAGTCTTAAAACTTTTTTTCCTTTGCTTATAATACTATTAAGTCTTGATCCTACATTGTTTTGATCAATGTGTCCTCCTTTTTCTGTGTGAAAATAAGTAAGAGAATCTCCAGTTTTTCCATCGTAAACAAATACATCTACGTTGTTGTATGAGTCATTTCCAAAATCACTTCTGAAATTGATTTTTGCATTTTGGTCGATGTTGTTACAGTTTGTAAAGTCCACGTAAAATCTATATGTGACGCTGAAATATTTTTTTTTGTAATATTTAGGGTCAAAATGTAGCTTAACAGGTTCTACATCAGAGGCAGGGAAATAATAGTAATAATTGTTGTTCGAGGAAGGATAAAGATTCACAAAATTCGAATCCTTTTGAATTAAATCGTTATAATCAACAACTGTTCTGTTGTTTCCTTTCTTTCCTTTGTGATATAGCCTAATATGTTGTTCGGCGAAATTTTGTTCGATACCTGAGACTGAGTCATGTTGATCGTTCCAGGTTATATTGTTAACTCCGTTGGTCGGGTTATAATCCGTTCCATTGTAAAAATCTCCTGTAGAGGTTTGTTGGCAGACAGTTTCGTCGCAGTGTGTAGTGGAAAGTCTGGTGGAGAAAGTGTTAGATGCTGAAGTTGGATCACTCAATTTCTCTGTGCGGACGAGAAAATAGTAATCGCTTCCTATTTGATAGCTAAGATCACTTGGCATTTCATCGAACACGCAAGAATTGTGAGTTGTCTCTTTGTATTTATGCCAAGAGGAACCATCTTTGGAGTAATACCACTGCAAGGTATCTGTGGCGGAGAATGTGTTTACAGAGAAATATAATGGGTCTCCCGCACAAGCTGATGCAGGACCTGTTATAGTTTGTGCATTTGCTACTATGCAAGAAAAAATAATTGAAACAGCGAATAGGGCACCCTTTAATTGCCTACTAAAAATGCTCATTATGTTTAGTTTTTTTGTCTATGAATAACCTAGTTTATGCAATACTCTCACCTATCATCTACACTTATATCCGAAAATCAGTCACTCTACATAATCATCAAGTATCCGAAAATCATGCAAATTTATATAATTTTTTTCTAATGAAACAATATAAAATGCAACAAAATAAAGGGGATGCCTACGATGAAGCATCCCCTTGTGAATTTAGTTTTGTGTTTTATTTCTTACGAATAAGAATTTTTTTGCCATTCATTACATAGACTCCATCTGTGAGTCCTTCAAAACTATCTCCTTTATTACGTATTTTAATGCCTAGTATAGTATAGACATCTGTCGGAGCAGACGAGTCACTGCAAACGATTGTAATGCCTGTTGGTGCATAGATAGTTAAGAGTCCTGCCTCATAAACGAAGGTGTAATTGGTGGCTTCTGCACCATCGACTGTTACTTCATAAGTGCCATCTGGTGAATCCTTTGTAGCTTCTGTATGACAGATAGGTAAAATGCTAAAGATCTCTTCGATGCTTTCTTCATTCATCAATCCTGTTACTGTCCATGTTAAATCTGGCATGTCATCACCTTGGCTCATTTCCACATTGTTGGCAGTGATTTTCGCCACTGCTTTTTCTATCGTCAATGTGGCTTCGGTTATGGTCGCAAGTGTGTTGTTGATACTATTTGGATCGAGGGTAATTGCATACTCTCCTACAGGAGATGTGATTATTGCGTCTGTCATACCTGCAGGGGTTCCTACTAGTAAATCAGGTCGATCCACTTTATAAGGGAAGTCTGGATTCTCTTCTCCGTATGTGCGTTTGCAATCCAAAAGTGTAATTGTCACTGGTTGTGTCACACGGATGGTGTCTTCCTTACCCTCTGAGATTGCACCATAGGCTAAAGCATATAGTGTAGCGGTTGGTGCCTTGATAAACCATGCTTTCTCATCATTGATAATGGTATCCTCAACGGTTACTTTATCACCTTCTTCGTCGAAAAAGTCTATGTGTTGACTTTCTGCTTTTACGAACCAATATATAGTATCTCCTGGTTGACATTTATACAGATATCCGTTCGGTTCACAGCCAGTCGGCGCCGTCATAGCATGTACTTGCTCAAGAGCGAGTTCTGAGAATGGTACTTCTACAATGGTTTTGTGTCCTCGAATGGTGTCCATTATCGCTGAAGAACCTACATCTGCACTGTTAAAGACTTGTAATCCGAAAATCACATCGTGTGTGTATGTCACGGTTTTCTCTTTTGCATCAAATACGTAATCTGACAATACGCTGTCGGGTGCAACGCCTTCGATGGTGATGTCTGCATCAATCGTTACCACATTGGAAGAATCTACTTCCACTCGTTTGCGTGGCTGACTGTTGAACCAATATTCGTAAGCTACGATTTTATTGGTCATTAGATTGTTTTCTGGAATAATAAAGTATTTGACCACCGTAGGACTGACAAGTCCATTGTCATCCACGGCACGGAAAGCAATGCTGTGCAATCCTGGATTGAGGGTTGTCAAATCTAAGTCCATATCAATGACACCCGTTTCGTCAAATGTGCCAGAGACACGATTGTCGAATTGTTTGTCAATCCAGTACTCATATCTCGATAGTGCATTTTCTTGAGTGGACTCTGTTTGCGGCATGAGGAAGAATTTGATCACTACAGGACTGAAGTGCCCATTGTCATCCACGACACGGAAAGCGATACTGTGCAATCCTGGATCGAGGGTTGTCAAATCTAAGTCCATATCAATGACACCCGTTTCGTCGAACGTGCCAGAGACACGATTGTCGAATTGTTTGTCAATCCAATACTCATATTTTGCCAGTGCATTTTCTTGGGTGGACTCTGTTTGCGGGATGAGGAAGAATTTGACTACCACAGGGCTGAAGTGCCCGTTGTCATCCACGGCACGGAAAGCGATGCTGTGCAATCCTGGATCAAGGGTTGTCAAATCTAGGTTCATGTCGATGACACCCGTTTCGTCGAACGTGCCAGAGACACGGTCGTCGAATTGTTTGTCAATCCAATACTCATATCTCGACAAGGAGTTCTCTTGAGCAGACTCCATTTGTGGGATGAGGAAGTATTTCATTACAGGAGGACTCCAACGCCCATCATCGGTGCCGGTGCGTATTGACATACGGTGCAAACCAGGCGCAAGATCGGAAAAATCCGCCTGAGTCTCCCACTCACCATTTGTCAAGTCTGTTATTGTTTGTCGGCTGTCAAACTGCTGATCAAGCCAGTATTCACATTTTGTGACGGTGCTTTGTGCCGTCGCAAGGATGCAACAGAGCAATGCCAGCAATGCCAGTCCTATGTGTTTTGATCTGTTCATTGTCTGTCTCTGTTTAAGTGATTATTCGGTTACTGGTCTCGCTTCTGCTTTGATGTTTATATGCAGTTTGCCATTGACAGTTTTGCTGTCGATTTGGCTGCGAACAATACGTGGAGTGGATGGTATCTTCTCCCATGGGAAATCACCACCTGTCACACCTACAGGAGTATCATCATCACCTTTGAAAGTTTCAGGCTCTGATAGTTGCCAAGTTCTTGGAATTTGAGTGTCCGTTAAGTAATAATTTAAGTTGTTTTGTCCATCTGCAAATAGAGTCTTCCAATTAAAAGAGTAGTAACAGTTAACTCGTATGTTTGTTGAGTTAAACCCACCTTCGTTTCCTAAGCAATTGATGAGTGTTGCACCTGATTGAATAGCAGAAGAGTTGTTTCCTATTATTATTGAATTTTTATATACATATGGACCATAGTTTTGCCAATAATAATTGCTTGTTATACAATGGTCAACAATAATTGTACTTTGAGTGTCAAAATACATTATGTGGGAGAAAAGGCAATTTTGGACCATTAGATTAATTGCCAAAGTCCTTCCTTCAATGGACCCTTCTATTCTACATTGTCGAATAATGGTTTGGTTTGAGTTTTCATTCAATAGGACGCCCGTCATACGACATTTTACAATTTTTGTTCCTTGAATTAAACTGTCGTTCTCAGCCTTGTTGATGATTATGCTTCCATTGATATATACACCTTCTATATAAAAATTATCTACATGTACACCGTCAACACCTTTCATTATGATGTCTCCATTTAAAAAGGTGCGGGGAATGCCTGTTAATGTATCATCCTCAAATCCTGCGCCATAGATTTTAACTGATTTTTCGATATTAGAAGGAACAGAAAATGATCCTGATGATAATGTGATGATGCTGCCATCTTCTGCATTTGATAACGCAGTTTTTAAAGCATCTGTGCCGTAATAGATAGAAGAGGTTTCTCCATTCTGAAGTGTGGCGGAGATTGCTTCATTGTTTACTTGTGCATTGCTGGTGGCTGCTATAAGCAATGCGGCTGCAAAAGAGAAAATCTGTTTCATACGCGTTGATATTAAAGATTGATAAATAGAGAATATGTTTTGTTAATAGTCAGTCACTTAGACTGAAGTTCTAATATGCGTTATTTGTTCTTAAGTTTCGTTTAAACGTTCCCAAATTAGAAAATTTTTTTTTATTCCATGATAAATTTCATGCAATATTTTTGATCATCTCTATTTAATGTCTTTTGTCAATGAATTGTGTTGCGTTTTTTTCTGTATGATTTAGTAAATAAGAAATCAGACTTGAAACTTTACTATTTATGCTTTGATTGTTAATTGCGTATGCTCCACAGTCACCTCTTGATGTAAAAAAATTGAGGCGGAATGACGGAATTTCTCAGGCGATTCGGTGGTGTAAAATAGGCAGGTTCCGTTCTTGGTGAGCAGTCGTTCTAATGTGTCATGTCTTTGCAGATAGGATTGCAGACTCTCAGCTACAATATTCCCTTGTGCAATGATTTGAATATGATCTGGTAGATATTTTTTTATCTTGTTAATCAACAATGGATAGTGGGTGCATCCTAAGATGATGGTGTCAATCTCCGTGTCTTTCTCCAGTAATTCATTGAGATATTTTTGTACGAAGTAATCAGCTCCATCACTGGCATATTCACCATTTTCTACGAGTGGCACCCACATTGGACAGGCTTGTCCTGTCACATGAATATCGGGATATAACTTGTTGATTTCAATAGGGTAGGATTGGGATTGAATGGTACCTGGTGTGCCTACAATTCCTACGTGTTTACTTTTCGTTATGTTTCCTACTTTTTCGACTGTTGGACGAATTACACCTAAGACACGGCGGTCGGGATTCCATAGCGGCAAATCGTTTGTCTGAATGGTTTTCAGAGCTTTGGCTGAGGCAGTGTTGCAAGCCAAAATAACTAGGGGACAACCTAAAGAGAAGAGTTTCTCTGTGGATTGCTTCGTGAATTCATATACGACATCGAATGATCGTGTACCATAGGGCGTGCGAGCATTATCGCCTAAATAGATGTAATCATACTGAGGCATCCTTTCTCGAATTTTCTCAAGAATGGTTAATCCTCCGTAGCCGGAGTCAAATACCCCAATGGGCCCTGAAATAGATGGAAAAATCACGATGTGTAGTGAATTAATGTGGTTGAAAATAAAATCGGACAGTGAATAAAAACATTCTTCACTGTCCGGTAAACCTATTTTAATAAATTATTTCCCCAATGCTTGAGGATCAATTTTTTTCAGTGTTTTGATACCTAACTTCTTTTGAACAAAAGGAGTGACATCAATAGCATCGTTTGATTTGAATTGAAGCATGTTTAAATCAAAGATGTATAAGAAACCGTTTTCAGCTCCAACTTCGTTGATTGTCTTACGAAGCTTCTCAAGAATAGGCATTTGCATTTGTTCTTGTTTCTGTTGAAGAGAGGTTTGAGCTTGTTGGTAATAGTTTTGCATTCTGTTTTGCAATGTTTGTAACTCCTCCATACGATTCTTCTTGATGGTTTCGTCCCATGTAGCTTCACCTTCTTTGAATTCTACTAACTTACGAGTGTATTCATCTTCCATTTTTTTCACTTCAGCTTCGTGTGCATTAGCTGACTTTTTCAAGGCAGAATCAGCAGCAGCTGTTTCTGGCATAGACATGAAAAGAGTTTGGATATCAATGTATCCTAATTTCACATTTGCATTTTGAGCGAAGGCTGCTAATGGAGCGGCCAAAATGAATAATAAAAATAATCTTTTACGCATTTTATTTTTTGATTTAATAATTATCTTTTTTGCGATGGCAAATATACTATTTTATTTTGAATTGGCTGTGTAGCCTAATTTTTCCAATACTTCATCACTGATGTCAATCTTAGGAGCGAAGTAGATGATGTCTGTGCTATTGGAACGTTCCAAAACAACTTGATATCCTTTGGAATCAGCAACTTGTTTTACTGCCACATATACTTCATCTTGAATTGGTTGAATCAAACTCACTCTTTTTTGAAAGAATTCACCATTTGGACCAAAGTATTTTCTTTTCAAATCATTTGCCTCTTTTTCTTTTGCTACGATTTCATTCTCTTTCTTTACTTTCATCTCATCGGATAAGAATACCACTTCTGTTTGGTAATTCTTATACAATGTCTTTGCTTCTTCATTCTTTGCTTCAACTTCTTTTTGCCACTTTTCTGACACTTGTTTTAATTGCTCGTTGGCTGATTCATACATAGGAATATTCTTCAATACATATTCCATATCAATAACAGCAACTTTTTGTGCTGATGCACATAGTGCAGTCCCTAAAACGACTATTGCTAAAAATAACTTTTTCATACGCTATCTATTTTATCACGTTGTATATATCTGTCTATAAATAATCTGTTTAAAATTCTTGACCAATCACAAAGTGGAAGTTATGTCCTCCTTGTCCTGTGATGTATGGCTC
Organism: uncultured Bacteroidales bacterium; assembly: GCA_902766045.1. Classification (GTDB taxonomy): domain Bacteria; phylum Bacteroidota; class Bacteroidia; order Bacteroidales; family Paludibacteraceae; genus UBA1181. The sequence continues at coordinate 9,672 of CACXCA010000040.1, forward strand.
ATCAAATCCATATCCCCAATCAACTCCGATTAATCCTAACATAGGAAGGAAGATACGAATACCTGCTCCTACGGATCTTTTTAAATCAAATGGATTGAAGTTCTTGAACTCCATCCACGCATTTCCTGCATCAGCAAATGCTAAGAGATAGATGGTGGTAGTGGATTCCATCATAACAGGATATCGTAATTCTAGAGAGAGTCTGGAATATAAGTTACCTGCTTGACGGTCTGATATAGGATCTGTCGGTGTTAGCGAACCGTTTTTGTAACCACGTATCTTGATGGCAGTAGTAGCGTATGTGCTGCTATAACCTGTCATTCCATCTCCTCCTACGTAGTATCGCTCGAATGGAGAACGTCTCTTTTCGTTATAATAGCCTAAGAATCCATATTCCATACGTGTCATCAACACCAATTTCTGATTAGCTGACAATGGGGTGAATGTTTGTGCTTTAAATTCTACTTTATAATACTCTACCCATTTGTATAGCTCTTCCTGCATCTCGGCATACTCGGTTTCAGACAAACCTCTTCTTTGGTCATCGTCTGATCCGTTCCTGTACCTCGTCACCAATTCTGAAACACGATCATTGTTCTTAAACAATGAGTATGGCGGAGTCATTTGAAGCATTAAAGAGAGTTTGGAACCTCGTCTTGTGTAATATGGATTGTCTATAGAGTTTCGACTCCATGTGCAAGATAGACTGAGGTTGTTGGCATGTCCGTCGGTGATTTCTAGTAGTGACCACTTCTGTAGTGCATAATGGCGGTAGGCTAATTCACCATAGATGGAGAAGAAGTCATCAGGCCAGTTCAATCGTTTTCCGATGCCCACAGATCCACCGATAGTCATAATGTATTTATTAGGATCTGCTGATGCGGCATAGTCGTAATTGTTGTCATTGTAATAGAGACTATTGGTATAGTTCTCACTCCAATAGCGGGAGTTCACGCCTGTTTGTTTTGACCAGTAGATGGATGAAGAAAGACTTGTAGGTCTCTTGCCACCTAACCAAGGCTCCAAGAAAGAGATGCTTGCCGAGGTGTAGTAACGGGCATTGGTTGAGAATCCTAACGATAATGTTTGTCCGTCACCCTCTGGCAATGGATTATAAGCCTCTTTGTTGAATATATTCTTCATGGAGAAATTGGTGAATTTCAAGCTGAGTGTTCCAACAACACCTGCCGAACCATATCCGAACGATACTTCAGCTTGGTCATTCTTCTTCTGCTCTAGATTATAGATGATATCTACTGTTCCGTTTTCTGGATCTGGCACAGGTCGAATGTCCATCTTCTCTGGATTGAATTGTCCTGTGGCAGCCAATTCACGTGCAGATCGTTGCAGATCTGAACGGCTGAATAGTTGCCCAGGCTTGGTACGAAGCTCTCGACGGATTACATGTTCATATATCGCATTGTTTCCTGTAATGACGATATTGTTGATGGTAGCCTGTTGACCCTCATATATACGGAGTTCCATATCGATGGAATCACCTTCGACGTTGGTTTCTACAGGTTCGACATTGAAGAAGAGGTATCCATTGTCTAGATATAGATTGGACATGGCATCTTCGTCTGTCATCAAACGATTGTTGAGTAATATTTGATTATAAACATCACCTTTCTTGATCCCCAACACTTTGCTTAGTTCCTCACTGGAATAGATGGTATTTCCAACCCATGTGATGTTTCTGAAATAGTATTTCTTTCCCTCTTCAAAGTTCATGTATATATCTACACGCTTCTTTTTCTTTGGACATTTCACTACGCTGTCGCTTGTCAACGTTGCATCACGGAATCCAAATTCATTGAATTTGTCAATAGCAAGACCTTTGTCGTTTGCATATTCTTCTTCAATGAATTTTTTCGATTTGAAGATTGTCTTGATGCTTCTCTCCTTTGTCTTCTTCATGGCACGTTTGATGCGGCTCGTTTTCATCTCGTTGTTTCCGGAGATGAAGATTTTATGAACCTTCACTTTCTTACCTTTGTCAATGTTTATGACCACATTAACATTACCAGGGTGTTTATTGTCATCTTGTGCCACAAGAGATATTTCTGCGTTTTGATAGCCTTCACCGACGTAATGTTTCTTGATGGTTGCTTTGGTTCGAACAATCAGGTTCGGTGTTAGTTGTCCTCCTTTTTTTATCGGAAGAGAAGAGATGATATCCTCTTTTTCACGGTCTTTGATACCGTCAATGATAATATCTGAGATGCGGGCTCTTGATTTCAGGTCGATGTTGAGCCAAATCTTTTCTCCATCAGTTTTAGTCGCGAGGATTTTTACATCGCTGAATAATCCTTGTTTCCAGAACTTTTTGATGGCTTTACTGATTTGCTCTCCTGGCACTTTTATTTTTTGTCCTTTGGAGAGTCCTGAATAACTTATGATGACAGATTTGTCAAATTTGCAGTTTCCAGACACTGTGATGTCTGCAATTTCATATTCTTTAGGGGTGTCGGTGTATTCGATGTTGGGCACATACGTTTTAGCATTGTTATCCGTTATTGAAGGGGCGGATAGCGTGTCACCCACAACCACACTTGAAGAATCTGGAATAGATTCTTGTGCAGTGATGTTTAGACATCCGACAGAGAGAAGTAATATATAAGATAATAATCGATTCATCGTTGATTGAGGTTAAGAAAGCTGTTCGCTAGTTTTTCCAAATCGACGTTCTCTTTTTTGATAGTCGATGATGGCATCATAAAATTGCTCCTTCTTAAAGTCTGGCCAGCAGATGTCAGTGAAATAAAGCTCTGAATAGGAGAGCTGCCACATCAAGAAGTTGCTGATTCTGTATTCTCCGCTGGTGCGAATCAAAAGATCAGGGTCAGGAATACCTTTTGTGCTAAGGTAATTAGCAAAAAGGTCATCGTTAATATCATCTGTGGATATTTTACCTTCTTTTGTATCTGCGGCAATGTGTTTAACAGCTTCGATGATTTCCCAACGAGAAGAGTAACTGATAGCAAGAACCAGTTTCAGTCCTGTATTGTTTTCAGTCAGTTTCATTGCATCATGAAGATTGGCGCATGTTTTTTCTGAGAGTCGGCTCCAGTCACCTATGACGATTAGGCGAACATTGTTTTTGCTGATTTTCTCAATGTTATGTTTGAGCGCAGAGGAGAGAATTTCCATTAGAGCATCCACTTCAGCTTTCGGACGATTCCAATTCTCTGTTGAAAAAGCGTAGAGCGTGAGGTATTCGATGCCAAGCTCAGCAGCAGCTTCTGTCACTTTGTCAACAGAATCAACACCATTCTGATGCCCGAATACTCTGTCGTGACCATGCTGTTTAGCCCAACGTCCGTTCCCATCCATGATGATGGCTACATGACGGGGAAGTCTCTTTTTGTCTATTTGATCTATATGCGTCATAGTCTAAAATTGTAATGTGCGGCATGCCCCTTTCCTTCTTAAGAAGTCAACGGAAAGAAAGACATAGGCACATGTATAGTAATCATTGTTTTTTATCCATGAATGTCCCATCTTGTATGGATCATTCAATATCTTGTTGTGAACATTTGTGACATCAAAGTCATCCACAAATAATTTTCTCATTGACCATTCAACACCTAAGTTGAGTCGTTCACAAATCTTGAATTTGTATCCGACTCCAAATGTGAGATTGAATGTCAGCTGACTTCCACTCCATTGATCATAGATGGTAAGACCTGGCCCTATTAATATATAAGGTGTGTGTCTCTTCATCTCTCTGTCCCAATAGCTCATACCATATTTCAGGAAATTATGCTCTACATGGAGTCCTATATCCCAGAATTTCTGAGTGAAGTCGGCTTGCTGACCTTTCGGAAGGAGATTCTCAAAATTACGGGTGTCTCCAGATGCACCTCCTCGGATCACATTGACTTTCAACATGCACCGGTCCGTGATATGCGCACGGATAAATCCACCGAACGCTACATGGTTCTCTATGAAAATCTTCGTGGAGTTGGCATCCCCATTGTAATAGGAATCACCTCCTAATATACCAAATTCTCCTATATATCGAGCTTGTGCATTTACATGAAATGACAAACATAGGAATATGCTTGTAAATAGGATTGTCTGAAGTATTCTTTTTATAAAGTACATTTTCTTTTTTTATTTAGTGTAACGAAATACTCATGCTTTTATTTTGCAAAAGTGACGTTATTTAAATTTTTTTAGGATTTGCCTATAATATGCCAAATTCTAAAATCGTGCGCAAATTTAAAGAATAATTTTTAGTATTAAAAAAATACACACTTCGTATTTGAGAAATTCATGTGGTTTTTTCATTTATTTATCATTCTTGTGTACATCGTTCGGTTTTCTTTATCTTTGCATGTATGGCTGGAATTTATGTGCATATACCATTGTGTGGAAGTCGCTGTTATTACTGCGATTTCTATTCTTCTACTTATCACGGGAATAAGGATGACTTGTTGAAGTCGATCTGTAAGGAATTGACTACCAGGAAAGAATACTTGAAAGGTGAACCAATTCGAACAATCTACTTTGGGGGTGGCACACCTTCGCAGTTGCGTGTGATGGAGATTGAATCCATCTTGCAAGTGATTAAGGAGAATTATGATTGTTGTGTGGAGGAGATTACGTTGGAGGCTAATCCGGAAGATTTGTCGTTGGACTATTTGCAGGCATTGAAAGATTGTGGTGTCAACCGATTGAGCTTGGGCGTTCAAAGTTTCAAACCTGGAGATTTACAAGCAATCAACAGACGACACACGGTGGCAAAGGCGATAGAATCGGTGAAAATGGCTCAACAATGTGGGTTTGATAACATCAGCATAGATTTAATTTATGGGTTGCCAAATCAGACATTGCACGATTGGCAGTATAATCTTCAGCAGGCAGTGGAGTTGAGGGTGCAACATATCTCTGCTTATAGTCTTACGTTTGAAGAAGGAACTATGTTGACGAAAATGCGCGATAGGGGAGAGATAAAGGAGGCGGATGAGGAGTTGAGCTTTGAGATGTTTAAACTGCTGAGACATACGCTTTCTCAGAATGGGTATGTGCCCTATGAAATCTCTAATTTCGCCCTTCCTGGGTATGAGTCGAAACATAACTCGTCGTATTGGAATTATGTACCTTACTTAGGAGTGGGACCTTCCGCCCATTCGTTTGACGGACAAAGTCGTAGGTGGAATATAGCAAACAGCCGGTTATACATTTCAAAGATGGCTGCTGGGGATACCTATTATAATATAGAGACGCTTGATACTTTCACTCGTTACAATGAATATGTTATGACAGGGTTGAGAAAAAAAGAAGGAGTGGATATCGCAGTGTTGGAAACCCTTTTTGGAAAGGATCTGAAAGAGTATTTCCTGCGGATGATTGATACATATATAAAAGAAGGGAAGGTGATAAAAGATGGACAACATTATTATCTTTCGGAAGAGGGTATTTTTGTTTCGGATTATATCATTGAGGAACTTTTTTGGGTGGAGTGATATATATCAAAAATAAAATATCTTATTTTATCAGAGGAAACCTTGGAGTTCTGAAAGAATCTGTCTATTTTTGTTAGTGGATGAAATAGTTTAAATTATTGGGACGGTGATACTATTATAAGGTATAATTGGTTTATTGCCTGAATGTTTAGACTATTTATTGGGTATTGGCATATTATACTCGCAGTTTTATTTGCGAAACTAAATATATTGTAAGGACGTTTTAATCAAGAATTTATGAGAAACAAATGCTTTATTACAGGACTGGGGACATTGTTGATATGTACAGCAATTTATGCAGATACCCCATATAATCTGCATGTATGGTTAAAGAATGGAGAATCGAAGACGTATGACATCAATCAGGTGGATAGTATCACATTTAAGGATAGCCATCAGACGACGTATAAGCCATTAAACGAATGGACGTTCCTTCCTGCAGCTCCAGAGGCAATCCGACTTTCGCTCACCGACGAGCAAAAAGGATATGTTCGTTCAGGAAATGAGTTTGCAAAAAAATCATTCTATTTGATCTGCAAGGACTCGACACTAAAAAAACAGGAAGGTTATGAAAATTTGTTCTATTCGCCTATCAGTCTGCAGATCGCTCTTGGATTGTGTGCCAATGGTGCATCGACTCAAGGTATAACTGAGATTGCCAATGCCTTTGGAATTGAGGGGACAAACCCACTTGAATCGATGAACGATTATTTCAATAAGGTGATACTTTCGCTCAATTCGTCTGTCGATAGTGTCACTCTCAAGGTTAATAACTCATATTGGCCGATGGTTGGTGCCACAGTAAAAGAGCCATTTCTTACTACGGCACGTGAGAAGTATTATGCCACAGTGCGCCATTTGGATTATGCTCATAACAAGGAGGCTGCAAAAGACACCATTAATCGTTGGGCGGCTCTTGTGACCAATAATTGTATTCGGGATTTAGATCCTCCAGTAGATGAGCTTACTACCGCATGTATCGGCAATGCGGTCTATTTTAAAGGACTTTGGGCTGCGCCTTTTTCCGATTATGGAACAAGTATAGATACCTTTTATCAGGCATCCGGTACCCCACAACTTGTAGATATGATGAAAAGTGATGAGGATTTTTCTTTCATGTATGCTCAAACCGATGATTACCAGATGGTGGTACTCGATTATGGTTCTTGGGTAGATGATGGTGTGGGAAATATGCGTCCTGAGAATGATGGCGGCACCTACAGCATGGTGATTGTTTTGCCGGCAATGGGCAAGGATTTGGATGAAACGTTCAATAACATCAATTGGGATAGCATTGGCATGAATATGAAAAGAACCGATGTGGATTTGCGTCTTCCTAAGTTCGACTTTAAGAATAAGTTAGGATTGAATGAATACCTCAAAGCGTTGGGCATTCAGGATATATTTAAGGGACTTCCTAATGCTCTTGATATACCGGAAAATGTGTCTAGCGTTACTCAAAATAGTTATATCAAAGTGGATGAAAATGGAACGGAAGCAGCAGCTGTTACGCTTATAGTTGATAGAGCTGTGGGCATGCATGATCCTGTAGAATATACAGAGATGAAGGTCAATCGTCCGTTTGGCTTTGTCATTCGAGAGATGGAATCTGGCATGATACTATTTATGGGTAAGGTGACGAAGATCTTGGATCCACAATAAAAACAGCTTGACTGCAGAATGCTTGTTAAGCGGAAAGGGTAGAGCCGATGTGTAGAATCGTACATATCGGCTCTATTGTTTTTTTCGTCTGTTGAGGCTATGAAAATGTCTTTGGGAGAAATCAATATATTTTTTACCTTTGCAGTGTAAAATTTATAAAACATGTCGGTTGCAATATTTCCAGGTAGTTTTGATCCTTTTACGATTGGTCACTATTCAGTAGTAATGAGAGCATTGTCTTTTGTAGATAGAGTTATTGTATCTATAGGTGTGAATGAAGCCAAGAAGACATTATTCAGTGTAGAGAAACGAGAAGAGATTGTTCGAAAGGTATTCAAAGACGAACCACGCGTGAGTGTGAAGAGTTACGATTGCTTGACGGTGGATTTTGCGAAACAGATAGGGGCAACCATCATCTTGAGAGGTAGTCGTTCCATTCAAGACTTTGAATATGAACGTACGATTGCCGATGCCAACCGCCATATATCTGGAATAGACACAGTGTTATTATTTACTGAGCCGCAACATTCGTTCATTAGTTCGACGGTGGTGCGTGACGTGTTGAAGTATGGAAAGGACATCACCTGTTTTCTGCCACCTAATGTGACGGAAGAGGATTTGAGATTGAATGTATAAAACAACAACAATGAATAACCCTCAAAATGTTAGTAAGGCGGAATGGCTATGTGCAGCGTTGATTGATTTTTTGCCAATAGCCATTTTGGGTTGTTTGCGTGGAGTGGCAAATCTTATTTTATTTCGTGCTGCCAGGAACATAAACATACATATCATAGATATAACTGATCTAACTATTTATATCATCTTTTTTTGGGGGGCTGCTCTCTATTTGTTGTTGAAAGATGCTTTTGGATTGAGCATAGGCAAACGAATTATGGGCATAAAACTACAGAAAGAGGGAAATGATGCCAGCATGGGTTGGTGCTTGTTGCGTAATCTGATACTTGCCCTTTTTTATGTCCATTGTTTCATTCCTGTTGTTAATCCAGACACCACCAATTTTTTTCTCGGAAATCTGTTTTTCTTTTATTGCGTGGCTGAATTGTTATGCGTGTGCTTTACTAACAGAACTATAGGCGACAACATTTGTCAGTTGCAATTGGTGAAACGAGAAAATTATGTTCCAACGAAGGTGAATGATCATACCTTCTGTATAATTGCCATTATTATCTTATGTAGCTTGACAATAGCTATATTTACGCCTTTTTCCCCTTGGGGAGATGAGGCCACTCTGATTCTGACGAATTATCGCGAATACCATAAGTTATATTGTTTAAATATGATTTTTATCCCAGCTTTGGTGAAATCGATGGTCTATTCATTTTTACTTTTTAAACTGATAAAACCAAAGGTGTTTAGATGGAAATCCATCATATTAGTTGTTTTAATGCAATTCAGTTGCATGGCACTTATTATATACACTTCTGTTGCTGAGAAGCCGTTAGAGAAATATATTATCTTTCTAATTTTAGTGGTCAACGTTGTCTATTCTTTTTTGCTTTTTAAACTAAAGCCAGAAACGTTTGGAAGGAAAACCATCATATTATTTATTTTAATGCAATTTATTTTCATGGCACTACTCACCATATACACTATACCTTTAAATGAATATATTGCCTATCTAATTATTTTCCTAATCTTCGTGACTTCCTTCGTGGCATTGAGACTTCTCTTTCGAGGAGACAACCGTTTTGCTAATACTATGCAAGTTGTTGAAAATGAAGATGATAAAGTGTGTGAACCCATTGATACAAAAGAAAAGAATGAATGTGTGGCAATTGTCTCTCTTTTGTTGTCGTTGCCACTGATAGCGTTACTTATGAAAGAGTTGGTTGAGATGGATCATTGGTCTGACCTGTATATATTGAAGTTCATGAAAATAGCTTTGATGATTGGATTCAGTGTATTGCTGTTCTATCTCTACCATAAGCATGCTGCCAAATTTGCAGATAATGTGCTATTGAAGCGATTGATTATTGTGGGTGCTATTGTTGTTGTATTACATTCCTTAATTTCTAGCTTGTTTATAATGTTTTAATCTATTGTAAGATAACGAAATCTTGCACACACATATTTGTGTTACGTCAATTTTATCGGCGATTCTACTCACGTATTGCGTGTTTTTGACAAGGCGTTAATTCTTATGGAGAATGATTCTCCGTCTGGAGAGTTGTGGGAGAATTGTTCAAGTTAAATGAAATTTCGGTGGCTATGCGAATGAAAATCCTAATGCAAAAAATTTTTTGTTTAACTTTTTTTATATATTTGCATAATGGATATAGTATTTCGTTTTACCATTATTACAACTAGTGGACAAAACCATAAAGTTGTTTGAATGTAAATTTGAGGTTATGAAACATACAATTAGATTAATTATCGCAGCTTTTGCAGTGTGGTGTTGGTGTGCGTCGAGCGCATTTGCTCAACAATCGCGGCCATATGATCCTTCTGTATTTATTAAAATAGATATCAACTCAGGAGATCCTGCGTTCCCATATCCCCAGTTTAAAGAATATAAAGTGGGTAAAACTTTGGCAAAATATAATGCTGAAGGTGTTACGCATGCGGATATGGAGAAGACGGGTCGTGAGGCATACGAGATTATGTCTCACAGATGTAGGTACTCTAAGACTTCGCAAGGAGGAGTACGGTATATTAGTTTCAACGATCCGTCTGTACCGGCATCAACACATGCTCCGCACTGTTCGGAAGGAGATGGTTACATGCTCTTGATGTCTGCTATTTTTGCTGATCAACCTACATTTAATGGTCTTTGGATGTGGATCCATGACTATAAGATTCCAAAAGTAGTAAGATATTATGATGGTCAGGTTTTCCTCCCTAACTATAAATTCAGTCCTGGTTTGCCATTGTGCTATACGGACGAAACAAAGATTGATGCAGAAGAGGGATCGGCTACTGATGGTGATGATGATATCGCATTGGCTGTTCTGATTGCTTATAAACAATGGGGTGAATGGATGATGCAAGATGGGAAACCAGTCTTGGATAGTAAGGGAAATCCTATTTCATATAAAAAGATTGCTAAAGATTTTTTGGCTGCATACGTTGATACATTTATGATTACTTCTGTAAATGGAGACGGCTCTATTTATAAAGGAGGTCATACGAGTGGTGATATTGGTATTGATGGATATGTTCATGGTGGTAACAAGGGTGGAGATATGACTCAATGGCGTCAAACTCAAACTGATTATCCTTTTGTTACACCGAATTGTAATCTAAGTACTCCTGATGCGTATGCGGATTATATTGCTCCTGCATATTATAATGAGTTTGCTAAGTTCTTGGAAGAGGATGGAGAAGGAACTAGTTGGCAAATCAATCAGTATAAAAGAGGTGAGGCTTCGTCTGATTGGTTAATTGGACAAGCCTATAAGAAAGGTATGATTGCCTCGGCTGGTAAATTTTCGTTTGGCTATGGAGATGACGCAAATGTTTCCTTTACTCAGTTCAGTGAAGGAGAAGATTTCCGTTTTGTGTTGCGTACAATTTTGAATTATATGTGGCATGGTAATCCTGAGACAACTTGGGATCCAGTCGCACATCAACCAAAGGCTGGCGGAAACACATTCGAAAAGGATATGGCAGACCGTATGGCGGATTTCTTGAAAAAACCATGGTCTGGTTATGGAAACAAAGCTCCTGGTGATTCGCACGGACAATGTGTACAGATGGGATCTTCTCCAGACCCTGGTCAACCATATTGGTCGGGTGTTTGTAATATCATGCAGTCATATAATGGAGACAAGACTCCTATGGGATCAGGCGCTTCTCCTGCTCCTTATACGTTGGGTGCAAGTGCTGCTGCAGCAGTATGTTCGGGTGATCTGGATCTGATTGCCGATATGTATCGTCAGTCGGAAATCACATGGGATGGTACCAATAAAGCGGTTACTTGGAATTCAGAAGAACGATATATAGGAAATACACCTGAATATTTCCATGGCTTTTACCGTTGTTGGGGACTTTTAACTCATACGGGAAATCTCCATGCTCCACAGGATATGAAGAGAGAAGCCAATGTGAAAGTCTATATGTCTGTCGATAAAACGTATGCATACGTGGATGATCAGATTGAATATACTGTTCAATTCCGTAATTATGGTTCGGCAGAAGCTACGGACGTGAAAATCGAAACGGAGTTGGATCCTAACTATGAAGTGGTCTCTATAAAAAGAGGAAACGGAACCGTGTCTGGAAACAAAATCACTTGGAATGTGGGAAGTATTCCTGGATTCAAAACAGGTGGTCTTGCTGCAACGATGGACTCTGTCTCGTTCATCGTCGTTGTTAAGGATACGTTGAATCCTCGTATCTGTCTGACAAGCACAATCAGCGGTTCTAATTTTGAAGAGTGGACAAGTAATGAATATCCAAATCATGCTACTTATACAATGGAACGAAATTGTGTGGATATCGTTCCTGACAGAACTCTTCAATTGAAGAAAAAGGCTTCTAGAAAGCTTTTAAATCCTAATGATGCAGTGACATTCACGCTTGAATTTGAAAACAAATCATTAGGTGAAGCTTCTTGGTTGAATGGAGGTCGTGATAATGTTCGTCTGTCGTATGCAAACTATATCTCAGGAACGGAGATGTTCCAAGGTTACCGTTTCTGGCATGATGCATACGAAGCATACATCAATCCTGGTAATTACCGAGTATCTTACTTTATGTATGATGCTGCGGCAATGGGATTGTATTCTGCGAATAATCCTACAGGTTGGGATTTCACATTGAACAATCGGCAAGATTGCTATAAATATCTGTTGACGGAAACACCAGATACGATTACATTCCATTATCAGCGTATTCCATCGGGTGAAGACGAATATGGTAGGTGGAACCAGCGTCTAATGGTACAATTTGCTGATTACACAATGGCACCATCATCTTACACGTTCAACAAGATTGCAGATCGTCAAGGTGCTGGAGCCAATAACTTTTATTCATTACATAAAGGTGTCAGTGGACCTGCATTTATCAGAACGCAGTTGAGAAGTAATCCTCATCTGGCAATGGAGGGTAAGGTGAAAGACGATTGGTCATATAAAAAATTGCAGACGAAAGATCGTCCTATGGATATGCAAACGTCTGCCCTTTATTTGTTGACACCATGTTATGCTGATATCAATAATCTTGGGTATAAGGTCGATATACATGCAAGAAATGTTTGCTACACAGGTGATATCGATATGACTACCTATGATCGAATGTTGGTGGAAGAGTTCGACGGTTATACATGGCGAAGAATTCTTGGTCGAGCACCACTTCCTGGTCGTGAGTGTATGAATGTACAGGTAGTGGATACGATTCCGTATGAACTTGAATTCCATCACTGGGTGGATAGTACTGCGTTAAAGAATGACAAAGGAGAAAAAATTAAAGCAACTTATACGCCTGCACCTGCAGGAACAAAGGCCTATAGTGGTATCATCAAATGGTCTGTTCCTAGTATGCTCGTTGGCGAAAAAGATAAATTAGTCTATGTCTGTGTGGCGAGAAATATGGGTTGTCCTGATGTGGATGATGTCTATTATTCAAATGTGGCATGGATCTCTTCAGAGACAGATTCACCAGACTCCTCTCGTGTAGATTTGGTGACTACTTGTCGAGAGATTCCACCTGTCGGTGACGAACAAGAGTCTCTGTTTAAGAGCGCTGACAAAAAAGCAGCTGATCAGGGCGAAACCGTAACGTATGAAGTCAAATACATTAACAATACAGGTACGCATGTAGAGGCAAATTGTAAATCAACTGAGGGTTGGAAAGGTCTTAATGGATCGTCGCTTCCTAAGGTGGATGGCGGTCATCTGTTGCTGAATACGGAAGGCTCTTACTTGTTTGCTCCTGAATATTCTTACGGAAATAACGGAGATGTCTATCTTCAGTTGGATAATTGTACGGATGCAATTACCAATACATGGGTGGTGCTTCGATGGACAGCAGGTGTGCCTGGTCAATCAAACTTTAAAGGAGCTGCCGTAAAACTTACGCCTCATGCATCCTTGGATAATACATTCAAATGCGAAGTTTATGATAATGGAAAATGTATTGCGAAAGAGGGTGAAGGTGATGATTTAATCATCTATCCTGGAAATGCTAAAAATCCAGAATTCAAATTCACATTTGTTGATGACCATTTATTTATGTATATCAATAATGCAGACGAAGAGTGGGTGGATGTGATGAAGGATTGGAAAGGAATGTCTGCAAAAGGTCCTGGTTACTACGGTATGTATGTGAGCGGTAAGACAAACTCTGGTCCTCACTTGACTAAGTTTGAAACTGACCTCGATTATGCGTTCAATGTTACTTTATATGACCAACTTCCAGAAGAACTTGGAAATATAACTAGCATTTCTGATAATGGTTCATGGAATGAATCGAAAAACTTCATTACTTGGCCGACTGTCGCCACAACAGTTGAGACTGCTATTCCTCCTATGGAAACAGTGGTTCGTACTTATACGGCTGAAGTGGTGGCTTGCGTGGATAAATACATCACCAACATGGGTCTCGCCACCGTCTATGGTCTTGATACTCTCAAGGTTCTTAATACCATCGAGTGTGGTGCGGATGAGTGTAACTTGATTAAAGCGGATATAGTTCTGGACGAGACTACTATTTGTGACGGTGATTCTACCTTGCTTCATGGATATGGTGATGATGGTAAGGATGGATCTCGTTACTTGTATGAGTTCTTCTTGGACAATGTGTCTCTTGGTAAGGCTTCTTATAATGGTAAAATCTATGTCAAGAAGGCTGGCTCATATCATGTGGTGGTGACAAGTCCTGTCGATCCTACTTGTTACTTGGTGAGTGATAAGGTTAAACTGATGATAAATGATAAGCCTGTTGGACCTGATTATTTGGTTGATCTCGTTTGCTTGAATTCTAAGGCTCTTGATAATGCAACCTATAGAGCTATTGTGGCTGAAGTCTCGGATAGAGAGGCAGAAGGCTATTCTTTCGAATGGTATGCTAAGGATGGATCTATTCTTCCTGCAATGCCAAGTCCTGATAACGAGACATCTTCGGGTGATTATACGTATTTGTATAGATTGATTTCTGACAAGGGTTGCTACAGTGATACAGCAAAATTGTATTATCCAATCGTTGATACCCTTGCATTAATGGCCGTTGATGTTGAAATGTGTCCTAAGAAAAGTGTGACGTTGAGTATGGATGCTGGTGATGTTGGTAACTCTTACAAGTGGAGTACGGGCGAAACAACACAATCAATCACAGTAAGTGAACCAAAGGTTTATTCTGTGGAGGTTACTACCCCTGATGGTTGTGTGTCTCGTGGTTCAACTGAAGTGATCGCTTTGGATACAATATTGTTGAATCTGCTTGATGTCACGATTTGTCCTGGACAAAGCGCTGCTCTGGATGCTGGCTCGGAGGGAGCTAGCTACTTATGGAGCGACAACAGCACATCGCAGACACTGACGACGGACGTTGCAGGCACCTACAGCGTAGTGGTG
>CACXCA010000041.1 GCA_902766045.1 uncultured Bacteroidales bacterium
GCGCGGCTGATAATAGGCTTCATTTCGCTCTGTAAGCCGCGTGAAACCACATTACTCCAATCAGATAGGAAGAAATCATTTTCACCGCTGACAAGTCCAACATTAATTTCATATAGGTCGGTTGCATTTGAAATCCGACTATCGGAATTCAACGTGCGTAAAACTTGTAGTTCTTCATTGGTTAAGTAGTATTTAACCCATTTATCGCTGTTGTGATCCAGGGATTTTGTTTCGGCTTTATCTAAGCACGATAAACCATATTGAATTAGTTCATCTAGATCATTGAGCTCTACAATTCGGATACCTTTTTGCTCAGAAATTTTTTCACCAAGAAGCAAAACAACTTCTTGCTGAATATTATCAAAAACAAGCTTTTTGAAAGTTACAATTGTAAGCGAATCAAAATGGCTGCTTAAGTAGTTTCTGGCTTCTGCAGCATAATCCACTTGGAACAATTCAGCAGGAATCACCATACCGATTCTGCCATTACTGCTTAATGCCTCACACGACAAGAGAAGGAAAGGCAACCAGATGTTTGTGAGTCTGTTCGGATGAAACCCATGTTTATTCATCAGATCGAAAGCGACCGCCCTATATTGTTCATCGAAATTTTGGTAACGAATAAAGGGAGGGTTTCCTACAATGACGTTGTAGTTTGTTTTTCCTTCGATGAAATCACGATAATATGTGAAGAAATCTCCATTGATGATGGAATATCCATGTGCTTTAGCCTTGTATGCTTCAGCTTTGTCCAGTTCGACACCAATCACTTTTTCATCAGATGCATATGGAAATACTGAACGTCTGCGCCGAATAGATGTAAGAAAACTCCCATCACCGCAACTTGGTTCCAGAACAGTGTCGTTCACATCACGTAAAGCCCATAGAACAATAAAGTCAGCAATACTTTCTGGTGTATAGTATCCTCCACGCAGTTTGTTATATCCATTAATCGCTTTCATCTACATCTGACCCCCACAAATCCTCCACTCCATATAGAATATCTATCATTGCAGACAACTCGCTTTGAACGGCTTGGATAGCACGTTCGATTGCTTTACTTGCAGCAGAGTTTTGAGCGGCATTCATCCTAATATTTAATCGTTCTAATTGATGAACCTTTTCAACAATCTTATCATGTATGACTTTTTGTGAATTGTCTGAAAAATCAATTCTGCGAATAGGTAGTTTAGCAATAAACTGTTTTCCATGGGAATAATATCCACCACGGAAGGTACTGGCACTGTTTTTGACAAGAAGCTCTAGCAGCCAGTGATTCAAAATCGCTTGAATATAGAAAATAGATTCATTTATGCCATCTTTCATCTCAATACCATAAAACGGTCCGTTCCCACCACCTGTAAAAACGACCTGAGCATTGTCATATACATAGTTTGAGTCAAAAGACAACACTGGCCAAATCAAATGCTCGCTGTGAATGAACCGTGCTAAGCTTTGGCTACGTCCGTAGGCATACCAGTTGTTTTCCGTTCTTGGTTGCGTCATGTTACGACGATCCAGTTCTTCCCTAAAGGATGAAAGATAATCAATTGCAAAAGGATATTCTGAACGCATAGTATCAATGTCTATTAACCTAGGCTTATCATTTTCATTGCAATAAGGAAAAATGATATAACTGTTGGGTATAATCTCTTGATACTTTTGCAGGCGGGCATCATAAATACTTTTACGCAGTATACCCTTTTCAATCTTCCTGGCTAGTTTGTTTTTATCATGGAAGTATACATAATCGCTATCTTCACTGTCGGCAGTAATAATATAAACCTTGTCATTGCTTGTCTGAACTCCTACAAATATCCGAGCTAAATCGTTGAGGGGACTGCATTGCTCCTTTATCGCTGCAAGTCGATCAGTAATCTGTCCGGGAATAAATACCCATGGAGAAGAATCCAACGTGTCAGCCGTATACATATGGTATTCAACCTTGTGATCAAAGAGAAAACGATTCCAGTCCTGAATGAAAGCAATTTCATAAGTATCGTACGCTGGTTTTCCAAGGATTAGAATGCAAGTATAAGTGCTTCTGTTTTTAAATGCTTGATGTGTGCCAAAGTGAATAATCTCACGAACGGCACCGCGGGAAGACAAAAAGTGCCTTAGAGGTTCTCCGGACATGATGTTCATAAATTTATGTGGAACAATATATCCTATAGATCCGTCTTCTTTAAGTAGACTCCACGCGCGTTCAATGAAAAGATAGTATTTATCGAGAAGTTCAGAGCCTGCCGTTTCAAAACCTGAAAACGGACTCTTATAGAACCCATATTCTTTTGGGGAGTAGTGAACCATGTTTTGGACACGAATGTAAGGCGGATTTCCTACGATAGCATCGAAACCCTCAGTCCCAAACTCTGTATCCCAGTCAAACATACGTATCCGCTCTAGTGCGCCATCGATCTCAAATATATCAGGGTCATACTGGGTATAAAAAGTATTTACCAGGCTGTTACCATTTTTTATGTTATTATCAAGCCTAGGTAAAACACGCTCTTGGAACGTATCAACATAATAATTGATTTCTTCTAGGCTGGTATCTTCCAGCAGTTTAAGAAAAAGGCTAAATTTTGTGACTTCTACTGCCAACGGGTCTATATCTACACCCCAAATATTTCTGAGGAGGATTTCTCGACGTTTTGCAAACGAAAGACGATAAATATCAGTACCTGGAACAATTATTAAACGGCCGTCTTGTAAAGCCTTGTCACATTCATTTTGAATAAGCCAATCAATGTTATGGTTGATAACGTATTCATAAGCGGAAAGAAGAAAATTACCAGAACCACAACAAATGTCTGCTATGCGTACCCCTTGAACTTCAGACAGAGTTTTTCCTTCAAATATTCTGGTCAAAGTCTGCTCAATGATGATATCTGTTATGTTCTTTGGGGTATTTACTGCTCCTTGAGAATCGATTGCTTCCGGTTTTTGTACAACAGTTACGGTATTACA
>CACXCA010000042.1 GCA_902766045.1 uncultured Bacteroidales bacterium
TGCTTCAATAAACGTAAAGCAGGACATGATCACGAATAAATTTCTGTGAAAAGTTTTAAGAGACCCTAAGAGACCCATAGTATCCTGAACCGACTGTTTAACAGGCAGTCGGTTTTTTGTTGTGCGACCGGTATGTAGGATATGTAGGGAACAGTCAAAAGGACAAAAGCTCATTTGTATGTTAATCGTTTTCATTATCTAGTTTTTATGCTATAATAATAAAAACATAAGTTCATATTAAGAAAAGAAACTGGCGTGAGCTGGGCAAATATATAGAAAAAATGCCTCGACTTATAAGCTGGAAATGATTGATTAGTTCACAAAAGAAAGTTATAATAATATTATAACTTTGCAAGAAGATGGAGGTGCCTTATGGGATTTTGCAACGATTTAAGGGAACTACGCCAAAAACACTTTCTTTCTCAGGAGGCTTTTGCAAAAGAGCTTGGAGTCTCGTTTGCAACCGTCAATAGATGGGAATCGGGGAAAACAAAACCTACATATAAGACCATGAAACTGATTGATGATTTTTGTAGGAATCGGAAGATTGATTTTGATGTCCGGCAGGAACTGGAGGAGTCCATATGAACAAACGTACGTATATTTCTTTGTTCAGTGGTGCTGGCGTTGGTTGTTATGGGTTCAAGATGAATAAGTATCGTTGTATAGCCACGAACGAATTACTAAAAGCGAGAATCAATGTTCAGCGTGCCAACCATAAGTGTGAAAAAGAGTCAGGTTATATTTGCGGTGACATTACTAAACCTGAGATGCATGCATTGCTATTTGAAGAGATTGAAAAATGGAAACAAACCGAGGGACTCTCACAGGTTGATGTTGTATTTGCTACCCCACCGTGTCAGGGGATGTCAACAGTTAACTATAAAAAGACGGATCATGAACAAATCCGTAATTCTCTTGTTGTAGAAGCAATCAAAATCATAAAGGAGATTCACCCGAAAATATTCATATTTGAAAATGTTCGAGCGTTTATGACCTCTGTCTGTACCGACGTGAGTGGAGAAGACATGCTCATCAAGGATAGTATTTTTTCTAACCTTTCGGAATCGTACAACATCTATTGGAAAGTGGTCAATTTTAAGGATTTTGGTGTGCCATCTAGTCGTCCAAGGACACTGGTGATTGGTACAAGTAAGAAACTAGTCGATATATCACCCTTAAATCTGTTTCCGACAAGACACGCGGAGATAACATTACGTGAAGCGATAGGGGCATTCCCTCATCTCGAATTTGGGGAAAAAGATTCTTCTGATCCGCTTCATTTTGCTAGACCGTTTCCTGAACATGAAATACCTTGGATTGCTGACCTAAAAGAGGGGCAAAGTGCATTTGACAAACCTGTAGAACAGCAACCTTATAAAATTGAAAAAGATGGAACGCGTGTTGTTCTTAAAGGTGCATATATGGGGAACAAGTATCGCCGTTTGTTTTGGGACAAGCCCGGTGCGTGTATAGCGACACGTAATGATGTATTATCAAGTCAGGATACCATTCATCCCTGTGACAATAGAGTGCTCAGTATTCGTGAATTAATGCGGGTTATGACAATTCCCGATAGTTTTCATTGGACCAATGAAGACAATTTACTGACAGTTCAAAATTCAACTGCATATTTAACACGCCATGAGATGAATATTCGCCGTTGCATCGGTGAAGCAGTTCCGACAGAGATTATTAGTTGTATCTCGCGGAAAATTAAGATGATGTTGGACTACGTTGAATCCGGTGAATCTAGTAAGATAATACCTCGTAATTACTATTCTAAAAACCAAGCAATTCTTTATCCTCAGTCAACTGTGTTTAAAGAAATTTCTCAATGTGATGCGACATTGCAACGGGTTTCAATAGCAATTTACTCTAAGGAAGACTTTTTGAGCTATGTTCCCCAACTTGCCTCATATTACGCGACTGCGAAAGCAATCGATTTTGTAGCCATAGGTTTAAATTCCTTAGATATTAAATCGATTAAAGCAAGCTTGAAATTATTAGAGCTTGGAGATAACGTTTCCATCTCTTTCGTGGATAACGATAGGGATCTGCAATTTGACTATACTATTGACTTAACTATAAAACCGTTTAATAATTCCCGTCAGCTATCTCTATTTGACATGGTAGAAGGAGAATAATATGATTGACAGTACTATCCTTGATTCTCTGATTTCTGGAAGGGTCGATCCACATATTTATGGCTTTTCTACAAATACTGTCCCTAATTACCTGAAGGTTGGAGATTCCTATCGACCAGTTCGTATCCGTTTAAATGAGTGGAAACGATTTTTTCCTGATTTGACTCCTATCGAAAGCAGTTATAGCGCTAGAATAGACGACAATCATATTTTTCGTGATTATGCGGTCCATGATTTTTTAATTCGACAAAAGCAACGCGAACGTTTACGCCCAGACCAGGCTAAAGGTTTTTATTACTCAAATGAATTTTTCAAAGAAGCAACAGAAACGGACATCCGTGAAGCAATTGAAGATATTAGGACGAGTGCTGCTAATTGTGATGGAAGGTATCAGTTTTATGGTAATGACCGCCTTCCTGTTGTCATAACACCTGAAAGGGATCAAGATTATGACCCGCGAAAGAATCAGTCTGAGGTTATCGAAAGATTTAAGGCCGCTGTTTACCAAGGAAGAAAAAATTTATTAATGTATGCGGTGATGCGTTTTGGGAAAACATTCACTGCTATGTGCTGTGCTGACGAGATAGCTGCCCATTTTGTTGTTATTGTATCTGCAAAAGCGGATGTATGCAAAGAGTGGCAAGGAATCGTAATGCGTCATAAACGTTTTGCAGGATATGTCTTCTTGGATAGGAATCGGCTTGATCAAGAACCTGGTATCATTCCTACTTTACTTACGGAAGGCAAGCATATTGCCCTGTTTCTCACACTTCAAGATCTTCAAGGAGAAGAAATAAAAGAACGCCATCAGGATGTTTTTGCACAACACATTGATCTTCTCATAATTGACGAGACCCACTTTGGCGCACGAGCAGAAGAATACGGACGTGTTCTCCGTACAGCAAATATTAAACCCCAACAGTTAGGAAAAGAAATGGCAGGATATGACGACACTGCTGATTTTCTTGATAATACAAAAAAACTTGGTGATGATCAAACGATTCGACTCCATTTATCTGGGACACCGTATCGGATTTTGATGGGTGATGAGTTTGGAAAGGAAGATATAATTGCTTTTGTTCGTTTTGCAGATATCGTAGATGCACAAAAAAAATGGGACACAGATCATTTCATGGACCAAGAATCTAATGCAGATGGTAGTGAGATAAAAGAGTGGGACAATCCGTATTTCGGTTTTCCTCAAATGATCAGATTTGCATTTCATCCATCACAACGTGCTCGCCAAAAGCTGCATGAATTGAAAAGTGACGGGGTTTCGTTTGCTCTATCGGCACTGTTCCGCCCCGAATCATTGACAAAGAACTCACAATCGGAGTCCTACCGAACATTCAAATTTGAGGCAGAAATTTTAGACTTATTTAAGGCTATCGACGGTACAAATGATGACGCAAATATTCTTGGTTTTTTGAATGATTCAAGAATAAAAGATGGAAAAATGTGTCGGCATATAGTATGCGTTCTGCCTTATCGAACGTCATGCGATGCCCTTGCTGCTCTGCTTAAAACACATTCTGAAGAATTCAGTAATTGGCAAGACTATAAGGTAATTAATGTTGCCGGTTATGATACAGTTATTGACAATATTGATGACTTACGCCACATAATTGAAGAATCTGAAAATAACGAGGAGAAGACTCTTACACTTACGGTCAATCGTTTCCTGACTGGGAGTACTGTTGAGCAGTGGGATACCATGCTATATTTCAAAGATACTGCTTCACCACAGGAATACGATCAAGCGATTTTTAGGCTTCAAAATCCTTTTATCAAAACTTTGGTAAACGGAGATCAGAAGATTAGAATTAATATGAAGCCACAAACGCTTTTGGTTGATTTTGATCCTGATAGAATGTTTCGGTTACAGGAGCTAAAATCGCTGTTTTATAACACAAACACAGAGCAAAGAGGTAATGACGCCTTACGTAATTGTATTGAAAGAGAACTCCTTATTTCTCCGATTATCGCAATCAATTGTGATAAAATGTGTGAGATTACACCTCAGAATATAATCGACGCGGTACGAAACTATAATGCTGATAAAAGCATTCTTGACGAAGCGGTGGACCTTCCTTTTGATAGCGTGCTTCTGGAAATTGATGATTTGAAAGAAATGATTTCCCGACTGAAACCTCTAAAAGATCGCAAAGGAATCGAACTCGAGCCGCAAATCGGGGATGGAACAGATCTCGATGTTCCTTCGCCTACGGCTGATTCAAAATCACCTAATAATAATCAAAATACTAGTTCGCAAAATGAGTCACTGCAAGAAGATGATTTGCAGAAACAACTTGCTGCATATTATATGAGGATTTTATTCTATGCCTTCTTAACCGAAGACGAGGTGACTTCACTCAAACAGATTATAGACGGTATTGACGCCAATGATGATAACGTACGGATTTCGCAGCATGTAGGAATTGAAAAGCAGTATCTTCAATTAATTTTTGAAAAGGGATCCGAATTTAAGCTTTCAAACCTTGATTGTACAATAGAAAATGTGAATGCACTTGGCCGTGATGAATCGTTGGCTCCTATTGAGCGGGCAAAAATCGCCATGCGCAAGCTTTCTCGAATATCAGAGTCTGAGGTGGTAACCCCAGAAAGAGTTGCGTCTGATTTAGTTGATATGGTTAGTCCTGAAATGGTCGTTCCTGGAACAGTGGTACTCGATTTGTCTTCAAAGCAGGGTGAACTTGCGTACGCGTTCCATAATAAATATCATGATATTCCCGACGTTCGATTCTATTCTGTTGCTACATCAAAGCTGACTTATGAGCTAACGCGAAAAGTCTATAGAGCGCTGGAGCTTCCAGAAGACCATGTTTTAAATTTTACCTCATTTTCGTTGATTGGTGAAAATTCAGAGGCTTTTATTGAACGCATAACCGCACTTTCTCCAAGCATTGTTTTTTCAGCTCCACCCTATAACAAATCAGATGGCGGTGGAAGAACAGGATCTGGAAGTGGTAGTGCAATTTATCAGTATTTTTTTGATATTGCAGTTGATAATCTATCACCTCAAGCTGTTGTGATGTATCTAAAATCCAACTGGTATTCAGGTGGACGCGGTGATGGTCTTCCAGAATTCCGCGAACGAATGTTATCAGATCATCATATTTCTGTTTTTCACGATTATCCCGATCCCAAGAAATATATTGATTCGGATGTTAATCTTCGCGGGGGGATTTGTACATTTATTTGGGAACGGAAACATGATAACAAATGCAAGTTCTATAACCACATTAATGACATGACGTCATATATGGATCGGTATCTGCTGGAAGATGGTATAGATTATGGAGATGAGAGGATACTAATACGATATAACAAAGGCTTGTCGATTTTACATAAAGTACAAAGCCGTAGACCTGAGTATATTTCGAGCGCTGCTTTTTCAAGAAATCCGTTTAAACTCCAATCAAATGTCAAATTGCTTCAGAGAAAACGAAAAAACTCGCTACGTGTATATTTGCCAAAGGGCAGAGAAGGATTTATTTACACTCAAAACATTTCAAATTATACAGAAAAGAAAGAATTAATCAATTCATGGAAGGTTCTAGTGGCGAAAGCAAGTCCTGGAGAGGATGCCCTTCCACATGCTGTTATTTCCACACCTATCGTATCAGAGCCAGGTTCTTTGTGTACGGATTCTCATTTAATTGTACGTGTCGTGGAAAATCAAAATCAAGCCGAAAACCTTGCTGCATATATGAAAACAAGATTCTTTAGATTCATGATGATTCTTGCAAAAAATGGGCAAAATATGACAAAGGACACTTTCCGTTTTGTACCTGTTCCGGATTTGGGCAAACAGTGGACTGACGAACAATTATATGAATTCTATGGATTGACTCCGAATGAGAGTAGTTATATCCAATCAATTGTCACCGAGCCTAGGGCATAATAAAAAACCATATGAAATTTAAGATTTTTCATATGAACGGCGAGAGTTTGTCTGCCGTGTAGCTAAAAGTGAGGTTAGAGATAAATATATCCATAAATCTGTATAACAGTTTTATAACAATGGGAAAAGAAACCCTATCCGCTATATTATGAATAGAGTTGTAGTTGAGGAATAAACAGGAGTGATGACACTATGGACGGCGTAAAATTTGCTTGGGTTAAATTCTACATGGAATTGGCAGGGAAACTGATGCCTTTTGCTAACAATCGAAGCGTACTGGTAGAAAAGATAAAAGCCATATTTCAGAAAACAGGAATTGATCTTCCAAAACTTGAAGACGAGGGCAAAGTATTTGATATTGACCCTTTTACTACTTTCGGACTTTTTAACAAGGGTATCACCGATGAGAACCGTATAAAAATCATTAGCGCTTTTGCAGAGGAGTTTTCCATTGTAGCACCAATACCGACAGTGTTTAAAGGCATTCCTGTGCTAAACAATCAAAAAGCAACGTTTTATCGGTTTGGAAATGAAAGAAACGAGCATGACATTGACAATCTTTGGGCAGTATTTCTCTCTGCAATCGAATATGCCGATACAAAAACTAGTGCCAACCGCGAGAAACTAATCCAAAACTTTGATACAGTGCTTCAGCAAAAAGGCATAAGGTGGAATATCACAATGGGCCTGTATTGGACAAGACCATTGGAGTATATCAATTTAGACTCCAAGAACAGGAAGTTCATTTCACACCCTAAGTATACTTTGCAGTCCTTTACGGATTTGTTCCCTGTTAAGTTTAAGGGTGAAGCAAGCGACACGATGCCGTCGGGTCATGACTATTTGGATATTTGCGAGAATTGTAAGGCGGTTATTTCAACTGGAGCCTATAACTTTAAAAATTTACCGGAATTGTCAGCGTTGGCCTGGGAAACTATTACAGAGGAGGTAA
>CACXCA010000043.1 GCA_902766045.1 uncultured Bacteroidales bacterium
CTGATGTCCGCTGCCCTAAGGCAGCTTCCTTCCCTTTTTTCCTTGCTGTCTTGATCAATTTCCTCAAAGATCTCTATCCTTTGCCCCTATATCAATTATAGAGTTTTTCGTGTGGAACCTCGCTTGTTCCGAAAGTGAGTGCAAAATTATAGCCTTTTTTATTCCCCTCCAAATAAATCAAGAACTTTTTTCGTCTTTTTTGACATTTTTTTTCTTAACTATCTGATTTTGAATGTATTTTAATTAATCACTCAATTTATCTATCACACATTGAGGTCTCATAAATCATTCTACGGTTACCGACTTAGCCAAATTACGAGGTTGATCCACGTCTAATCCTTTGGCTACAGCCACATGATAACTAAGCAACTGAAGTGGAATTACCGTTAAAACGGGATCTAAACATTCAAGAGTAGAAGGTATTTCAATCACTTCATCTACCATCTTAGCGACCTCTTCATCACCCTCTGTAACAACAGCTATAATATGTCCATGGCGAGATATAACCTCTTGTATATTGCTAACTATTTTTTGATATAACACATGGTGCGTAGCAATAAAGATCACAGGCATTTCGCTGTCCACCAATGCAATAGGTCCATGTTTCATTTCTGCTGCTGGGTAACCCTCTGCATGTATATACGAGATCTCCTTAAGTTTCAAAGCACCTTCCAAGGCGACAGGATAATTATAACCTCTACCTAGATAGAGAAAATTATGTGCGTAAGTAAAACGTGCCGCCATCTGTTTTATTTTGTCATTCTGCTTTAGGATACGTTCTATTTTTTCAGGTATATGGATTAGCTCTTCCAATGTTTCATCATAATCTTTTTGACTAATC
The DNA here is from genome assembly GCA_902766045.1 of uncultured Bacteroidales bacterium. Classification (GTDB taxonomy): domain Bacteria; phylum Bacteroidota; class Bacteroidia; order Bacteroidales; family Paludibacteraceae; genus UBA1181. The sequence continues at coordinate 842 of CACXCA010000043.1, forward strand.
ACTCCCTTTGCCATACCTAAAGCCAACGATAACATCGTTAAAACAGTCACCTGACCTGTAAATGCCTTTGTACTAGCAACACCTATCTCAGGTCCGACATGGATATAAACACCCGTATCCGTATTTCTTGCTATGCTGCTTCCTACTGCATTAACTATACCGAAGACAAACGCTCCATGATTTTTTGCTTGTTCAATTGCAGCCAATGTGTCTGCAGTTTCTCCACTCTGACTGATTGCAATCACGACATCATCCGATTCTATTACAGGGTCATTATATCTAAACTCACTTGCATAGGCTACTTCAACAGGAATACGACAGAATCGTTCGATCAGTTGTTTTCCAATCAGACCCGCATGCCATGATGTTCCACAACTTACAATAATAATACGTCGCGTCTTTAGCAGTTCCTTACGATGATCTGTCACTGCACTAAGAACAACTGATAGTTGATCTCCATCACTATATGGATTATTGATTACACGTCCCCGCATACAATCACGCAAGACAGCTGGCTGATCAAAAATTTCTTTCAACATAAAATGAGGGAATCCTCCTTTATCGAGCATGGAAAGATCCAGATTCACCTCTTTCACTTCCATATCTGCCTCTTCACCAGTCAGTTTTGTAACACTTAACTGATGACCGCATTGACAGACGGCCATCTCCTCATCATTAAGATAAACCATCGTCTTTGTATATTGTGCAATCGGACTTGCATCACTTGCTATAAAAAATTCTGTGTGATCAGGGACAACGCCTACCACCAACGGACTACTTTTTCGAGCTGCCACCAGTTGTTCTGGATGACGACGATCTATCACGCATATAGCATAAGCACCTATCACTTTACTGAGAGCCTGACGAACAGAAGTAGGAAGATCTGCACCTGTTACATTCATCGTATATTCAATCAGTTGTACCAATACCTCTGTATCTGTTTCACTTTTAAATGTAAACCCTTTAGCTTCTAATTGAGTACGGAGTACAACATAATTTTCAATGATTCCATTATGAACCAATGTTAGATTGCCACTCTGCGATGCATGAGGATGTGCATTTGCCTCATTTGGCACACCATGAGTAGCCCAACGAGTATGAGCGATACCCAACGTACCAGAATTATCTTGTTTGTCAGCCAATAATTCCAAGTCAGCTACCTTCCCTTTCGCCTTGTATATATTTAGTTCATTATTATCACTCAATAATGCACAACCTGCGCTATCATATCCACGATACTCCAATCGATGCAACCCATCCATTAAAATAGGATAGGCTTGACGAGTACCGATGTATCCAACTATTCCACACATAAATTATTCTATATTTCAAAAATCATCAATGTCTAATTGTCATTGAAACATAATTTTTGCTTGCAAATATATACCTTATTTAAGAAAACAACAAACAAAATGTTTATTTATATAAACTCCTCTATATACGTATGTGCAAGATAACATTCAATTATACCACTGCTATTATTCACATTAAAGTACCATGAACGACTTATCTATCCGTCACAAGACGTACAGAGAGAGCACAATCTATAGGTATGTTCAACAAGAATCCATCCGCATCAAAACCAACATAATCTTTATGTATAAAATGATATTCAAAACCAAAATAAAAAGCCTCCTGCCAGAAACAACTTGAGGAGGTCCAATAGCCTCCGCATTTCGTCAGACCAGGAGGATATTCCACATCGTAACCACAAGGCAGGAATAGGGCTCCAGCCGATTCCATTCGTCTCCACTGTTCTTCATTATAGTCATTACTAAAATCATGACACTGAGGGATAAAACGCACGTCTTTAGGAAAGACATAATCATCAGGAAGTATCATGTACCCGTACACCCCACAGACAACCGCCCCTGACCGAAGGTTCTCTGCATTCCTTCGCTCATTCAAAAGGTAAAGCCACTCTGTCCTCGAAAGTGTCCGCCAAAGTCCCTTCTTGCCTCCTCCATTGTCAATCTTATTATAAACGCCCCAATCATAATTAACATAGATAGAATCGTCGATACCAGAAGGGTCTGGATCAGCGCAGATAGCTGGAAATTGCGCGTCATCATTCGTTTGCCATTTACGCAAAGTTGGTCTTCGATTGTCGTATCCACTAGTAGCCCAATGAAACTCATCCACCCAACCCGAATAATTTTCACGAATGCTATCATTATCCAACCCCAACTCCTCCTCATTCAGATGTAAGACATCATATTGGTTATGTGCAAATCTCCAAGCACTAGTACTTGCTTGATACTGAAGGTTTCCTTTGGCAAATCTGATTTGATGACCATCCGAAACGGAGAACAAACCAGGCAAAGCACCCTTCACTGTTTTCTTTTTCTTATGAAGTTTCTTAGCATCATCTTTCTCCTTTATTACAACATCGGATTTCACCATTTTTTTGAAAGAGTCCGATACCAGACGTACATACGATAAATGACGAGAATCTTTCCCATACACATTTATGCCTTCCCGGATACAAAGTGCCCTACCTCTTTTCCCACCCCGAGCTGTCCAATATCCATCCCCCATACTTCCTCCGTCACAACGATTGGGCAAGAAAAGAGCACCCGCAAGCTCCATCTTCCACCATTCTTCCTTGGTATCATATCGGTTAGTTGTATAGTCTTTGCTTCTCGGCGTAAAAGATAGTCCATCGGGAAGTTGAAAATCATCAGGAAGCAGTAAATATCCCTTCTCCCCGCACACAGTTGCAAAAGAACGCAACTCATCGGCATGGGGACGTTCAGTCAGAAGATATCGCCACTCCGTATCCAAAAGGGTCCTCCATAAACCCGGCTTATTACCCCCATTGGAAATAGCATTATAAACACCCCAATCGAAATTACGATCTTCTTCCGTCATCCAAACAATATCGTGCGGAAATTCATAAAAGGATCTTTCATATCCTCTTATATAGGGTAGATTTCTTTCATTTTCAGGGCGATCTGAATTTGTTCCGTAACCACTGGAACCCCAGGCAAAGGCATCCAACCATCCGTTGTATTCAGCAGAGACTTTGTACCGTTCATAATCTAAGACATCATATTGATTTGTCGCAAAACGCCAAACATCAGAACTTGGCTGGTATTGCAGATTACCCATAGAAAACTGTACCTGCAACGAATCGGAGACAGAAAATAAGCCTGGGAGCTTCCCATTGACTTTCAATGAATCATTCCCTTGCGAAGAGGCCAATAAAGAACAAAATGACAGTAACAATAAGAATATGTATCGCATTGGCATAGAGATAAAAAGAGACAGAGAAATATTATGTCCTTAAACCAAGGCAAAAGAGATTCTTCCGTAAAGACACCCCTAACTATTTATAAACATAATCATAATTTTAAATCACAGCTGTTAGGTGAAATTAAAAGAAAAACACTAAATTTGCACTTTCTTTTTCAGCATTATATGCAAATATAAAAAATTTTGAAACAATAATACAATATACACGATAGTATGGATAAAAATACAATTGCTTGCTTTTCGCTTATTGGACTCGTATTAGTAGGTTTCTACTGGTTTAACAAACCGACAGAAGAACAATTAGCTGCACGTCAGCACTACATTGATTCTGTTCAACAGGTAAAAGCTGAACAATTACAGCAAGAGCAAGAACTTGCTGAGGTTTCCAAACCTATTTTTGAGGAATCTGACTCAGACTCACTCAAGTTGGCTAAATCTACTCAGATTTTTGGAGAGTTTGCAGAAGGAGGTATGGGAGAAGCACAAGAAATCTTATTGGAGAACAATCTTGTATCTATCACATTCTCTTCCAAGGGAGCGATGGTAAAAAAGGTAGTATTAAAAGAATACACTAATTATCAGAAACAACCTCTTACTCTATTTTCTGGAGAAGACAATCGATTCTCCATTGAGTTGCCTACAGTTAGCAACCGCACCCTACAAACAGAACGTTTGAACTTTAAGGTGGCAGCAAAGACAGACACTTCCATCACATTTGCTATGCCAACCACCAATGGCGGAAGTTTAGATTTTGTCTATACATTACCGAGCAACTCCTATATGCTTGACTTTGACATAAAAGCCAATCAGCTAGAAAACATACTACAAACAGCTAGCTCATTAAAAGCAACTTGGAAATTAGATGTTCCACAACAAGAGAAGAGTCATAGTTTTGAAAATCGCTATGCACAGATATACTACTATTCTCCAAAGGAAGGTGTTGATTACCTCAACGAGACATCCAATGTTCAAGAAGAACTATCAGAGCCTATCCGTTGGGTTGCATTCAAGGATCAGTATTTCTCTAGTGTATTAATTGCAGATGATGAAATAAGTTCATCCAAATTAATATCCAAGTTAACGGCTGACACATCCAGCTATCTGAAATACTACGAGGCAGAATTGATGTTGCCATATCAAAAAGGTAGCACCGCTATCGGAATGCGTTATTTCTTTGGTCCAAACAAATACAACCTTTTAAAGTCATACGATAAGGACCTATCTGGTGATGAAAAGCTAAAACTGAATCAGCTTGTATCATTAGGAAAACTTATCTTCCGTTGGATCAATCAGATATTCTCCATACCATTGTTCGATTTCCTTGGTAAGTTCATTAGCAACTATGGATTGATTATATTGATAATGACGATTATCGTCAAATTAATCATCTTCCCGCTTACATATAAGTCTTATCTTTCAACTGCAAAGATGAGAGTGTTAAAACCACAGATTGATGAAATCAATCAACGAATTCCTGCAGAGAACCAAACAGAGCGTTCCCAAGCAACAATGGAGTTATATTCCAAAGCAGGAGTCAATCCAATGGGAGGATGTTTGCCTATGCTCTTACAGATGCCAATCCTCATTGCATTGTTCTATTTCTTCCCTAATGCAATAGAACTACGTGGAGAAAGTTTCCTATGGGCAGAAGATCTTTCTACATACGATGCCTTTATAACTTGGGGCTTTAACATACCGTTCATTGGAGATCATCTTAGTCTTTTCTGTTTGTTGATGACCATCACCAATATTGTATATACAAAGATCAACATGGCATCCACGGATACTGGACAGATGAATCAAATGCCTTTCATGAAATACATCATGTACTTTATGCCAGTCATGTTCCTGTTCATCTTCAACGACTATGCATCAGGTCTTAGTTATTATTACTTTATATCTCTGTTAATAACGATTATTCAAACATTTGTGATACGGAAATATTTCGTTGATGAAAAGAAACTATTGAAACAACTACAAGAGAATCAACGGAAGCCAATGAAAAAAGGCACATTCCTATCAAGAATCGAAGAAATGCAAAAGCAACAGCAAGCATTTCTGGAACAGCAGAAAAACATGAAGAAATAAACATAAAATAAATTAAAAAGTTGCGCATTACGTGCAACTTTTTAATTATTACAACGTTTCCCACATCGTATAATGAATAAACCAGAACGGACCTACATCGCCATTGACCTTAAATCATTCTACGCTTCAGTAGAATGTGTGGAAAGGAATTTAGATCCGCTCACGACCAATCTAGTAGTTGCCGATGAAAGCAGAACAGAGAAAACAATCTGCTTAGCAGTCTCTCCCTCATTGAAATCATACGGCATAGGTGGAAGAGCCCGTCTTTTTGAAGTTGTTCAGAAAGTCAGAGAAATCAACTGTCAACGATTGAGACAAACACCTTATCACAGATTTACGGGAAAATCCACTGACAATACGCAAATAGAGAAACATCCTGATTGGGCACTCGATTATCTTGTAGCGATTCCCCGTATGTCCCTATACATTCACTATAGCAGTTTAATCTACAAAATATATCTCAAGTATATTTCTGAAGAAGATATTCATATATACTCTATAGACGAAGTCTTCATGGATGTCACCCACTATCTTGACAGTTACAAAACCACGGCTCATCAACTGGCCATGAAAATAATTCATGATGTCTATAGCCAAACAGGCATCACTGCCACTGCAGGAATAGGGACCAACATGTATCTATGTAAAGTTGCCATGGATATTGTTGCGAAACATATCCCTGCCGATAAAGAAGGTGTTCGCATTGCAGAATTAAACGAGATGAGTTATCGACAGCAACTATGGGATCACAAGCCGCTCACAAACTTTTGGCGAGTTGGGAAAGGTATTGCTCAGAAACTATCCTATTATGGAATAGACACCATGGGGAAGATTGCAAGATGTTCATTAGAAGACGAGGAGTTCCTTTACCAACTATTCGGTGTCAATGCAGAGCTATTGATAGATCACGCATGGGGATGGGAACCATGCACTATTAAACAAATAAAAGCATATAAACCGACCACCAACTCAATTAGCTCAGGGCAAGTATTATCCAACGCATACAGTTCTCAAAAAGCACGTGTTGTCGTACAAGAAATGGCCGATAATCTATCCCTCAACTTAGTCGATAAAAGACTCGTAACGGATCAACTGGTCCTCACAGTCAACTACGATACAGAATCTCTTACAGATCCTACCATCAAAGAGAAATATCACGGAGAGATTGTCAATAATTATTATGGGAAACCTGTTCCTAAGCATGCACACGGGACTGCCAATCTAAACACACATAGCTCCTCCTCCCGATTGATCATAGATGCAATCATGAAGCTATATGATAAGATTGTCAATCATGATTTGCTAATCAGACGCCTTACGCTTTGTGCCAATCATGTAATATCAGAAGAGAAACTACAATCGGCCAAACAACCCATTCAACTTGATCTGTTCACCGACTATGACCAATTCAAAAAAGAAAAAGAGGAGGAGAAACAGCTGCTTGAAAAGGAACGGAAGATACAAGAGAGCGTCCTTTCAATAAAAAAGAAATATGGCAACAATGCTATTCTCAAAGGATTAAACTTTGAGGAAGGAGCAACCGCCAAAGAAAGAAATACACAAATCGGCGGACATAAAGCTTAAATAACTACAAGATATGACACACGAATACGATGACATAATCAACCTCCCTCACCCCACCTCATCAAGACATCCGCGAATGTCCTTGTATGATCGGGCGGCTCAGTTCGCCCCTTTCGCTGCACTAACAGGACATAGTGAAGCCATGCAAGAGACTGCAAGGGAAACAAACTCACGAATCGAACTAAGTGAGTCGGATTGTGAGGAGTTGAATCGAATGGTGTTATATATCTTGTCTCATATAAATGAACACCCCAAAGTCTCATTCACATACTTTAAAGAGGATAAGCTGAAAGAGGGAGGGGAATATCTGTCCAAGACAGGGAATATAAAGAAATGGGACGATTACAAACAGCTCTTTATATTAGAAGACCAAACATCAATATGCCTCAAAGATATCATTCATATTATTATTAACATTTAGTATTAACCAAAAAAGTTTTTTTATGGAAAAAGAAATTGTAAAAAAAACGATTCGTTGGAAACGATTTAGTCGAAAGTCCACTTCGGTCTTTTGCTCGATGCACAAAGTCATTAACATCGGAGTCTTAAGTGTTGCTATTATAGCAAACGCAGATGTGAAAGCCAAAACGGCACATCCATCAGGCAATATCTCTCTTTCGACAATGCCAGAAACCTATTTAGATGATGTGGAGGTGACGGCCGATAGTTCAACTACGCTTCTGAACATTGACGGACAATACACTACTGTCCTAAACAACCAAGATGTAACCGCTGCCGCGAGCCATTCCATCAACGACCTTCTCAAACAAATACCAACAATTGACATTCGACAACGAGGAGGATTTGGCGTTCAAACAGACATCTCCATTCGAGGTACATCAGCAGACCAAACCAATATTCTTATAAACGGTATTGATATCTCCTCACCACAAACCGGACATCTATCTGCCGACTTCCCTTTACCATCCGATATAATCTCTAAAATAGAACTAACAGAGAGTAACACCGGAAACACCAGTACAATCAACATTAACATACGTCCCGACACACTTAATCAGGTGACACTCCAGACAATTGCCGGATATTATGGGTTACTAGAAAGTAATGCTCTTTTAAATGCAAAATATAAAAAGACATTGCACTTGGCCAGTATTTCAGGTTCACGTTCCGATGGAGCAGTAAAAAATAGTGATTTTCACCAAGGGAAATTCTATTACATCGGAGAACTAAATATCAAACGATTACATGCAGAATGGCAATGGGGCTATAGTCGGCAATCCTTTGGTGCCAACACATTCTACTCGGCCGCCTATGACAATCAATGGGAACGAACCAACAGGTTATTAAACTCCTTCAAATGGGAAACGAAAACACCCGTATGTTTCGCAGGGGCCTTCAGTTGGATGCGAAACTATGACCACTTTCAACTTATTCGGGACCATTCCACAGGAGAAAACTATCATCGAACAGATGTACTGAACTTTAATCCTGAATTAAGTCACCGATGGAAAATCGGGAAAACATGCATTGGAGGGAACTTCCGATATGAAAATATCAACTCAACCAACCTTGGAAGTCCATTAGGAGAAGACTCCATACGTATATTTAATTCTAATGGTAAATATTATACTAAAAACAAAGACAGGGACATCCTTACGATTTACCTAAAACATAATTTTCTATTCCGACGATGGAATCTAAACGTAGGGACACGTGCCTATAAGAATTTTGACATCTCCGATCGCCTCCATTTCCTACCATTTCTCAATGCAAAAATAGAGATGACAAAGGAATGGACTCTGTTCGCCTCCTGGAACAATGCCCGTCGGACTCCCACGTTTACAGAACTCTATTATAAGAGTCAGACCAACGAAGGAAACAAAGACCTAAAGTCAGAATTCACCTCAACTGCCAGCATATCGTCACAGGTTAGGAAGAAAGGTATAAACACAGAAATTAGTACCTATTACATATATGGTAAAGATATGATTGACTGGGTCATGTACACACCCGATGATGTATATCACTCTACTAATTTCAGATTAAATAATATTGGAGTCGAATTACACAATACCATATCATTTCATGAATGGTTCGATTGTATTCCTTTACAGCTTTATTTAGGATATAATTATATTCATCAGGAACGAAAAGATGAGATTGAGATATTCAAATCCAATTATGCACTTGAATATGTAAAACATAAATTCGTGACACAATTAACCATTCAACCCACTTCTTCGTTGATGTTATCGCTACACTACCGATGTATTGCACGAAATGGTGGATATATAATCTATCAGGATAAAGTAAACACAGGAGTGATAAAGGAGTATGAACCATACGGCATAATGGACTTCAAAGCGAACTATCACATCAAGCGATTAAATCTATTTGGAGAGATTAACAATCTATTGAACAATAAAGATTATTACGACTATGGCAACGTACCACAACCTGGTCTTGTTTGGAAAATAGGATTGAATTATCAATTCCAATTTTAATCCATCATAAAAAAACAAGGGAGACACAATAACTATGTCTCCCTTGCTTTCTCAACTTCATTTTTAATTTAGAGACATTAACATAGCGTCTCCATTTGAATCCATACCTAAAGAACAAAAGGAATGAGCGAATTGTTTAATAAAAAACAACGCTTCCATCGAAGGTTCTTCTGTTTCTTGACTATTAATTTCTTCAATAATTTGAGATGGCTCTTCGCCAGAAAAAAAATGAGTAAAAGGTTTTATCATAAGCAATCTGTTTAAGTTCGTATATACAAAAAACGGAAGCACATCATTTTTAGTATGATAAATGTAGAAAATAGTGCAAATTTTTATTTTGTCCACCTATTTTTTCATTTTGTCCACATACGAGAGCAACTATTCCCGCAACTTTTTCGTTTTGTCCACCTATTTTTTTATCCATTGAACATATAAGAGAGGATCTGCTATTATCTTTGCTAGTGGATGAAGGAAAGATTCATTCACATAAAATTGACCCTATTATATAAATATACTATATCCGATCTGACCTTTATGAGAGTTATGTTTTGAATGTCATAAAAAAGTCCGAAACAAATGTTTCGGATTTTTTTATGTTTTTTGTTATGTATAACTATCTTACTCTACCAAACAAACCTCTGGACTAAGTAGAATATTAAATTTGTCTTTAACGGAAAGTTGAATCTGATGCATCAAGAAAAGAATATCGGCTCCTGTTGCACCTCCTCGATTTACCAAAATCAACGGTTGTTTCTCATATACACCCGCTGCATCGATACTTCTACCTTTCCAGCCACATTGACTGATTAGCCATGCGGCAGGAATCTTATAGCCATCTTCTAACGAATAATATGGCATTGAAGGATATTTTTCAAAGATAGATTGGAACAGCTGCGCATCAACCACTGGATTCTTAAAGAAACTACCCGCACTACCGATTTCCTCAGGCAATGGCAATTTAGACTTACGGATCTCAATTATTGCATTTCGCACAGTAGATAATGATTCATCCCCTTTCGCCTGCACAACTTCACGTACATTACCATACTCCAACTTCAACGAGTAATTCTTCGTGGCCAATTCATACACGACACTCACAACAATCAGATGCTTCAACTCCTTAAAAATACTGCCACGATACTCAAAGCGACAAGAGGCTGCATCCATAGAATAAAATCTGTTATCCTTTGTATCATATACCTCCACTTCACGAATCACATCTTTAGCTTCCACCCCATATGCACCAATATTTTGTACAGGAGAAGCCCCGACTGTACCAGGAATAAAAGAGAGGTTTTCGATTCCACCTAATTGATTCTCTACGCTCCACTGCACAAAATCATCCCATATCACACCTGAACCAACGCGTACCCAAACACTTTCATCCGTTTCTTTTTCAGACCGAATAAAATTGATTTGCGAATGTACAACAGCATAGTCCAAATCATTTAGCAACAATAGATTGCTACCACCACCGATAGGAAGCCATTTCCCATTGAACACTCCCTGTTGATACAACTGTTGCAACTCTTCCTTCTGTTCATATTGATAGAAATCAGCACACTGAACAGAAAATCCAAAGGTATTATGCTTTTGTAGCGGATAATGAGAGAAATGTTTCATGCTATTTAGTTGTTGTTTTTTTCTTTGTTTCGCCAGAAATCTGTAGAATAGGTTTCTTTCCAACAGAGTTAGAATAGATCTTTATTGTTTTATGAAAGATACCGCTCATCTTTCCTTCATAATATACATGAATGGATCCTGTATCCCCTGGTGCAACAGGTGTTTTCGTGAAAGTAGGTGTAACACAACCACAAGAGGGAACTGCGTTCGTAACAATCAAAGGAGCGGTACCTTCGTTTTTAAATACAAAAACATGCTCTGAAGTTTCACCTAAATAACTATCTCTCATGACATACTCTGTTTCCTGAAATACAATCTTAGCCTTATCTGCTGCAAATGAGAGCTGACATAGGACAATCGTAAAAATAGATAATGTAATCGTTTTCATAAGCCAATTATTCTATAAAATATTCCCATATAAATAATAAGCCGGTTATAATAAATATAACAGCTACAATTTTTCTAAACCAATATTCAACCATCTGGAACCCTTTCCAAATATTTAATTTAGAATCCATTCCCTTGTATAATATCCATGCTAAAAAGATAATAGGCAAAGCAGCTCCGATAGAGAATAGGATCGGTAATAGCACACCGCCTTCTGACGTACAAGCCAAAGGCACCATTAATCCAAAATAAATAGCTGCACTATAAGGGCAAAAAGCGAATGCTAGCAAAACACCTAATAAGAAAGAAGCCCAGATAGAGTACGATTCACTAAAGACCTTGTTCATCCACAAGACACATCGGTTCTCCAATCCGTGAATATGAAAGATATCCAACAAAAATAACCCGATAATGATAAAGAAAGGTCCAGCCAGCTTTCCTATCCATGTCAGAGTAGAAGCCGTAAAATCAATTTCAGACACATAAAAGGTGAGAAGTACACCGACCAAAGTATAAGAAATGGAACGTGCGAGGATATAGACAGCAGACAAAGATGGGAACGTTGTGTAATTCTGTCGTAGCATACATGTCAGCGCAGAAATATTTGCTGCGATTGTACAAGGACACACCGACACAACCAGTCCCAACAGAAACACTGTCAAAAAAGGCATCTGCCCACTATTTATCCATTCTAAAAGGTTCATTTATGTATATTTTTCTTTAAATAATAATCTAACGTATTATAATTAGGATTGATAAGTGCCACCTTCCCATCTGGTGTAATCAGTACGCCATAAGGGATAGCCTGAACACGATAATATTTTGTAACTGGACTTGACCAGTAACGGAAGTCACACGAAAGTTTCCATGGCAAGACACCCAATTGAGTAACATACTCTCTCCATTTTTTTCTATCATCATCCAAGGAGATGGAGAGGACATCAAAATTTCCGCCTTCGTATTTCTCAAAAAGTTTTTTTAATCGGCTCACTCTATACTCTGTTTTGTCGCACCATGAAGCACCGAAATCTAGGAAAAGATATTTTCCCACATAATTTGACAAACATACCGTATCGTCCAAGAACGTAGGAAGACAAAAGTCAGGAGCTGGCATACCGACTTTTAGACTTTTATGCAATGCCAATTCCTCCTTTAAATAGCATACGTATGGAGAATTCTGTATGGAAGGGTCAAACAAGGAAACAATCTCTTCCAGTTTCTTTATATTATAAGACTGGGAAAGAGAACAGACAAAATAGACAGCCCCCATAGATTTAGGGTTGTTCATAACATAAAACTTGGTAAAGTTAATCAACGAGTCAGGATAGCTATTATATATCGCCGTTAATCGTTTTACTTCTTTTGTGTTTTTTTCTTTTTGGGCATTTGACAGATGAACCAGCACGTTACTTTGTTTGCTTTGAATCTTCTTCATTTCGCGCGACAGATAATTGAAATCGTCATGAGAATAAGACCCTTCAATCTTTATTTCATCAGGTAACAAAAGAGAGCCGGTGATATCAATTTTACTATTTTCAACAAACACATCAAAAGGGGCACGTGTACCGATACGGATAAAACGCATGGTAGGATAATCGACATGGCCTCTGAAGCGGAATTCACCCGAACGGATAGGAACACTATCCACCACAATAGGATTCCCCATAGGATCTAGTTCCATCATATATGCTTTAGTCGCCCGGACGCAACGAATATTCCCATGAATAGTGTACGTGTCCTCCCAGTGGCATGACGTCACTGTCAGCAACAAGAGCAGTATATATAAAACAATCCTATACATCAAATAAAAAAAAGAAAACAAACGGCTGGTCGCAAAACAACGCCCAGCCGTTATATCTATATTCAAAATAAATTATTCAACTTCACCATTCAAGTTGATAACGAACACACTACGATTAGGATCATTAGATACGACCGTCATACGTTGTGTAAACTTACCAATCTTAAGTCCGTTACCATTCAATTTAAAACGAATAGCACCTGTCTTACCAGGCTTAATTGCCTTGCTAGGAACAGTAACTGTTGCATTCTTAGAGTCAATATTGATAGCACGAATAATCAAGTTAGACTTACCATCATTCTTGACAGTGATTTCATACGTCTTAGTAGTAGATGTATTAATCTTACCCAAACTAATTGAGTTTCCTACGCTTAACACAGGAGCATTAGCCTTCTCCTCTGCAGTCATTGTTGAGAAGTTCTCAGCAACATTTCCATAAAGATTAATTGGAGTTTCTGTGTATTCCTTTCCATCAACAACTACATTAATAGACTCCTTGAAAGAACCCCATACACCAGCATCTTTCGTATTCATAACGAATTTCAATTCACCTTTCTCACCTGCTTTCAAAGTCAACGGAGTAACATTAATATATTTAGGGACACCTTGGAATGATACCTTAACCTCTTTATCACTATTATTGATTACTTCAATTACTTCTGATTTAGCTTCTGGATAGAAGATAGTGTTAAAATATACATTCTTCTTCATCATACGAAGACCACCGAACTCATGAGGATATTTATCTTCTACTTTCTGAGCCTTAGGGATTACTTCACCTTTGATAGACAAACGTTTTTCACCTGCATTAGAGGTAACTGTGATTGTCTTAGAGAAAGATCCTGGACGACCTGTTGCATTATATGTAGCTTTAACAACACCTTTTTCTCCTGGTTTAACTGGCTCTTTCGTCCACTCTGGAGTAGTACATCCACAAGATGCACGTACCTTTTGAAGAACCAAATCAGCCTTTCCTGTATTTGTGAATTCAAACACACAAGAAACCTTACCATTTTCCTCAGGGAACGTACCGAAATCATGAGTGATAGTTTCGAACGTAATCTCTGGAAGATCTTCCGCAAATGTTACTGCAAAACCTGCAAGCAACATCATCAATGACATAAATACTCTTTTCATATCTAATTCATTTATTAATTTTCAAAATACACTAAAAAAACTTTATACGAGACGCAAATTTATAAAAAAAATAACGCAAATAAACTTTTCAGTCAATTAAAAACTTAATAAAGTTTAAAACCATGTTTTTTTTATCCAGATGAGGAGAAACTTCCCTAATTATATACTCTCTTTTTTCTTACCTTTGCAAGGTTTAATTATGCATCGATTTCATATATATCACAATGAAATATTTTAAACTACTCATATTTGCTATTTGTTTTTCTGAAGCATTAACCGCTCAACAATTAAGAGAATGGTCCATCGCATCGCCTTTGGATTTTGAGACAACGCTTAGTGGCAGTTTCGCAGAAATGCGTCGCAATCACTTTCACGGAGGTTTGGATTTACGCACCAACGGAGAAGAAAACAAACCCGTTTATTCAATCGACGATGGCTATGTTGCCAGAATATCCATCTCTCGTACCGGCTATGGGAAATGTGCATTCATCAACCACCCAAACGGATATACCTCTGTATATGGACATCTTAACGGATTTGTTCCTAAACTAGACTCCATGCTAAAAGCCAAACAGTACGGAGAGAAAAAATATGAGGTCGAACTGATTCTGGATTCAATACAATATCCTGTAAAGAAAGGAGAACAATTTGCTATATCAGGGAATACTGGAGCTTCTGGAGGTCCTCATGTGCATTTCGAACTACGTAACACACAAACAGGCGCCATGCGCAATCCTCTCTTATTAAAGAACAATCCATACAATATCGAAGATACAAAAGCCCCCAAAATTCTTGCCATAAAAATATATGGACTCAATAATAAAGGGTGCGTCAACGACGGAAAAGAAGCAAAATGCAAGGTGATTGTC
The DNA here is from genome assembly GCA_902766045.1 of uncultured Bacteroidales bacterium. Classification (GTDB taxonomy): domain Bacteria; phylum Bacteroidota; class Bacteroidia; order Bacteroidales; family Paludibacteraceae; genus UBA1181. The sequence continues at coordinate 16,051 of CACXCA010000043.1, forward strand.
AACAAAGACAAGTCAAGGAGACTGCAGGTCGGACAAGGTCTCACCGCCTGGGGCGAACTTGGATTTGCTATAAAGGCAACTGACTACATGACAGGAACAAGTTTCTCTTACACCCCGCGTCATCTAAGACTCTATGCTGATAATCGTCTGATCTCTGAGACAACAATCGATAGTTTCCTTTATCAAGACACCAGAGGTCTGAATAGTTTTATTGACTATGCACAATGGAGTCAAACAAAAGAGTTCTTCATGAAATCATTTAAAGAACCTTTTTCTCCTATCTTGTTTCAGAAAGTACAACCTTACGGAACATTGAGGATTAACGAAGAGCGAGATTACACGCTTCGCTATGAAGTAGAAGATGATTTCGGTAATAAAGATGAAATCAGTTTTGTCATCACTGGAAAGAAATCTGACATACCAACTGATAAAAATCCTGAGGACCAATATATAAAAGCGGGAGAAAGTGTCTTCTTTGACAAGGAATCTTTTGCTATGCATTTCCCACAGAATGCACTATACTATGATGTCAAACATAATTTTTACGTTGACACTTGTCATAAATTTGCATCGAAAGTATATTCAATCGGTAGTGTGCGTGAGCCTCTCCACACGTTATGTGACATCTCCATAAAAATTGATAATGATACTCTTGCGAACAAATCACAATACTACATCGCAAAAGTAAGTGAAAAGAATATTTTATCAGGTTCCGCAGGTGGTACTTACGTGAATGGAATACTTGTTGGAAAAACAAATACATTTGGTCGTTTCGCTGTAACAACTGATATGACTCCTCCTGTCATTTCCCCGATCCATACCAATCAAGTTCAGAATGCGCCTTATATCAAATTCAAAATATTCGACACCCAATCTGGTATAGATTCGTATGATGCCTATATCGATGGGAAATGGGTTATGTTTGAGTATGATGCCAAGACGCAATCCATCACCTATTGGATTGATAAAAGACAATTTACAACTCATTCAAATCATACGCTAAAAATGGTTATAAAAGACTATTGCGGTAATGTAACAGAATACACAAAAGAAATATACTGGTAATGAGAACACTTTCAATAATGCGAACCGTTTTAGCAGGATTAGCCCTGCTATGTTTCAATGAATACTCATGGAGTGGAACGAATATTATCGTTGGCAAAGATGCTTCGACAGATGGATCAACGCTATGTACCTACTCTGCTGACTCTTATTATCTATATGGTGAGTTATGTTTCTACCCAAATTCTTCGTATTCCAAATATACACAGAGTGATGTATATGGATGGGATACACATAAGTATCAAGGAAAAGTAGATCAAGTAGCAACTACTTATGCTGTACTTGGCAACATCAATGAACATCAAGTCTGTATCACAGAATCAACCTTCGGAGGACGAAAAGAACTAATCGACACAACGGGTATATTAGATTACGGTAATCTGATTCATATCACATTACAACGTTCACAAACCGCGCAGGAGGCAATACAAGTGATGACAAACCTCGTGGAGAAGTATGGATATTGCAGTTCTGGAGAAACATTCTCCATCGCTGACCCTAATGAGGTCTGGATCATGGAAATGATTGGCAAAGGTCCTGATGTGAAAGGTGCTGTTTGGGTGGCACTGAGAATACCGGATAATTGTATATGTGTTCATTCTAACCACTCTCGAATCACAACGTTCCCACTGAACGACCGACTGAACTGTCGCTACTCAAGAGATGTGATCTCCTTCGCAAAAGAAAAAGGATACTTTGATGGACGAAATAAAGACTTCAGTTTCTCAGATGCATACGATCCAATGTCATTCAATGCTCGTCGTTTCTGCGATGCTAGAGTTTGGACGATTTATAAGAACATTGCCAAAGACACCTATAACTATATAGATTATATTTTAGGCAAATCTGATGAACGTCTCCCCTTATGGATTCGTCCAGACAACAATGTTTCATTACTACAACTAAAGAACCTCATGAGGGATCATTTCGAGAATTCTCCACTCTCTCTTGCCAATGATCCTGGCGCAGAACCTTATGGGGCAGAATATCGATATGAACCACGTACTTGGGAGGTCAATGGAAAGACCTATTTCAATGAAAGTCCTATCGCTGGACCAAAGAACGCCTTCTCATTTGTAGCACAGATGAGAAATTGGCTGCCCGATAAACTAGGTGGTGTATTATGGTTCGGCGTTGATGATGCGACCTTTACAGTTTATGTTCCTATCTACTGCGGTACAACAGAAGTCCCTAAATGTTTCAGGAAAGGAAACGGAGGACTACTGCACTTCTCGTGGGATGCCGCCTACTGGGTTTTCAACTGGGTTTCCAGCATGGCCTACTCAAAATATAAGTACATAGCTCCAGATATTAAAAAAGTACAGGCAGACTTTGAGCAGAAACTAGAGGACAACTTGGAAGTCGTCGAGATAGCAGCTCAATCATTATATAAGAAATCTCCTGATTATGCCATACGATTCCTGACAGAATACTCAGAAAGTCAAGCCACTTTGATGATGGAACAATGGAAAAAACTAGGAGAATTCTTGATGGTGAAATATACAGATGGAAACATCAAACGGGAACGTAATGGAAGATTCATACACAATGGTTGGGATGTCCCTGAGGATATTGAAATGCCAGGATATTCAGATAAGTTCTATAAAGATATTATTGAAGCCACAGGCGATAAATATGAGATGAAAGAGAAAGATAAATAAGTACATCCCTTTTATTCTCCAAAAATGATACTCAATTAACAAATACAGATTTATATAAAAAGCAAATGAAAAGAATTGTCACCATCCAAGATGTATCTTGTGTAGGTAAATGCTCGCTAACAGTCGCATTACCAATTATCTCAGCCATGGGCGTAGAAACCGCAATCATCCCAACAGCTGTTCTATCAACGCATACCATGTTCAACGGGTTTACATTCAGAGATCTCACCTCCGATATTCAACCTATATGTGATCACTGGAAAAAAGAGAAGTTCCATTTCGATGCCATATATACAGGCTATCTAGGTTCATTCGAGCAACTCGACTTAATGAAAAAACTAATTCAGGATTTCAAAGATGACCAAACTATCACAATCGTGGATCCTTGTATGGCTGATAATGGTAAATTATATCCTGGCTTTACACAAGAATTTGCTTTCGCCATGAAGGACCTATGCAGCAAAGCTGACATCATTGTTCCAAATATGACAGAGGCAAGTTTCATGCTTGGCATTCCATATATAGCTGAAGGATATGATATCAATTACATAAAAGACTTATTACAGAAATTAACTGACTTTGGTGCTAAGAAAGTCGTTCTGAAAGGAATCATGTTCTCGGAACCTCAACCAGAAGTTGGCAATGTTAACGGTAAGATCGGAGTCTTTTCATACGATAAAACAGCAGATAAGTACGACTACTATTTCCATGGAAAAGAACCTCAAAGCTTCCACGGAACAGGTGATATCTTTGCCAGTGTACTAACAGGTGCCCTCATGAATGGAAAAGACCTCAAGCAAGCTTATACCTTAGCGGCCAACTTTGTTGTGGAGTCTATCAAGGCTACTCTCGCTCATGAGGATCATAACACCTACGGAGTTGATTTTGAAACTGCTATACCATATTTGGTTAAAAACCTATAATTACAGAAAAGTAAGTGATGGAAGGAGGATATATCATTTGATATATCCTCCTTCCCTATTATATCATCACCTATTCAGCAACGTGAAATGACCTATTTGGGGAACCTTTTCTCCATTCAACCACAATGCATACCAATAATCTGTGGAAGGTTGTTTTTCTCCTTGATAGTGACCATCCCACGAGACAAGTTGATTATCAAATCGTTTCATAACCTTACCAAATCTATCATAGATAATACAACACCACGAACCATATTGCTCAGCCAACCCATAGATACACCATTCATCATCAAGTCCATCTCCATCAGGAGTGAACATTAATGGAATTGATAATTTATATCCTATCTCCGAAGGACCTCCTTCTCCTTCCTCTCCATCTTTCTCCTCTTCGCAATCCTCTGTTTGGATAGAGAAAGAATAGACAGCGGAATCACACAAGGAAAATAATTTCACCTCGTACTGATTCCCTTTCACAAGATATACTTCATCATCGAAGATCTCCTGCTGGTTTTCATACCATACCACCTGCTGCGAATTAGTATGAAGAAGTTCATCCTTCATAATATAGGTATGCTCACAAAACACTTCATCAGCAGCATGAAACCACAATGGATAATTAAGTTTTATCAGCACTTTCTCATCTATCAAACATCCATTTGTGGATATGCCATACAAATAGTACTCGGTATCTTTCAAGGGGGAAACAGCTGTTTGCGTCACGTTCCATCGTAAATTATCTCCTTCATCATCTACCAACAGATTCAGATCTAATGTATCACCCTGACATAACTCATATTCATTCTTCACCACTCTTTCTGCCACCTCAATCTTATACAAGAACGCTATTCCATTCATCGTTCCATAAAGATCTTCATTGTTGCGGGGGACAAACGCAAAAGTTGGATTCATCTCCTTATTATAAAATCGATAATGATTCATCCCCACAACCGTATAATCCGTAGGATATACAACCCGAAACGTGTCTTGCGATAGGAAACATACGTCATAAGAACCCGTCTGTTCAAAATCCTTTGCTTTCAACTTTAAATAAAGAGTATCATTAACACAATCCATTTTCACCTCAACTGCAGGAGGGGTTTGATCCTTCTGATTAGAACATTGTCGTTTCAGACACTCCTTCCTTTGCAAAAGAATCGTAGAGGGTGAAGGGAATGCGCCATAATAGATAGTGGGAGGAGAAGCACAATTAATCAAGGTGACAGACTCCTCTGTTAGAGCGGTATCACCCCCACAACCCAAATAAGAAAGTTGAACATATAGCGTAATAGTATCGTAAAGAACACTGTCCCATGAAAAAGAATATGTTTTAGTATAGAGGTATTTTTTCTGATCCGACGATTGTTTGGATCCTTCTTCCATATATATCGTATGTTCAGGAGAGGTGA
>CACXCA010000044.1 GCA_902766045.1 uncultured Bacteroidales bacterium
CGGACGAGGAACTGATGATGGAACTGATGACGGTCAACTTGAAATTGAATTTTAATTGTTAAATTTTTTAAGAGACACTAGTGATATGCTCAAAAAAAAAATTTTAATCTTAAAGGTTTTGTTTCTGTCTTTCATTGTCTGTAATGCACAGTGCTACCAACCAAATATTGAGAAAGGTAATGCTAACTTTGCAGCGGGAAAATATACATAAACGAAACATATTAATAACAATAATATGAGCCTAAATGCCACTCAAATAGAACAAGTATGCAGGGAGAAAGAACAGGAACTGCTGGAGAAATACTTCGGGAATCTCATCCACGAGGCTGTGGTTGAGAAGCCGGAGACCATCGGGGAGTACACCCCCGAAGTGCCGCTCAAAATAGAAGCGGAATACATCGCATTCCTCCAACAACTATGGGAAACGGAAGCTCCCGCACAACTGAAAGGCACTCCTCTGGTGCTGGAAGAGCAGAAACTGCGCCAAATCGTCACGGAAAACGACAGAGAACAGGTGGCTCTCGCCCACAAGAAGGCCACCACCCAGACACTCTGGGAACGCATCACCAAGACGAACCACAAGGATGTGAGAGACTACAAAGCCCTGCTGAAGGAATACACCCGCGAGCTGCTGGCAACCGCCCGGCTGGATTTTATGGAGGAGATTGCTGGCAAGCACATCTCCAACAAGGCTTTCGAGGAATAAGGGTTAGCATGTAAGTGCATAGGTGATAGAAGGACAACCAATGACCGACCAGGAAATCATACAGGGGTTGATAGCTAGAGACAATCGGGTGACGGAGGAGTTCTTCTTTGTCTGCTGCCGGCCGCTGTTTCTCAGCCCTGTCATCACATTGGCGTGCAACAATCCTGAAGGAGTAAAGACCCGATTTGCAAAAGAGGAGTGTTTGGGTAATTTGCTGGATTATTATAAACACAATGTGTCGCCCTTGGTCGAGAGTCTGGCAAAGAAACTCGACGACCGAAATAAGGACATCGAAATGCTGCGGTATGTTTTTTCGAGGGATTTCGTATGGAGATGAATATGAATTTAAGGTGTCATTAATAACAGATTGCGAATATGAGAGTGTTTGTATTGGAAAGTAGATACCGGAATAAAGAAATACATAAAAAATATTAAAATGGATGAGAAAAGAAAAAAATGGTCAGCGAGTCTCATAAGAGATATCGTTGATTGTATCAGAGATCAAGAGGGTAACAGAATAATACCAATTATTGGACAGGGGGCATACCAAGTTGTTGATGATGATATAAAATATTCAATCCAACAGTTTATAGTAAAAAAAGTGTTGGAAAATGAGAAAATACCATTACAGCCCACAGAGGATATTCTTGATAAATATTCAAATGGATACAGGGGGATGACAGAATTAAGCAAGTTATGTTCGGAGAATAGGCTGACGTTACAAAGACAGATAAAGGAATTGTTTAGTGACAATGCCAATGTGAGAAAGATTAGTATAGATTCTGATGTGCTGACTTTCTTGGAACGTGGTGAATTCCCATTGATTCTAACAACATGTAATTTCCGCTGGTTGGAAAATCATGTAACGTGGCAAGGCAGAGATTATTCTGTTATTGCATATAGAACAGGGAAAGATCAAGATATTAAAATGGAAGATGGTCGAAATGTTGTTCCTGCTATTTTCCATTTGTTTGGTTATGTTGGTCAAGACCGCAATGTAGTGATCACAGAAAATGATTTCCTCCGGTACTTGCATTGTATTCAGGATACAAATACAAGACCAGAACGATTGAAAAAGTATTTGGAGAACAAATACATCTTGTCTCTTGGTTGCGAAATACCTGACTGGACTTTTCGTTTTCTTCTGTATTCTCTCAAAGAGAAAGACGGTAAATTGGGAGGCATGAGTGAAGAAGATGTGTTTGATGGCGGAGCTTTGTCAAAGGCAATGGATGAAAATCTTTACTCTTTTTTGTCAAATATTAATTATTTCCCGAGTCAGAATATTAATGAATTTCTCAAGGATGTCAATGAACAATTGAAACCAGAAAAAAAACCTTCCGTTTTTTTGTCAGTCAACAGTGATGAATATGAACTAGGGGAGCAAGTCAAGCAGATACTTAGTTCCAAGTTCAACGTTTGGTTCTTTAAGTATAATGGAGGCGTACAATATTGGAAAGATATTGAGGAGGGTATCTATAAGTGCGATTATTTCATTCCATTGACAACTAGCATTACCATCGACAAGATGCTTGATGATAAGTCAAAGATTGATAACAGAGAAGCGGGGGTTATTACAGAAATGAGGCTTGCCCTGAAACACAAGACAGAAGATTTGGGCGAAAAAAAATATTGCTTCCCTTTGTTGCACAAAATCTCGAGAGGTTTGCTGATAAAGGCATTGGAGATGGGCAAATGTCCTGATTTGAAGTCACTTTTCTTTGCTCCAGAAGGAAATGAACACATAATGATACCTATTGAGGAATTAACGGCTGAGAAAGTTTGGAAACATATAATGAGATAAGTCATGAGTAAACAAGAAATATTGAAGAATCCATGGATGGACTTCGCATCCTATGGAATAAAAGACGCTTCGCGATTCAAAGGTCGTGAAGAGGAGATAAAGAAGTTTTCGAGAATATTAGATTCTGGTACAATGTCTGTGCTCTATGCCAATTCTGGTATAGGTAAAACGTCTTTCCTTAATGCTGGTATTTCCCCGATATACCAGAAAATGGGCTATTTCCCCATATATATTGTTTTCCCTGATGAAGTGTTTAAATTTAGGGACATGGAGGCTTGGCTTCTTATGCGTGTCAAAGATGCATTTACCAAACAAGATGGGAGTAATGCAGAAAAAGACAGATATACATGGGAATCCACTATCAATACAGAAATTGAGGAGTGCAAAGATTCTCTATGGTGGCATCTTCATACTCAAGTCATGAAAGACCATAAGACGGGTGAGGCCTTCTTCCCTCTCTTGGTTTTTGACCAGTTTGAAGAGATTTTTACTAAGTCTAAGAAATATACAAATGTAGAGATAATAGAGAATTTTTTCAAACTCGTTGGACAGTTGGCAAGTACGTCACTTCCATATGAGATAGAAAAAGAACTGGATAGACAGGATGACAAAGGAAATTATGTTGAGATAGATAGTGAACACCATTATAAAGTGGTATTCTCCTTGCGCAAAGAATATCTATCGGATTTTGACTATTGGACAAATGATGTGAACTCGGTATCAGAGTTACACCAAAATAGGATGTTTTTGTTGCCGCTTAAACGCGAACAAGCAGAAAAGGTCATCACTCAACAACCTGTGGGTTGTGATGGTAAGTGCTATACAACCCTCAATAACGTCACAAAAAAAATTCTTGATCTGATTGACCCAAAGAGGAAAGACGAGATAGAACCTTACATGCTTTCTGCCCTATGCAGCAAGTTGTATAATAAAGCAATTTCAGAAAATAAGACGCAACTTGATCCAGATGATGTTGACGCTAATATTAATAATATCATTTTGGAAATATATGAGGAGAAAGTCCAATCAGTTTTTGATGATACTAATCATCTAAAAAGATTTGAAGAAGTTTTGGTTGATGGTGACGGGCATCGTAACAGACCGAAAATTAAAGATCTTGATGATATTTGTTTTGCAGATAGATACCAAAAAAAACTGGAGGATGCACATCTTATTAGAATTGACACGTATGACGATGACATAAAATATATTGAACTGATACATGATTTGCTTGCAAAGGCCATTAACAAAAAAAGAGAGAATGATGTACAGGACAATCGTATTGCCGAACTGGAAAAAAAACAAAAAAAACAAAAATACATATATGTAGGAATTGTTGTGTTCCTGTTGGCTATAGTTTCAGGTGGACTGACATGGATAGTGGCTCTTCAAAAAAAAGGTGATAACGAATTGAATTCATATCACATTTGCCTTAAAGCGAATGTTATCGAAGACGGGGGTGTAAAGAAAGGTTTTGGCCCTGATGACTATTGGGATGTCAACCTATTCTTTTCTACTACCGATGGAAAGAAACTGGAACTAAAAAAACCAATAGATTCCTCTCTATGCAACTTCCATAAAGGAGGTGGGGCAGACAGCATTCAGTTAACATTTACCGAGGCTGAGATAGAATCATTAAGGACAATTAAAGTCGAAATTCGTCCCAAGACAACTCTGTGCAGAAAAGACTCTATATTCATTGATCTCAAGAAAATGAGAGGGAAATCAATTCCTATTATTATTACTAAAAATATGGAAGAGACCGATTTGTTTGAAGGTATAGTGTTGACAAAAACAGGAAACGCCATGGTACCACTCAACGATGTGCTGATTGTTGTTGCAGGAAGAATTACCTATACAGATACAAATGGACATTATTCAATAAGTATTCCGCGAGGGAACACAATTTTCAACCACATTACTGCCATCAAGCAGGGATACAATGTTGGAGATGATATTTTGAAAGACAGCATGAATATCATACTTGAAAGAAATACATCATATGGTTTTGCGGAAAGGCAAAATGAGATTAGGGGGCTTTGGAAAATGGCGGAAAAAAGCAGCAGGAAGAGGAATAAAGAGAAAACAGAAATATGGGAAGGACGACTGTTAAAAAAATTTCATATAGATAGTTTAGGACAACTCAAGAGAGGTTTTGGAAGAAATAATCAAGATGACTCCCTTCTCTATGTTTATTACAATTTTGCAGCTATTCAAAATCCGTCAAATGCCAAAGATGTCAAGATTGGAGACGTAAGAAACATCGTCGGGACTTACCAAGGTGTCGACGAACAATATATTTTTGAAGGGTATATGACTTTGAATCAAATTGGTTCTGATGCAGATCAATGGATGCTTGAAATAGTCAAATACGACACAATCTTTAACACACGTAAAAAGGAAGCAATACTCTTTCATTCTACAAAGGAAAAAAAGACAAAATTAGTCTTCACCAGATGAACCCATGACCGACCAGGAAATCATAAAGGGATTGATAGCTAGAGACAACCGGGTGACGGAGGAGTTCTTCTTTGTCCGCTGCCGGCCGCTGTTTCTCAGTATTATCGGCAAGGTGTTTGACTATCAGGTGGAATACGACGAGTTGGTCAACGAGCTATATCTATACTTGATGCAGGATGATGCCAAACGTCTGCGAGAGTTTGAGTACCGCAGCACCGTTTATCAGTGGCTCAAGGTGGTCGCCATCCGATTCTTCATCAAGAGACGGAAGCAGATGTTAGAAAACAGCTGCGAGGATACTCTTTATGAAGGGCAAAGTGTTTCTCCGGTGGACGAAAAAGAACCCTTGGCAAAAGCAGACCTCCGGCGTCTCTTCTCCATGATGCCTAACAAGCGGTATGTATACGTCATCCAA
>CACXCA010000045.1 GCA_902766045.1 uncultured Bacteroidales bacterium
AGTGGGTAGTGATGGATTCGAACCACCGAAGGCAAGAGCCAGCAGATTTACAGTCTGCCCCATTTGGCCACTCTGGTAACTACCCAAACCTCTTCTTTCAAAGAACTTTTCTTTCTTCTGAGCCTCTTGTCGGATTCGAACCAACGACCCCGAGATTACAAATCACGTGCTCTGGCCAACTGAGCTAAAGAGGCAATTTTAAGCCGTTCCAGAAACGCTCTTCCGAAACGGCTTGCAAATGTAGATATATTTTTTTTACTACACAAATAATTTCTATTATTTTTTTAGCTCATTCGCTTTTTCCTTCGCTTTTTTAATGGATCGAATCATTGCATCCATCGCATTATCAAAAGCCTCCTCGAAAGAATCTGCTGTCTTTGTCACAACCAACTCGTTATTTGGCATCAACACTTTCAACATCACTTCCTTATTATCAGAAACTTCTGGCTTAACAACTTGCAACGTCACATTCGCACTTGTAATTTTGTCAGAATATTGCTCTAATTTGTTGATTTTTTTCTGAATAAACTCCTCCAAACTTGCCTTCACATCAAAATGAATAGCTTTAACTGTAACATCCATAATCTTTCCCTCCATAATTTTATGCTCGAGGATGAGCTTGTTTATAAATTTTTTGTAACTGCTCGAAGGTCGTATGTGTATAGACCTCCGTGGCCGATAAATTCGCATGCCCCAACAATTCCTTCACCGCATTTATCTCTGCTCCGTTATTCAACATGGCAGTGGCAAATGTATGTCGCAACACATGAGGACTCTTCTTCTTTTGCGAACTTACGTATTTCAAATACTTATTGACGATCCGGTAAACCATCATGGGATACATCGGCAATCCATCTTCCTTCTGGAAAAAAGGTCCCTCCGTCCCTGTCGTTGCCCTTCGTATGGATAAATACTCTCTCATCGACTCCTCCAGCGACTTCCCAAATGGAATAATTCTCTGCTTATTCCCCTTTCCCGTCACCTTCACAACTCGATTCAAAAGATCCACATCTTTATCTTCTATGCCAATAAGCTCCGATAATCGAATACCTAAATTATAAAAGGACTCTATCACTAACCTGTCCCTCACTCCATCAAAATCATTCGAAAATACATCTTTTATATCGTCCAGCAACTCATTCAACTCGCCTTCCCTTAGGAATACCGGCAATCGTTTCTCTTTCTTCGGAGACACTACCTGCTTCATTGGATTATGTTGCACGTAACCGACCTTCATCAAAAACTTGTAAAACGATTTCAATGCGGACAACTTACGATTTACACTACTGGATTTGTCCCCCTGTCTCATCAAAGTGACAATCCACTCCCTTATATCATTGGTTTCAATTATCTTCGGATCAAACTCTTTTGACCGGCTCTTCTCAAAATATTCTGCAAATTGTCGTAAATCAGTTTCATACGATATACTTGTATGCTCCGAATATCGTCTTTCATATTTTACATATTGCAGAAATTTATCAATCATCATAAAAGATCTCGTCTTTAAGCACACTACGAATATAAAACGAAAAACAAACAAAAACAAATTTTTCCATCTTTTTTTTGAAATAAAAATAAAAAAGGCGCAAGGTAAACCTTACGCCTCAATATTTCTTATAGAAATTACTCCTCGTTTCTTTTCAATTGTTGAACATAGATTGCATGAATCTTCTGTTGACGCTTAACAACTGATGGTTTTTCAAATTGTTGTCTGTTTCTCAACTCTTTGATAACACCTGTTTTCTCAAACTTTCTTTTAAATTTCTTCAAGGCTTTTTCAATATTTTCGCCTTCTTTTACTGGAACTACGATCATAATTTGCTTTTATTTATATTTTAATTTTTAATTTGCATTTCATCTACTTCTACACTTTTGAAACTAAAGTCCAATCGCAAAAGTGACCGCAAAAGTAATGATTGTTTTTGAATTACACAAAATTTCAGTCTGCGTTTTTTCATTTTTTTATCCACATATCTCTTCCTCGTTTTGCAAAATAAGGGTTTCGCTACCCTCTACAACATGATTGCCGTTCTTCTCGTTTGCCATTGCAATCCTTGTTCCTTAATCATTTTTCTTATTCCTCATCATCAACGCAACCACAATAATTATTATTTTTGTACAAATATTTAATTATGGATAGAAACAGAATCGACTCAACAAAATCTTTTTTACAGGAACACGGAATTGATGTCATGATCATTCCTACAGAAGATCCACACCTTAGTGAATATCCAGCAGATCACTGGAAACTACGTGAATACATCTCCGGTTTTACTGGATCCAACGGATTACTTATCTTGTCTAAATTCGGAGATGGATTATGGACCGATTCTAGGTATTATCTTCAAGCGGAAAAGGAACTCGACGGTTCATCTATCATCTTACATAAAGAGGAGAAAACGGAACTATCATGGAAAGAATGGCTGCGACAAACACCTCCAGAGAACAGTTCCATCGGATTGAACGATACCTTATTTTCGCAATCCTGCATAGAGGAAATCATTCGTATCTGTGAAGAGAGACACTTACTACTCAATTTCAACGTCATACTTCCTGTCGAAAACGATCTTCCTCCTCTTCCTGACAGTAAATTATTCATCCACAATTCTGATTACAACGGACTATCCTATACGGAAAAGAGAAATCTGATTTTTCAACACACGCAGGCCGACTATGTTTTGCTGTGCTCTCTCGACGAGATTGCATGGACATTCAACCTACGGGCATCCGACACGCCATACAATCCAGTAGCCGTAGCGTATGCTATCGTCGGGAAAAATGAATCCTACTTCTTTGTCAACAACAATAAGCTGACGGATGATGTAACAAATTATTTCAACGAAAACAACATCATCTGTCTGTTCTCTTATGAAAGCATTTTTGAGTCAATTCAAACGATATCTGAGAAGGGTATCTTTTCTGTTGATCCAAACAAGACGAATCATCATCTATATAATAAGGTAAAAAAATCGAATCTCTTAAGGGAAGCTTCTCCTATCGAACACATCAAATGCATAAAGACCTCCACCGAACTGGAGAACATTCAAAATGCTTGTCTGAAAGATGGCATCGCACTAACTTATGCATTTGCCGAAATTGAGCAACGTATCAATGAGAGGCAACCATTAACAGAAAATGACATAGCAATCATTGCGAAGCAGAAAAGAAGCGAGCAAACTGGCTTTTTCTGCGAAAGTTTCTCTACCATAGCGGCTTACGGAAGCAATGGCGCTATTGTACATTATAATGCCGACCCGTCCGACTGCGCAACCATTGGAACCGACAATCTGTTACTGGTCGATTCTGGTGCCAACTACCTAAACGGAACAACGGATATAACTCGTGTGTTCTGCTATGGAACGCCTACTGAAAAGCAGAAAAGCGACTATACTCTTGTTCTGAAAGGACACATTGCCATCGCCACTTGTCGTTTCCCAAAAGGAACGGAAGGGGCACACATCAACGTATTGGCACACCAATACCTTTGGAAAGAGGGATTGGACTACGGACATGGCACCGGTCATGGTATCGGCTTCTTCTTGTGCGTGCATGAGGGGCCTCAAAGAATAAACAACCGCTTCACAGGTGTAGTGCTGCGAGAGGGAATGGTCCTATCCGATGAACCTGGACTTTACAGGGAAGGTGAATATGGTATTAGGATTGAGAACATGGTGAGCGTCGAGCCATCCGTCAAAAACGAATTTGGTGAATTTCTACAATTCAAAACACTCACCTTATTTCCATACGAAAGGAAGCTTATCCAGAAAGATTTGCTCACTCAGGATGAGATAACATGGATAAACAATTACCATCAAGAGGTTTTCAACCTATTATCTCCTCACATCAAAGACAATTACGCATTAATGTGGTTAAAAAATGTTACAAAAGAGCTATAATCCATCAGATTTATATAATTTAGCAGAAATATTAAAATGAAACATAGAAATACAATGAAGAAAATAATTATCACATTGGCAATAGCCTTATCATTCAATGGCTTTATTGCCTCAGCTGCACCCAGCGCCAAACCTTCAGACAACTACAAAATAGAACTTACCGTAAAAGGCATGAAGAGTACGGAAACAAAAAAGGACTCTGCCTATCTTGCATATTACATGAATGGAAAGACCTATTCGAAAGATACGGTGCAACTGAATAGCAAAGGATATGGAGTATTCACGAAGAAACATAAACTAGACGAAGGTATCTACATTGTCTATTTCAATTCTGAAAAATATTTCGACCTGCTAGTCGGTAAAGATCAGCACATCACCATCAATGTGGATATTGATGATTTAAAGAACGCTAAAATCGGCGGTGCAATAGAGAGTGTGGATTTTCAGAACTACATGACATTCCTAACCGAGATGAACAAGGAGAGATCTGAACTTGTGAACAAATACAAAGAGAAGAAGATCGACTCCACCCAATATGTCAACACAATCAATGAGATGACAGACAAAGTGCAGGCTCGTCAGAATTCGATTGTAACGACACACAGCAAGGATTTCTTAGGTGCCTACATAAAAGGAACCATTCCTGTTGAGACTCCCGAGATGAAGGAATTGCCCGATTCTATTCGGAACCGTGCCCGCTACCAATATTTCAAGCATCACTATTTCGACAACATCGATCTTAGTGACCCAAGATTTTTACGCACCCCTTACTTCCCTCCAATGGTAGATAACTTCATCAGCAAACATGTGCTTCAGGATCCTGATACACTGGCAGCTGCTGCTTTTGAGTTGATCGAGAAAAGCCGTAAAGACTCCATCACATTCCAAGTGATGACAAGTAAGATGATCAACTATGGTATCTCCAGCAAAATGATGGGAATGGATGCTTTATGGTATAAGATAGCAGAAAGATACTATTTTAACGGTGTGGCTACCTGGGCAGATACTGCATGGGTTAACACCCTCAGAAAAGAAGCGAAGAAAATACGATATAACCTAATCGGTATGCAAGCAAGAGAATTATCCATGCGTGACTCAATGGACAGAAAGGTGAAGTTGAGCGATGTCAAGCAGGAAGTAGTGCTTGTTTATTTCTTCGAACCAACGTGCGGTCACTGTAAGAAGACCACACCAGTGCTCCACGACTCAGTCTATACAAAGTGGAAAGACAAAGGCTTTGAGGTATTTGCCTGCTACACGCAGACTGACCGTAAGGAATGGATGGATTTCGTGCAAAAGAACCACATGCAGGACTGGATCAACGTCTGGGATCCTTATCGTGAATCTTGGTTCTGGGAATACTACGACACCTCTGCAACCCCAGGTCTATATCTGCTGAACAAAGAGAGAAAAATCATTGCAAAGAAGATCGACATGAAGACCTTGGATATGATTTTGGAAGAGGAGCTGGTGAAACGCAAAGCTAAAAAATAATCATTCCTCCTAAAAAAGTTACATCTATGGCACTTATTAAATCAGTCAGAGGATTCACTCCCAAAATAGCAGAGAATGTTTTTTTAGCAGACAATGCGACAATCATTGGTGAAGTTGAAATCAAGGAAGATTCCAGTATATGGTTCAATGCTGTATTACGTGGAGATGTGGGAGCTATAAAGATTGGCAAGAATGTCAACATTCAAGATGGATGTGTCCTGCATACCACATACCAGCAGTCCACCATTCAGATTGGAGACAATGTTTCTGTGGGACATAATGTAACCATCCATGGTGCAACCATCGAGAATAATGTATTATTAGGAATGGGATCAACCATTCTGGATGGTGCCGTCATCGGAGAGAACTCTATCATAGCGGCAGGAGCTGTTGTGACGAAAAACACGATTGTCGAACCGGGCAGTTTATATGCTGGAATCCCAGCAAAAAAAATCAAAGATGTATCGCCAGAGCAAACAAAGGATATGATCAACCGGATCTCGAACAACTATAGGATGTACGCCAGCTGGTATCAAGAATAAAAAAGAAGATATGACAGGAAAAGAGACTTGCAAGATCTTAAAAGAGATAAGACAAAAAATTGCCAATGAAAATGACATTCCTCTCTATACGGAGGAGTGCCAATACAAAGGCAAATGCAAAGGGACCTGTCCGAAATGTGAAGCAGAACTGCTTTATCTGGAAAAAGAACTCTCAAAAAAAAGAGGTCTCTTAAACATCGCCGCAGTAACAGGACTCTCTTTTGCCCTCTCCTCCTGTCAAACACAATCGTCTGCAGATGAGATCTCCACCGACACCCCTCACGTGCAAGGGAATCCAGTGGAAAACACGACCGACCAACCCATCTCCGACTCCATCATTCCGACCATATCCAGTCCTGAATTGACTGAATTGAGTAATACAGATGACTTAATGGGAGATATCCCTTATGAGCCTTCTCCCCACCATGATGAGATTTTTCTTCGATTGCAACAATTTATTGTTTATCCAGAGGTCATGATAGCTCAGAAAAGGGAAGCAGAGGTTGATCTTGAACTTACAATAGACTCGACCTCTCACATCGTAGAGCTAAAAACATATTCCAACGAAGACCCTCGAACATGGGATCATCCAGAAGTATATCTACAAAAATGGACAAAAGAGGATAATCCTTTCACTGAGGCTGTAAAGACAGCAGCAGAGAAAGGCATCGAAGGACATTTCACCAATGTGGAATTTGATCATCAAGAATACTATATACAAATCTTTTTCACATTAGTTTACCCCAATGGTAAATGTATTCACGATGTCGCCAAAGAAGAGAAGGAGAAATCCTTTTGGAGTCATCTGCTATTTTGGAAATAAAACCATTTACGCAACTCTGCAAAGCCATACAATCCATGACAAACAAAAAGAAATTTTACATCGTCGGACTTATTTTTGTGGTCTTGATAACAATCATTTGTAGTATATACTATAAACGAGACAGCATTGTCAAGTCTTACCTACAAAATAAAATAGAAGAAGTAGAGAGCCAGACACATACAAAAATTAGTATGGGTCCCATAGAAATGGATGGCTTAACGCTTATCACCCTCCACGATATTACCATAGCGAATAGGAAACAGGACACTGTCGCCCAACTCGAAACCACCAAGATTCACATCAATCCTATCAAAATCTTTCGTGGAAGCAGGGATATTCATCTGGCAGAAATAAACAACGTCATACTACATGCTTCTATAAAAAAAGGTTCCAGACAGGATTCAACCGACGTCAAAGATTCTACAGCCACGGTCAAAAAACCGCTATTGGATAAAGTCAGACGACTCACAAACATCTACAACTCCTTAACGCATCGAATGCCTAAGAATCTTTCCATTTCGGAGATGAACGTCACCATAGAAATGGACAGTTCCATCTTTCAAATGTATCTTCCTGAGGTCAAAATGTCTGACCGTAACTTCTACACTCAGATCCTATACAAGGAAGAAAAGGAGAACACGCTTCAAAAAGACAACAGCAATAAATATTGTATCATAGAAGGATCCTTGGCAAAAGGGACAGACGAAAATAGTCATTTGAAGATTTATGCTATCGAAGACTCACTGCTCTCTATCCCACTTTTGGAAGATGAGTATCAGACTACTATTGCATTTGATACACTAGATATAAATGTCAAGTTAGACAAAAGCAACAACGACTTGATTTATCTTTCAGGTGATATGCTCTGTCCGCACCTAGACCTGTTCAACAGCAAAGTCGCAGCCAATCATATCATTCTAGAGAATACGACCTTGCATTATTCATCTAAAATAGGAGAACAATCCTTCGAATTAGATAGTACAAGTCTCATACAATTAAATAAGTTCATACTTCACCCCTACCTGTCTTGGTCAAAGCAAGACACCATACAACGATTAGAGTTTAATCTAGAGAGTCCCAAAGACAGTGCTCAACATCTTTTCTCGTCCATACCGTCTGGACTCTGTTCTCATTTAAAAGGAATCGAGACGGAAGGAGAGCTATCCTATCATCTGCACATTAAACTCGAGACAGACAAGATAGACAGTCTGGAATTTGAATCAGCCATGACCCCTTATAATTTTAACATCAAGAAGTTTGGCGACACAGACTTCCGTGAAGTGGCTCATCCTTTTGAGTATAAGATATACGAGGACGGCAACCAGATTGGTTCAATGATTGTAGGAGAAGAGAATCCTAATTATGTAGAAATGAAGGCAGTCACGCCGTATCTGATTCATTCTATTTTATTTTCAGAAGATGGCTTCTTTTTCTCACACAAAGGATTCTATGACACTGCCATTCGATCCTCCATCATCAAAAATTTAAAAGAGAAGAGATTTGCAAGAGGAGGCAGCACCATCTCCATGCAACTCGTCAAGAACCTATGGTTAAGTAAAGAAAAGACACTCTCCAGAAAACTAGAAGAAGCGATGATCGTATGGATGATCGAAAACAAACGGTTGCTCACGAAAGAGCGAATGTTTGAAATCTATCTGAATATCATTGAATGGGGCCCCCACATCTATGGAGTACGCAGTGCCTCCCATTTCTATTTCAGCAAAGAACCTGCCGATTTATCCATCGAAGAAGCAATATTCATGACCAGCATCATTCCGAAGCCCAAGAAGTTCATGTGGTCATTTGATGCCAACCACAACCTAAAGCCCTACATGGCAGATTATTTCAAGCTGATCGGCGAAAAACTGCTGAGCCATGAGATCATCTTAGAGGAGGAATTCAATCATATCGATATAAACAAAGTTCACCTGACAGGTATGGCGACCACCATCCTCAAAAAAGGTCCGGTTCCGACATCCGCCGAAGAAGAAAATGAGACGGAAGAAGAGTACGAAATAGAATCGAAACAACTATTCGACAACATAAATAAGAACGATGAAAATATTTCGGACAAGCCAAATAAAACAAATTGATGCCATCACAATACAAGATGAGCCTATTTCATCATATAATTTAATGAAACGAGCCTCTCGTGCATTCTTCGAAGAATTACTACATCACATAGAAGCAAACACTTCCATCTCTGTATTTGCCGGCAATGGCAATAACGGAGGAGATGCCTTAGTCATCGCTCAATTACTGAACAGAATCGGCAAGAATTGTCACGTCTATCTCATCGACCCGAAGGACAAGCTATCAGAGGATTGTCAGAATGCTTACGATGATTTAAGACAACTACAGAACATCACACGTATAAAACAGGCGGATGAATTACCCTCCTGTTCCACAGACATTATCATTGATGGATTGTTCGGCACAGGACTGAACCGTCCCGTCGAAGGTGTTTTCAAAGAGGTCATTCATCAGATGAACCTCATGAGAGAAAACGGCAGCACTCTCTTTTCCATCGATATTCCTTCGGGCTTGTTTGGAGAAGACAATCAAAACAATCATCCCGACTGTATTATAAAAGCAGATTATACATTTACCTTTCAAGCAGCTAAGCCCTGCTTCTTCTTCGCAGAGAACGAACAATACGTAGGCGACTGGAAGATATTAGACATTCAACTTCATCCACAGGCAATTGCACAAACCGACACGCCCTATTACCTAACAGATGAGGCTGACATAAAAATGTTATACCACAAGCGGAATACGTTTTCTCACAAAGGCACATTCGGCCATGCACTATTGATTGCCGGTTCTTACGGTATGATGGGAGCCTCCATCTTAGCCACCAAAGCTGCCCTTCGTACAGGCTGCGGATTAGTCACCGTGCACATTCCTCAAAAAGGCTACGAGATCATGCAGATATCCGTGCCGGAAGCCATCGTCTCGATAGACCAGAGTGAGACCTGTTTCACCCGCCATCCTAATCTCACCTCCTACAATGCGATAGGCATAGGTCCAGGGGTAGGTCAGTCAGAAACAACGGCAACGGCCATTCATCAGCTACTCAGTGAGTACCATCAACCAATGGTCATTGATGCAGATGCACTGAACCTTATGGGTAAGAATCCTGAATGGTGGTCATTGATACCCCCCAAAAGCATTCTCACTCCCCATCCCAAAGAATTTGAAAGAATTGCAGGCGTTAAGACACAAGGATACAACAGTTGGGAGAAACAGCGAGAACTATCTCGACAGCACAATGTCATCATCGTACTGAAAGGCGCCTATACAAGCATCTCATTCCCCGACGGGACCCTTCATGTCAACCCCACAGGCAATCCAGGCATGGCGACAGCTGGCAGCGGCGACACGCTGACGGGTATTCTAACCTCCTTACTTGCACAAAAATATGCACCTGAAAAGGCTGCACTCCTAGGAGTATGGTTACACGGGAAAGCGGGAGACCTATCAATCAGCCACGCAGAATCAGAGGAAAGCATGATTGCCAGCGACCTCATTTCCCAAATAGGGACAGCATTCAAAGGGCTTCGAGCGACTTACTTTCCAACATAAACGGCACGGACTGCCTTACACCCATCTCGCCTAATAGAAGAACATGTGGGAGCTCCTTCCCCAGATGAATCCAAATGGAACCAGAGCACCCTGGCTTCGTATGAATTTCCTATATTAATATCACTTGACCAATATTCACCTCCACCATCATAACCAATTGTAGTTGGTATAGCAGGCAGAAAGATTTCATTAGCATTAATCTTGCTAATACCAACAGCTCCGGCTACGCCACTCTCTTTATAGTCATACACCACTTTCCAATCACACTTTTTACATAGTTCCGATATCTCTTCTATCGTCGGCATCCGCCAATCTTTACCCCATTGAGCTATTGCCGCATCATCTTCAGGATCCAAACATTTTTTATTGTCAACTATACCAGAAGACTCCCAAGTACAATACTTTGTAAGGGCATGTCCATCGATATCACCCCATTTATAGTTGCCGTATATTATACTAGGTTTTGATTTGGGTTTTATTTCTCCCCAGGCAAACAAATATCCATACTCTTCTGGCTTTGTAGCACCCACATTACACGTTGCCCAAAGTGTTCCACTAGGAAGTCCAAGATCCACATATTTTTTCACATCTGTCTCTTCCCCGTTTTCATCTGATAAATTTTCTTGATTTGAATCATTTTGTTGATTATTTTGATTCTCATTCTGCATCTCCTCTTCTTTATCACATGATGTAAATGATAATAATGACACAAGAAGCAAGACAAAATACATACAACTCTTTTTCATGTTCAATAACAGTAATAATTACAAGAAGGTTCTATAAACACATTCTTCAGCATCCGCAAGAACCTAATAAAT
This sequence comes from uncultured Bacteroidales bacterium, assembly GCA_902766045.1. Classification (GTDB taxonomy): domain Bacteria; phylum Bacteroidota; class Bacteroidia; order Bacteroidales; family Paludibacteraceae; genus UBA1181. Next base: position 11,159 of record CACXCA010000045.1, read on the forward strand.
CAGAAACTGAATAGTTAATCTTCATGAACAACTTTACAAAGTTAAGCTAAATACTTTTCACTCTATCCGATTTCCATACAAAAAACTTCTCATCTCATATTTTTTTATTGCCGTCTTGTTCTCTAAGCGCATCAAATATTATTTTTACAGGAGATACACATCCGAACAGATGGTTTTACCATCGTCAAAAAATTAGTTTTGAAAGTTTTTTTATCCCTCTCTGTGATTTTTTTCAAAAAAAACTTTCATGATAAATTTACATACTATAAATTTGCATCATCAAAAATCGAAGAATATGAAGTGTAACATTTTTACATATTACTTTTACTTCTTTTACTTTAGCAGGTAAGAGCGGGACTTCGATTTTATAAATACAAAAGTGATGAATATTAAAATAGAGTCCCGCAGAAATGTGGGACTTTTTCATTTCAGTGATTATGACAAAAACAATAAAACATAACGGTTTTTACTTTTATTACTTTTACTTCTTTATGAAATCATAAGGCGGGAAAATAGTTGTGTGAATAGATAAATTGAATCCCGCCTAACTAAGCGGGATTTTTTAATTAAAAAATAATAAACAATGAAGAGAGTAGCTATACAAGGAATTGCTGGTTGTTTCCATGACATTGCAGCACGTGAATATTTCAAAGGTGAAGAGATTGAGATAATAGCTTGCGAGACATTCCGAGATGTGTTTGACACCATCAAAAAAGACTCATCCATCATAGGCGCTGTGGCAATAGAGAATACAATAGCCGGCAGTTTGCTACAAAACCACAATCTTCTCAAAGAGAGCGGTTTGAAGATCGCAGGAGAATACAAACTTCGCATCAAACATAACTTAGTAGCTCTCCCTGGACAGAAGATATCCGACATCCACGAGGTGCACTCCCACCCGATCGCTCTTATGCAATGTGGCGACTTTCTTCAACGCAACAAGCACATCAAAGCTGTGGAAAGTGACGATACCGCATCCAGCGCCAAAAGAGTGGCTGAAGAGGGCAAAATGGGAGTAGCTGCCATTTGCGGCGAGATGGCAGCCAAGATCTACGGACTTGAAATATTGGAGAAAGGAATCGAAACTAACAAGCACAACTTCACTCGCTTCCTCATCGTGGCCGATTCATGGTTAACCGACGAGCTGAGCAAAGGAAAGAGTCCGAACAAAGCCTCTCTCGTCTTCTCTCTTCCGCATGAGCAAGGTAGCTTGGCTATGATATTGTCCATCTTATCCTACTACGGACTCAACCTCACAAAGATTCAATCTCTCCCTATCATCGGCAGAGAGTGGGAATATCAATTTTACGTAAACCTCTCCTTCACGCAATATGTACGTTACACACAAGCGTTGTCGGCTATCACGCCACTGACAAAAGACTTGAAAGTATTGGGTGAATACCAAGAGGCAAATCAGAACTTATAATCACGAAAATAAAAACATTATAAATAATAAATCTTATGGAATTAAAAAAACTAGGTCTTACAGGTGTAGAAGAAAAAAGACCATTGGTCATTGCAGGTCCATGCAGTGCAGAGACAGAAGAACAAGTGATTGCAACCGCTAAACAATTAGCCGACAACGGTGTAAAGGTGTTCCGTGCAGGAATATGGAAACCACGTACCAAGCCAGGAGGATTCGAAGGAAACGGTGTTAAGGCATTACCATGGTTACAAACTGTAAAGAAAGAGACAGGCATGCTCACTGCAACAGAAGTAGCAACAGCCAAACATGTTGAAGAAGCCCTAAAATATGGAGTGGATCTTCTTTGGATTGGTGCACGTACCACAGCTGATCCATTTGCCGTACAAGAGATTGCAGACACATTACAAGGCACAGACGTACCCGTATTGATCAAAAACCCAGTCAACCCTGATTTGGAACTTTGGATTGGTGCATTGCAACGTCTCAACAACGCCGGCATCCGTCGTCTTGGTGCCATCCACAGAGGATTCAGCACATACGATAAAAAGCTCTACCGCAACCTTCCTCAATGGCATATTCCTATTGAACTACGCAGACGTATTCCTGAGTTACCAATCATCTGCGACCCAAGTCATATCTCTGGTCGTCGCGACCTTATCGCACCACTTTGTCAGCAAGCAATGGACTTGCAATTCGATGGTTTGATCATTGAATCGCACATCGATCCAGATAACGCATGGAGCGATGCTTCACAGCAAGTAACACCTGAGGTATTGAACATTATCCTCAACAACCTTGTTATTCGTGAGACCAACCAGACAACAGAGAACCTAACCGAGCTCAGAAAGCAGATTGATGAAATCGACATCAATTTGATTGAGACATTGGCAAAGAGAATGCGTATCTCTCGTGAAATCGGAACCTACAAAAAAGAGCATGAGATGCCTATTCTACAAACCACACGTTATGATGAGATCATCAACAAGCGTGCACAACAAGGCATCGAACTATCTATGGATGGTGAATTCATGAAGGTCGTATTCGAGGCAATCCACTCAGAATCTGTTCGTCAACAAATGTTGATCATGGAATAAAACCGATTGGGTAGGATTTTTTCAACATATAACATACAGGGTGTGTCTGATTGTGGCACATCCTGTTTTTTTATCAAAAAATTATACAATCATGCCACATTGCACCGCAGGTTCACACCTGCGTCTGTGATATGACATCCCTTCAGGATTGGGAATTACCGCATGTCTCATTTTCATACACGGGTTCACACACCGTGCCTGTGATATACCACCCCTGTCCGGGGTTGGGGACATCACGTCACCAACCGCACTACCCACTCGTCCGATTTGTCCGATTCGTCCCACAAAAAACTCTTAACTCCTACTTCTTAACTCTTAACTTAACCACACGGATTCACATATCTTCCCAGGGCGATGCCCATGGGCTAAATCTGTTACAACCTTTCAGGCTGGCGGTGCTGGAAAACTAATCCATCCGTGATATCGTTCCACGAGACTGAAAGGCTCATACAGATATTACATTGTCAAGTATTATTCAAATAATTCTAGTTGATAACATTCGTCTTTGTGACTATGTCCAATATTCACTACATAACACAAAAACTACTCGCCATCTTTATGTATAGCACGAAGATATCCACTTCTCGTCTCATCATATACTTGTTCACATCTTTTTTCAAAATCGTAACCATAAAACTTCTTTTCCTTTATCTTTTTATAGAACAAAGACTCGCAGTCTTTTTCGCTATTGTATAAAGACTCGCCCAAGTAGTCATTCCAACAACGAGGAGCAGATCCACTTTTTTCGATATAAGTATCATAAGCACGAATTAGATAATACGCCCATAACACTGATCCATACCAGTTTTTCCTTCCATCCATGTCTTTATTCAAGAAATCTTTATCGTCCTCAGGGATTTCATATTCTGCACAGTTTAGCATATATTCCACAAGACTACAATCATCCAATCCGAACTCGCCTTTTTTATCTGGATCATAACAATTGTCAGCAATATATTTTACAAAATTCTCCCTGTATATGGTATCCCCATACATATCTGTTCCTTTACGATGGAAAATTTCTTTTTTTATAAGCACTTTGTTTATCGTTGTATCTTTGTCATAATTATATTTTTCAAAAAGATCTTCTACTAAATAAAGTCCGACTTTGTCTGCAAGTATCCAATTCAAACTAGATTTACTCTCATAAAAGATATAGTTGTTATAATGGAAAAGCATTTCAAGATCTTTCTTGTTGACCAACACTCTACCCTCTTCCATACACTTGTCATAAATAAAATTTCTTGCTGCTATGACATCTTTGGGATGTTCGTACTTGCGGGTGGATAATCCCTTTTCCCCTTCCCATTGATATTCTGGAGTTCCTTCTATCAAATCGAAACACATAAATCTATGAAAATTAGGGAACCATACTATACCATCAGGGAAAACGAACCCTCTTTCGTGGTAAAAAACATACATTTCGCATGAATTAAAACCGTCGTTTATATGAAAATAATTACTATTCTTTTGATAATCCAATGTGTAATTAAACTCATACCGAGGGAATGCGTCAATCAAAAATCTGGAATCTACAAGAATCTGTCTATCTTTGTCGTACCTGAAATCTTTTCTGTCACTAAAACCAAAAACATCATGCAGCTTTTTCTTGTACAAATCTTTAGACACTGGTTTGTACATGGGAAAAACTTTTGCGACCAATGTGCTAACAATTTCATACTCCCTACATAATTCATCTCTTGTTTCCATCTCAACATCAAAATTTTGATATAGCTCTTCCTCTTCAAAGTCAAAGTCGTTTTCATAATATGAATTACTGAGAAACTCTATATCCTCTTTCCGATAGCCTTTCACTAAAATGTTTTTAAGAAACATTAACTCCTTACTGTCTAGATATTTTGACGCATCAATCATGTTTTTATCCTCCCATAAAATAGTTATACTGTCATCAATTTTTGTCCGTATAGTGTCATGCATGCCACGATATTCCTCGGCAGAGTCACTCGCGCACTCAGCATTTTCTTTAACGTTATTTCTACTTGTATTCGAATCTGTACATCCAGAATACAAGGCGAAAATAGAAATAACAATAAAAACATTACTTTTCATTTTTCCCTTCTTCTTTTTCTTTTATTTCTACATAATTAGCCAACCCCCATGGTTTATCATCAAGTGGGCCACAAAGGATTGGTGTTCTAGATATTACTCCTTCTTTTGTAATAATAAGATCGCCCTTGGAATCTCTGTTAACTTTATAATATTTTAAACCTCCCAAATGAATATGGTTATTATGATTTGTGTCATTTTTTGCACCTTTGCGCTGATACTCTGGGAGAGTACCACAAAGAATATTTTGGAATCCGTATCCTTTTGCGATTTCTATAATTTTTTCATCATCACTTTTTTTCCCATAACAGAAATCAAATGCCATACCGTTTCTATGAGTCTGACTGGGAAAACCTGTTCCTAATTTATCCACATTTCCTGTACCACTCCTACAAAATTTTCCTTCAAAAGTGAAATTCGGTTCTGTTGTATTGTCTTCTTTCTGACTCCGACAATAAGAATGGGGCGAATATACCGGTCTAACATCACTCTTATCATCATTATATGCATCTTTGTACAATTTTCCCACCTCCGCTAATTTAGTCGCGCCATATTCAGCTAATATACCTATTGCGATAGCCATAATCGTCGGATTAGTATAACATCGTTCTGTTTGTGTTAAATCAACTCTATATGAAATAAAAACTTCATTTTCAACATAAAAAGAGAGTGTACCTGGTTGGTTTACTACGTCAATGATAGCTTCATCACCATTATTAGGAACTTCATCTATTCTTACCACCTCTGTATGTCTTCCATCTGTCTTATATAATTTATTTGTAATACCTTTTTTTAAACTACTATCCTTAGCATTAACAATCACATATTCCGGCACGCCATTGGATCTATACTTTACATAAACATCTTTCCCATCTATCTTTTTAAGTTCCTTGTTGTACGTATAAATTAACTCCGTATTTTTTCTATTTTCGTCTTTTACTCCCACTGGATTTTCATTAAAATAAAAGCCATCACGAATGATCTTTCTTTCTGCAACCAGATAAGAAGCCTTTTCTGTGTGATATACATATCTGTATATATTTTTATTTGTTATATTCAATGGGATATGCTTTTCTATACGACGATTACTATAGATGTGATATGTAATTATATCTGTTTCATCCGTTCTCACCGATTTACATTGACAATTTTTCAAATCAAATGCTTCGAACATCAAATCTTTAAAAACGAGATGTTTCCCCCTATGATTTCTTAGTAATGAAACATTTTCGTCGCCAACCTTTATTTTCATACTGGTAGCTGGGTTATTCCCCATTTTTCTGGTCACAATGTCTATTCCATGTTTGACATCACTATCATCTCCGACTTTTTTAAAATCAATTTTATTTTTATCAACGTATTCATCGCATATATTCCGCATATTTAACCCTTTCCAAACGAAAAAAGCCATTGATGAAACCGTTGCCACTCTTATGTCATTAACAACCAAATCTGGATTATTCTCCAAATCCACATTATATCCAACGCTTCGCATGATATTTTGTATAGAAGTATATGCTCCTCTGCCTGTAATTTGGCAAAGTCCCCTACCTCTAAAATTCCATCCGTCATCTCCCCCTTTGTTTCCTAAATCTTTTCTATCACTATATACATAATTTGCCAACTTTTTAGAGTCACATGAATGAGAATGTATTTTGTCATCCCATTTGTCTTTCCCTATGTAATCTTTTTTAAATATATAGGATGTAATTCCCTCCTCCACTACAGAGTCTATCTTGGAAAATGAGGCAGTGTCAATATCTTTATTACTAGGAGTATATTTAAAACAAGAGGATGTATTAGTTGCTCCATATTCCACACACAAAGACGGATTTCCTTTGAAACGAGAGAACGTCCCGCTATAGTATAAATTAGCTACTGAATAATTAAATCCTTCACCTTTTCTAATTGTTAAATTAGGTCCGGATTCAACATACACAGCGGCAAAGAATACAGCCTTTGCCCAACATGAATCCATGCATAATTTATATTGATAGTCACAATAAGCTTGAGCGATGATTTTGAGTTTATTTTCATCCACCTTATCAAATACTTCTTTTAACCTTTTAGCCATAAGCTCATACTCTTCATGACAATTTTTACATGCGCTTTGAGACTCCCCATTGTTCCTCTCCCCATCCGTCAGTTCCTCTCCCACTATCACAGGAGCAATGATTGCCAGCGTAGAGTTTAGACGCTGCACCTCTTTATCTTTGCCCACTTTCAACTGCCAAAGATAACTGCGAACCTTCGATTTAAGGTTATCATCACAAGAAGTGTCACCTTTAGAAATAGTATAGACCTCTTCATCTTGTGTAATAACAGCGGTGTCGCTATCATCACACTCTGACTCAGTCTGTTGAGATGCATTGGTTGACGGAACAGTCTGTGAATCAGTTGGTGCAGTAGTTGGTTGTGGTGCATCCGTATTTTGCGGAGCATCCTGCATAGGTCGCTGATGCACTTCCTCTCTTTGTTCATTATTCAACATGGCACGACGAGACCCTTCCATATTTCGTTCTCCATTTCCCTCCTGTCGATGAGGAGGCATATTTGCATCTCGTCCCCCATCTCCCCCTTGCCGATGAGGTGGCATATTTGCATCTCGACCCTCATTTATTTCTGGCCGTTGAGTCGCATCTGTGTTTTGTTCTTCATTTTGCACAGATGGTTGTTCTTCATCTCCTGATAGTACTTCCTGAGAATCATTCGCAGGAGCGCTCTCACATCTCTTCTTAAATTTCATATTAAAGACATCATCCTGCGTTTGCGGATATTGATATACCACATTCTCATCTAATTTCACTCTAAAATAGAATAACCGAGGATTGGGATTCTCTCCATGTGCACTACCATCCGTGAAAAGATTACTCAAATTAACTTTCACTTTTCCATACTCATCTGACTCAAATCTTTCATCGTCATTTGTAAATATTTCAATCAACTTGTCGGAGTCTCCTTTTTGATTATTTTCCCAAAGTTCCACCGAGATTCTATCCATTTTATTCATGTAGTTATGCGTAACAAGCATGATATAAATCTTATCTCCATACTTCATCACTGATTTCTGTGGTTTCCCAGATCTGCCAGAGAAAAAGCCAGACATTTCCATTTCGCTTGTTAAAATCAATGGAGTCCTTTCCTTCTTAAACCAATGCAACCCTTTTTGTTCCAAATTTTCTATTTTTAAGTTTGGTATATTCATAAGAGACGCATCTATCATAATACTTTTCCTTCCTTCAAGTTTGACAACGTCTTCAGTGAACATCAACTCTATCCTTGCTGTTCCTTTTTCATCGAATCTAGCATCATCCGTCAATTTTTCTATAAGAGCATTTTCCCCCATGTCCCACAGAAACAGACGCACCTTTTGGAGTAACTCATTACTATTCCTTAAATCTTTCCATGCTGGTATATTTATTTCAAGATAAATTTTTTCTTCAAATCCGACTTTACTCACCTTTTTATGATATTTATCAACAAATTGCCACGTCTCAATTATGGGTTTAAGCACCTCAAAATTGTATTTTTCTTTTACAAAAGAAAGACAATGACTTCCCACTTCACCCGTACCAAAATTTAAAGAAATTTCATCTGTTGTATCCTTTTGAACTTTCCCGTCCAACTTATATTCATACGCACCATCTTTATCTAAATAATCATCATAGTAAAACTTAACTTTAAAACGATATTGAATGCCAGCATAAAGAATATCGCGGACTGGATTAACAATGCCGATAGCAGCATTACGTTGTATTATTAACGTACGAGAATACTTTTTCCGTCCATTATTATAGTTACTTAAATAATCGTCGCAACATTGATCCAAAGATAGAGTAATTGTAACCTCACCTTCTTTTTCGAGTTTTAATTCACAAGACTCTCCACGGCATACCACATTATATTTTTTTATAGGTTCCTCAACATTCTTTTTCTCCTCTTGTTTTCCCCCCCCCTTACTTTTCTTATTATCTTTTTTCTTAATCTCTATTTCCTTATCTTCAATTTTCCATTCCGCATACCTCAGGACATTAGACTTACCGTAACTATTCATCGGACGCACCAACAAATATATGGTTGTTTCAGGTCTGACCATAGGAGGGACCTCTTCTCTCCCCATTTTATCTAGCGATACAGATGCAAATACAATACTATTAACTTGCTTGATTTTTAAATACTTAATATCTACGACACCAGCCTCTCCTATTTTAGGTTTCATAGGTATTAGATCGGACAAAATCGACATTTTTCCCTCTGTCAATAAAATAGTAATATCAATATTAGGATAAAAACATGACACTTTTAACGAAAAATGATATTCTGTATTGACACTATACTTTAGAATCCAATCTGTATGAATATACTCATTAACGAGAATACAAAAATGTTCTTTCCTATCTAACGGTTCTTTCCTATCTATCGGTACTGCAGTACGAACTACAAATTCTATCTCATCAGAAAATCTATGAACATATCTTTCAACCTCAACTTCTGTATATTGCTGGGGTCTTCCAAAATCTCTTGTTGTGCTGGCATAGCCCCCCCCCTGTGTAAAATAGCATTCTTTGCTTTTTATATTAACCTTGAATTTTTCAGGAATATTGGCACCAAAGTGGTAGTTACTTTTTAATACGTCTGCTTGCTTATTCGAATTTTGAATAGATTGATAGGTTATATTGGGATTATCTTGTTTCAACGGGACACTTTCTTTAAACTTCTCCTTAGAATTTAAAGCAGGGTCTCCCTCCATTTTCACGTCCAAAATACGATTATGTTCCAACACTTCCACCTTTATCGCACAATTTACATCTTTTGGAATTCCGTTTTTTCCCCCTTCAATAGTTTTTTTATGATCAATCTTTTTGTATCCTTCTACCATAGCGTTTGATCCACCCTCAACATAATAAACACCAGGCTCTTTAAGCTTTAAATTAAACGGAGAACATGTCATTTTATATAACACAAGTTTATCCAAAAATATTTTTTCTTCGGAAATTGGTTTCTGGTTTTTATTTTTTTGCTGTTTTTGTACTATCCCCTTTCTTCTTTTAGAAACAGCCCAATTGACAAATTCTGTTGCTTTCAATTCAACATTACCTTTTTTATAAGCATAAAGAGTAATTAATTCATTAGGCCTAACATACATCGAATCCTTAAACTTGTATCTTTTCTTTTCTCCAAGTTTTGTCGCAGAAACACTATATATAGATTGAGGCTGGGGTTGTGTCTTTTTCCCCTGATTGACAGGAAAAGTCACCTGTAACGCAAATGGGAAATTACAAAGTGCCTCCATCTTTACGTCAAAATCTCCTGCAGAGACACCTTGTGTTTGTCCAGGAAACACACATGAAATCTCACCTGCAAAAACTGGACATTTCATTTTACTACTTTCTGTGATTGCATTTTTTTTACCCTGTGGTTCTGTTGTATTAGGAGTCCATACTCCATTTGCATAATTGCATATAGGTGCCTGTTTATTAGGATTCTGCATGCAATTCACGAAAGGAGACGTCGCAATTTTGAATGTAACATCCTTATCTGTCACAATTGCTTTTCCCTGAGCCATTATCGTTTGATTGGAAGTGACAGCTATCTGACAAGGTGCACCTCCATATTGACATTTGTAGATTGCGCCATCTACCGCATATTGATCACCACTATTTTTCTTAGCCATATATTATTTCTATCTTCTGCTAACAATTAAACTAAAACTTCTCTGCAAATCTGTATCTGACAAATTCGCATCTGCTTTCATTTCAATCTTTTCAATCATTCCATCTGCATCAAACAGACACGTGCCTTTCAAATCAACACTCAAACCCTCCAACTGTGTCTCTTTCATGCCCAACGTCTCTGCAATAGCGGCAAGATCGGATTCTTCCTTGTTCAGATACCCCACGATTTCAACCTTTCTTATCCCGTCCGTCTCCGACACCGCTAACTCTTCTGTCAAAACTGTTCTTGCAGCTCCGAAAACACCTGGGAAGAATTGTGTCACAATCATCTGCCCATTCTTCCCGTAATCCATCCAATAACCATAAAAGAAACGGTTGTAAAGCAGATCCGACTCAACTATCTGTAAATACCGACGTTCATCTTTTATTATGGACTCAATCTGCTGGGTCCACCCTTTTATGGTTGAAAGCACATTTTCATCCCTGCTCACAAAATAATTATCCAGATATATTCTGGTATATTCCCAATTTTTCAATATCTCTTCCCTGTTCAGCACCTTCTCAATCTTACCATCCGCAGTGAGCTGCAATTCAAGTTTGTTCAACACTTCCCCGGACTTTATAAAGTAATGTTCCACAGGATTGGGACAAAAACGCTTACCGTCTTTTCTGACGTTTCGCCTCTCCACCTTGGCTACGATTCCCGATGACCTGGAACGATCAATGGCGACACTCACCTCTTCCGTGTATTGCGTTCCAGGCGCGCTATCATTGCCTGGCGCATCTCGAAATTTGAAGTGTTTACTTACACTGTATTCTCTCGTTGCACTATCTGCTTTCAACTCAATCTTCATCTCTTCGCCTTTTTAGAATAGGTTCACTTTGCCTTTGGCCTGAGCTTCTATATCACCTCCCGTAGCAAGGACAAGGTTCTCCTTGTTGCTGTCGATTTCTATCTTCTTTGATGTGATTTCAACCTCCGAATCCGCCAACAGCGACAAACTGTCCGAATTATGCTGCGCATTTTCTGTAACTGAGGTTGACAGGTTCTTGGCCGTCACGGAAATCTCCTCTCCTGTCACGAGATTGGTATTTTCATTTGCATACAAATTCATTTCCTTGCTTGCATCCAGAACCACATCCTCTCCTGCATGTATCGACACTGTCTGTGCAGCATCAATGCTGATATTATTGGCAAGCAATGAGATCGTCTCCCCTGCCGACAATTGTATATTTTTACCTTTCGTATCAAGTTTGATGACATTGCCATTTTTATCAGAAATGGTTATTGCCCAGTCACTATTATCATCATTAAACACAATCTGATGTCCGCTCTTCGTCATAATGCTATGGATATTATTCCCGTCACCGCCTCCGGCTCCGTTCGCTCCAGTGAACAGGCTTCCCATCACATACGGACGACTTGGGTCGCCATACTCGAAGCCCACCATCACTTGGTCGCCCTCTTCTGGGATGAACACCAATCCCCTGTTCGTCATGCCACTACCTCCTGCGTCGGGACTCTGCACCCGAATCCAGTTGGTGCTCTTGCTCAACCGCTTCTGCCAATCAAACTGCACCTGAACTCGTCCGAGACTTTTCGGATCACTGTTGCTGCTCACCGTCGCCACCTCCGGATAGGCCTTCACCCTGTCAAGATACTGCTGGGTCACATACTCATGTCCGTCCGGCGTCGCTATGAAATGATTGCTGTAGTTCCCCGCCTTGTTCACCTTGTGCACAATGCTCACAATGCGGAACCGGCCCATCGAGGAGACTTGCATCTTCGACGGAAAGTTGATCTCCACCACACACCCTAGTTTGATTCGACACGTGCGGGTCTCGCCCTCCACGTTGAACATGCCGCCTTCCAATGCGTGCTGTTTATTATCTGCATACGTCATCAGACAACCTTTGTCTGTCAACGGAGAACCTGAAACAATGTTCTCCTCCTCTTCGTACAGTCTGTCGGACGCTTTCGACACCTCCTTCAGCACCCCGCTGAGCGACGACTGACTGGCATTCACCCTGTCGGTCGTGTCCTGCTCCATGAAATACTCAAAGGCCGACACCTTATGCGGCAACACGGACGCATGTGTACGGAGACTGAAGACATCCTGTTCGAACACCAGCGTCTCCTCCCCACAGTTACCTGGCTTGCCGAACCATAACTTCTTGCCGTCGTAGAAGAACAGCTCGTTATAGGTGCTGGACAGACGATTCAAGAACCCGAACACGCTCTCCTTGTAGCGCATCACGTACGGCACAATGCCGTCGAAGTGAGGCTGACACTCCACCTGCAGTCCGGACGGTGAAACCACCTCCGAGACAATGTTTTTCAATGTACTATCCGTGAAACTATCCATGCCGAGGGCACCGTTCAAACGCATCACATCCCCCTCGCCGATGAAATGGACCCTGTTGCTGCGGTGATTATAATAATCATAATCCGGCTCACTCTCCCAGGCATCAATGCGGACATCCGTCACATACCCAGAAAACTCGTACGACTCACCAGACCCCTGCTGTTCAAAACGTATCAACGCACGAGCGCCTACATACGACATCAGTTTCTGTGGCGACTCCTTCCACATCTCATCTTGCGACATGAAATCTCGCACCACATCAAAATGATGACACGAATTCACACTCTGCTCCAACGTGAGCGATTCGAATGGTATCTCCTCTCCGTCGAGTCTCACCTTAGGTCTTACCGGATTCAAATTTTGCGACATATATTTAAATTATTTCTTTTTTTATATTCAACTTAATACCCCATCATTAATATTATTCATCAACATAAATTAGCATCACAAATTTATATATATTTTTTCGAAAATTCTACAATTAAATCAAGATAAAAGAGTTAAGAAGTATGTAGGGACGTGGTGTGCCGCGTCTGTGTGTGGACCCCTCACCGTATTATGCGTCATGTCCCCTCCCTAACAGGATGCCATATCACAGACGCAGGTGCAAACCTGCGGCCATATTGTAGGTTGTTTCAAATTAATTGACATGTTTTTGTGTCACCCCTTTGGGGTTCCTGTGCCGCCCGTCACATTCCAAACACGGGTTCACACCCGTGCCTATGGTATGCCACCCCTGCCGGGGTTGGGGGCATCACGTTACAGACCATTGCCACCCATTCGTCCTATTTGTCCTATTAGTCCCACAAAAAACCGCCTACAAACACGGGTTTACACACCATGCCTGTGATATACCACCCCTACCAGGGTTGGGGGCATCACGTCACGTTACAGCCTTTCAGGCTGGCGACGTCCTAACGACACTGCACAATCGATCCCATGCTGGTCGCACCAGTCAGGGTTACCATAAATTTGGGCATAGCAGATTACATTTTTTTTAATTTCACCCGATATTTCTGAGGCTTGACTCCATATTCCTCTATTCTATATCTATAGTCCTCTTCTTCCTCTTCATTAAGGTTGAATCCTGTCACTTTCAATTCATGGCCCAATGGATAGGGGGTCTGATAATAGCCCTCCAATCCATCTTCCGTGACCCGATAGCAAAACAAGTCCATGCCAAAATCCTTATATTCATAATGCGGATAATAGTCATCGTCTCCTGGCTCCAAACCTTCGGAGGCTCTCACTTTCTCTATGTGTTTAATCCGAAATTGGCCGTCATACCAATATGAATCACAAAAATAGATGTTCTTTCTGTCTCTTTCGGAAGGGATTATTTCCATCTGTTCCGGGAACTCAAGCAAGGACCATTCTCCGACTCTTTCCCCAAATTTTCCTGAGTTCCTAAAAAATAGTTGGTCCTCCCCTCCAAACGGATACCTTCGGAGATAATAGACAGGTTCTTCTCCAATTGTTCCCTCATAAAGAAGAGTGGGGAGGTCGGTGTGGTATTTATCCAAATCCTCGCCCGTGATAAGCGCCGAACGTCCGTAGTCGTTCAGTAACGGTTCAATGTCAGAGATGTTTATTTTCAAATACTTATACTGGTCAAAACGCGAACTAAGGCTTATTAGAACCCCAATTTGAGTCTGATTAAACTCAAAATTAGACAAATCAACAAGGTCATCTTCATCAATCAATTCGTATCCTAATAGTTTACTTTGAAACAGATAATAGTTTTCTTCACTGAAAAAATCCTCCAAATGGTACAGATCTCCCGTCTTTGGATTAAAATTGTAGTATATATACCCCGCTCTCGTTGATCCATATTCGATTCTAATTCTAAGATTGCGCGAAAAGCTATTATCAGAAAATCTTATCGACGGCATGTCCTCCTCGTATGAAAATCTCACAAAATGATCGATACCATCCACACAAGACCCATCGGGTCCATTGAAAACCACCCCAAAATTACCCATTTGAAGTCGAACGTTCACCTTTCGCTCCACCTCCTTGTCCTCCATCTGTACATATGGAAACTTATAATCACGTCCATACCGAAGACTGCGGCTCTCCATTTTAATGATTTTATATCCTTCCAAGGGTTCGAACGGAACATTCGTCGTATCTTCTCCCATTTCATACGCCACTTCTTTTAGTATATTTATCATTCCATTACAAATCTTGGAGCAACTTAAAAAGAGAGGCATAATTGCCATGATTAAAATTATTGTTCTTATCTTTCTCATATTCTATATATGATTTATCTTGTTCCGACTGAATTTTCTTGATTGTTCAAAAACATATCATCTATAATACAAATATATGAACAAAATCCAGATCTTCAAATTCATCAGTCGTTTATTTGGCTTACCCAGGGCGATGCCCATGGGCTATATCTGTTTTGGCCTTTCAGGCCTATGCGGCACATTCCCTGACGATTAACCACACGGGTTCACACACCACCCCAGGACGTTACCATGGACTATATTTGTTTTAGTCTTTCAGACCTGAAATTTGAATTATTGTTTTTTTCCGTAAATTTGCATCATCATCAATACTAAATTTATGGCTACTATCATTTTTATTATTTATTTTATCCTCTTGATCATTGTCTTTGGCATCATCAAACTCGTGTTAAATAAGCTATTTCTTAAAAATGTTTCAATGATGACAATGGGCATATTCTTCACAATTATGTTAGCGTTTCCGGTTGTCCTATTCAAAGGCTGCGAATCGTGTGTGGAGCATATCAAGGGAGAGAGCAAGCAAGAATGTGCACCAGATTCGTCAGTTTCAACTGTTGAACAAAAGGAAGAGGAAAAAGCTGAGAAAGTCGAAAAAATAAAAAGAGTTATCACCTTCGAATTAAAGGAGGATCACGATCATGCTATAACGAAAGGTGACACCATAGAAGTAATCACCTACAATGAAGACGGCAAAATCATAGAATCTTACCTCCCCGGCAAAATTGTAGAGTGGGATGATGAATGGACAAGATTTACCGCTAAATACGACGCAAAAGGGAATAGAATTGAGGAATACGATTACGACCATAAAGGACGCTGCTTCAGAAAAAAAACCTTCAAATATGATGAAAACAACAAGGTAATAGAGGAAGTGACTAAGCATTTTATAAGAATCTTCACCACAATATACAAGGCAAAATACGACGACAAAGGGCTTTTGATTGAAGAAATCGAAACAACAACAGATGGGGATTTCAATTATCGTACCACCTACAAATACGACGAGAAAGGAAATCAAACCGAGTATTGCAGATACACAAACGACGACAGCATAGAAGAGAAGACCACAAACGAATATGACATCAACGGGAAACTCATTCTATACACATATAGTTCGGAAGAGGCTTCGTCTAAAAACACTTACCAGTACGATGGGAATGGACATCTGATAGAAGACTGTGAATTCGACTCAGACGATTCGCTTTATATGAAAAAGACCTACAAATACAATGATAAGGGTTTCATGGCTGAAGAATGTATTGAAGAAAGTGATGGACAAAAAACTAAATATGTGTATAAGTACGACGACAACGGGAAAGAGACAGAAAAGTGCACCTATAAAGCTGCGACCACTCTACAAGAAAAGGAGGTCCGTCAATACGATGCCAATGGGAATATGACCGAATGTTGCATCTATGACGCCAATGGTAAGATAAAGGAAAAAACAACATACAGAAAAGACAAGTACAAGAACGAAACCATCGTCAGAAAAGGGGAAGGCTGCATCTTTGAATCGGGTGAATTAGAAGAGTATGAATACTTTGAGTGATTCATTTGGCTCATTCCACACATAGCCGGACGTGGCACACCGCGTCCGTACAGGCAGAAGGAATGTACGGCTCGATCCTGTCGGCTCGAAATTTAGGCCTTCGTGCGGCAACGATGTACGGACGTCGCGTGCGGCGTCCGTTAATCGCGTGCGGCGTCCGTTATTTCTTGCATGTGATTTCTCCCTTCATACAAAATTCCTGATTTATGGCGGACGTGGCATCGCTATCATAAATCGAGGTGCCACACCTAACACGGACGTGGCTCACCGCGTCCGTACATACGGTATTTTCAAAATCAATCTTCATAATAATAATCATTTTGATTCATGGCGGACGTGGCATCGCCGCGTCCGTACAGGCGATTCCTATCGTATGTCATAGATTGGGGTTAATTATAAAAACAATCCATTCCCCAACGTAATGGATTTTGTTCAATGTACTTCGCAATACGATTCATTTCATCTTGATGGCGGATAATGTGATCATGGTAACGAGGATGCCATGCGAATGGAATATTGTTTTCGTGAGCAAAACGGGTAACGGCAGATTTAATGCCACCGACACAAACAGATAGCCATCCCTGTCGATTCGAAATTTCACGCATTATTTCATGCATGCGATTTTTCCCATCATACAAAATTTCTGAATTATGGCGAACATGGCTCGCCGCATCTATACGTGAAGAACGATCATACGGTATTTTTTTGCCATCAATTATCACAATTAAATGTACATGATTAGGCATTATCACATACAGCGGAATTTCTGCATATTTATAATGGCACTGCACATTTTCAATCTGTTGTTTCAACCACTCTCCCACTGCCGTCAAGTGCACATTCCCTTCATGCACCTTGCCAAAATAATGTGCATGATTCTTAGTACAGATAGTGACAAAATATTCTGCGCCACTGTAATTATGCCAATTGGCACGAGGAGATTTTCGGATAGGTAAAGACATAGTTATAATTGTTTTTTAGATTATTTCATTATTATTTTATTGCGGACTAACACAGACGTGGCATCGCTATCATAAATCAAAGTGCCACACCTAACACGGACGTGGCACACCGCGTCCGTACAGGCAGAAGGAATGTACGGCTCGATCCTGTCGGCTCGAAATTTAGGCATTCGTGCGGCAACAATGTACGGACGTCGCGTGCGGCGTCCGTTAATCGCGTGCGGCGTCCGTTATTTCTTGTATGTGATTTTTCCCTTCATACAAAATTCCTGATTTATGGCGGACGTGGCATCGCTATCATGAATCAAAGTGCCACACCTAACACGGACGTGGCTCGCCGCGTCCGTACAGGCAGAAGATTACTGCTTGATCTCCACATGTATGCAAGGTTCACTTTTTATATATGTTACCCTTTGCGTAGGCTTATAAGAGAATTCCTTCACATTCGGAAAATCTTTCTGTATGACGCGAGAGACACCACTATTCAACAAATCTTGAATCACAGCCTTTACCTTTATTTTATCCGACTTCTCTTTAAGATACAAATCAATCACATTCAACTTCGCATACGTCTCTTCCGACACACAATGCAATGACACCCTTTCCCCTTTCTTCTCGTATTCAGCAATTTTACGTTCCATAGCAGCCAATGTATCTTTCTTGCTTGCTCCTTTTTTCGTATATTCATCATACACGGCAGTAACAGCCTGTCCAGGTTTTGTATATCTTATTCTTCGTCCATTACTCAGATTAGTATACATAGCAGATGCTTGCTGACTGATTGATCTGATTGTGCTTGTGATGGTGATTCGTACCTGATTCTTCTCTGCAACCTTGTTTATTAGATTGAGAGAATATTCAGATACAATATCTCGACGGGGTTGCGCCAAGTTGCCAGCGAAGTTAACCCATGGTTTTACCTTTGGAGCTGCATCTAAATCTGCTAACAATGGGATTCTCAACTGTACTTCCTCGTCATCATTGGTGTTTGTTAGACTTTCTAAGAAAACTTGAACGTTTTTCTTTAACGCAATTTTCCATTTGTCCATTAATTTTCTCTTCTCGTCATCACTTCGTGTCGGAATGAATGTTTTATTTGAACGTTGTGCTACCAGTCGCTCATGGTCTTCGGTAAATTGAATGAATGAACATGCATCGAGCTCAAAATACATCGAGTTGAAATAAGCAGTAAATATATCTTTGAATTGATGCAAATTACAATTTAACTCTCCACCGAGTTTGTTTAAATCCACCTGCTCTACGCCTCGCAACACACGGTTCAAGATCTGGTTGGCTTCCAAAAATATCTGATCTTGTCTTTGTTTATTTTTATTTTTATTTTTATTATCATTTATTATATTACATATTCGATTTTTGTAAATCATCACCTGTTTGAACTTCATCAACATACGTTCCAATACACATACTGTCAAACTTGCCTTTATAACATTCTGTGGTCGAATATATGCCCACTCACGTATTTTTTCATCGTATATGTTACTTGCCAATGGATGTGCGATGTATTTCCCAAG
Source organism: uncultured Bacteroidales bacterium (assembly GCA_902766045.1). Taxonomy (GTDB): domain Bacteria; phylum Bacteroidota; class Bacteroidia; order Bacteroidales; family Paludibacteraceae; genus UBA1181. The sequence goes on from CACXCA010000045.1 coordinate 30,082, forward strand.
ATTTTTCTTAGCGGCATCCATATCCGAATAACTTTTATTCATGTGGTCTAACAGAACTTCTACAGAGGTTGCTGTTGCCAACATACCAGCTATTTCATTGATTGGATGGACTCCGCTATCTTTCGCCAAAACGGTATGAGAGGGATCCTCTCCATTGTACAACCTGCCTAATGGCGAATGATAAATAGGATTACCCTCTTTCAACTCTCCATATTTTTTTGTTAATATACTATTTATAAGAGCAAATGAAATCTCACACGGTTTCTCTGGCATCTTCATATCATTAAGGATGGCAAAAGTAGATTTCGTTATATCTTTGAACTGATATTGTTCCAAAAAGTTCAATAAAATAAACAAAGCTATTTTAACAAGAATGGCATATATATATGTCTTCAAATCATTAAGCAATATTTTTACAATTTCAATCTCCTTGTTTATCGCTTTTATAAAGTTAGGACACAACAATTCTTCCATTTTTTTCTTTACAGGTTCCGTCACCGTCTTCATTTCTTTGGTCAACTGTACTTTCGTCTCTCGCAATAAAATGAACCCATAATAAGCTTTAGCTACTTTCTTATAACACTTTGCTTGATTTGCGTCTGCTATCTCTTTTCCTAACTCCAATAACGCAAAAATTGCTATGTCATTTATTGTCAATTGATGCGGCTTGAGTTCTTCTTCTTTTTCCTCTCTTTTGTCTTTCATTTTCTCCTCTAAATCGAAGAATATACTATCTAATTTTGCATCCACTAAGTGCATGCCACAAACAAGCAGATCCTCCATATCGCACGTTCCAGATGTAATGGGAGCATAAAATGGCTTCTTGTAAATACGGTTGTTACCATTTTTCCCTTGTATATAATCATACCTCTCATTATCTAAAGCATTCATCGAAACTCCATTTACATTTAAAACACCATTGGTACTATTTATGGTTTGAAAAACAGGTGCAGGTTTTTGTACTTGTTTAGTTCCTGATTTAGTTTGAGTTTTAGTGTTTGAATTGTCGAGTGGTGTTAATCTAGGTTTCACATTCGCATAATCTGCGTCAGTCCATGTGATTACGCTCTTGAAATATTTCGATAAATAGACCTCACAATAATTGCTATGTGCGTAAAAGTCCTGCAAAGTATGCAAAGCGCCCCCCAAAACCACAGCATTCTTTCTTGTGAGACCATTCGGTTTGATCGCACTTAACTTTTCGGCAACGTTCTCCACAACCGTCTTCCGTACCATAAATGAAGAACCCGCCACTGTTGATTTTAGATGATGTTTTATTCCGTACGTTTTATCAACCTCGATTTCGATTCCTTTAACATCATCCCTCAAAAATCCTTTATTACCATAATATTGATCCATTTTCCCTCTAACTTCGGCTTCACGGCCAGCACAAATGCCGATTTCACCAGGATACTTCGTCAGCCCCTTCGGATTGTCACAATGGTCATGAGTCACGCTCACCCCCAACGCCTGACCTAAGCCAGGAATAAGTCCATTCTCCTCTCCATCTACAAACGTCTCTCTCCAATTGAAATTTTTGGCCATAGCTTCCTTGAACTCTTTACTGGCATCAGTATACATATTCTGTAAAACCTTTAGACCTTTTTTTAAATTTTCGGCAGTAAGATTTTCTGATACGGTATTATAACCGTCTTGAAATGATTTCTTAGATTCTTCAATGTTTTTTCTTGCCTTTTTTGCTAAATCCGCACAAGATTTTCTGAAATTATCAACCGTAATATTCTTTACAAAGTTAGATGCAACTTCATTAAGCATATCCATACTAACAGGAGAAGAAAAAGCTTGCTTCATATTTTGATAACCCTGATTCACGTTTTTCAATGTAGTGCTAAGTTTTTCAACTTTAGCTTTGAGATTTTTTTCATCTACTATTTTCTTTATCGTATATTCATCCTTGAAATGACGCAATGCCATAATCCTCACAATATCCGTAAGAATAGAACACACTTGATCAGGGTTACCAACGACCTGGACATACCTATTGCCACTCTTCTCCGTTGCCAAGTTTACTTCAGCAAAAAAACGGAATACAATCGGAGCAAAGACCTGAGACATATCACGCAACCAATTCCCTCGATAGAAAAAACGACTATTAAGGGCATATTTTTTTAATATATCCTCATTGATTCCATTCCCATTTAAACCATTAAAAGTATCCTGCTGAATTTTCTCATGATTGGCACCTGTACCTTCTTTATAATTGAATTTATCATACTTATCACTTTTTTTCCCCGTCACGTCGAACCCTTCAAATTCTCCATAATGGTCATCGGTTCCCTCTAAACGATGGGCGGTACAACGCTGCAACGCCTCATAAACATCCGCATACTCCCATTTAAACTCAATTTGCGTTCCATCAATGGTGGCCGTTCCGAAGGGCGTCTCTTTGGTATCTATAAAGTCGATGTCGAATATCTCGTATAAGCCATGGTATGCAAAACGAGCTCCTTCATCACCTTCGGCATCTTTGTTCTCGTTATTGTCATAGACATAACGAATCAAGTAATCCAAGTGATGACCATACTCCTCCACTATGGCAATCATCAACTCGTGTCTTTTGTCGTTGTCGTGTACCGCCTCTCGCAAGAACTGTTCGTTGATGTATATTTTATGTGTCTCTGAGCTGTATGCCGCATCAAGTTTGCCTTGTATCTTGTTCTTGCAAACAACAAATTCAGGATTCTCAATCGGTTTCTCATATGCCTCGTCATACAATTTTTCAATCGCCTTGGCTGTTCCGTCATACCCAAAAATACGGTTCATGGAGATCATAAACAGGACTTTACCTCTGGTTTTAGCAAAATCCGTAAGTTCATTAGGTGCAAAATCACTCTCGAACGTCACATTCTCCGACTCCTCTGGTTCCTCATTCTGGGAGGATTCAACCGTCTCATTCTGTTGTTCACCCCCCGTCTGCCCTTGCATTGCTTCCTTGTTGTCTGTTGAGTTTCCCTCCTTATTATTTTGCGTACTCTCCCATGTAACTTTGGTATCGACCAAAGGAGCCACTGCAAAACCGACATACGTCTCTGGAGTAGATACTTTGACACATGTGTTAGGCATCACACAAGCCCCCATTGCCGTTTTTCCCCCACTGCATACAATAGGTTTGCCGTTCAACAAAATACCAGGCACGCCTTCCACCAACACATCCGATGCTTGAGGATAGGTGGCAACATCCCCCACTGTGGCAATGGGTTTACCATTCAATTTGGCGGTCAGTGCCGCACACTGTACAATCGATCCCATGCTGGTCGCACCAGTCAGGGTTACCATAAATTTAGGCATAGCAGATTACATTTTTTTTAATTTCACCTGATATTTCTGAGGAGTGACGCCATATTCCTTTGCTCTTACTCTATATCTCTCTTCTTCTCTCTCCTCTTCTTGTTTATCAAGACCAAATCCTGTCACTTTCAATTTATGATCCAATGGATAGGGTGTCTGATAATAGCCTTCCAATCCATCTTCCGTAACGTGATAGCAAAACAAGTCATCACCAAAATCCTTATAGATATACCACGGAAAATAATTCTGGTCTCCTGGCTCCAAACCATCGGCATCTACTCTCTCTATGTGTTCAACCCGAAATCGACCGTCATACCAATATGAATCACAATAACGAATGTTCTTTCTATCTCTTTCGTCAATTGCTATGCTCAACTGTTCTGGAAACTCAAGCAAGGATACTTCTCCGTTTCTTCTACCAAATTTCCCGGTGTTCCTAAAGAATATTTCATCCTGCCCTCCAAACGGATACCTTCGCAGATAATAGACTGGTTCTTCCCCTATCATTCCCTCATAAAGAAGCGGGGGAAGATCGGTGTGGTATTTTTCCAACCCCTCGCCTGTGATAAGCGCTGCACGTCCATAGTCGTTCAGTAACGGCTCAATATCAGAGATGTTTATTTTCAAATACTCATACTGTTCAAACCGTGAACTAAGACTTCTTAGAACCCCAATTTCATCCTGGTTAAACTCAAAATAGGAAAAATCAACAAGGTGATCTTCATCAGTTACTTCGTGCCCCAATAGTTTGCTTTGAAACAGATAATAGTTTTCTTTACTGAAAAAATCCTCCAAATGATACAAATCGCCCGTCTTTGGATTAAAATTGTAGTATCTATATCCCGATCTCGTTGTTCCATATTCGATTTTAATCCTAAGATTGCGAGAAAAACTATTATCATAAAATTTCATCGCCGGCATTTCCTCCCTATATGACCATCTCACAATATGATCGATACCATCCACACAAGATCCATCAGGTCCATTGAAAACCACACCAAAATTACCCATTTGAAGTAGAGCGTTCACCTTTCGCTCCACCTTCTTGTCCTGCATCTGTATATATGGAAACTTATAATCGCGTCCATACTGAAGACTGAATCTCTCAATTTTAATGATTTTATATCCTTCCAAGGGTTCGAACGGAGTTTTCTTCGTTTCTTCCTCCATCTCATGCGCCATTTCTCCTAGGATATTCTTCAATCCATTATAGATCTTGGAGCAGCTTGAAAAAAAAGGTATAATTGTCATGATTAAAATTATTGTTCTTTTCTTACTCATATTCTATTCTATATACGATTACATATTGTTCCGATTATTTTTCGAACAATACACAAAATAATACACATACAACTTGAAATGAGACCCCCAACAAGCAATTCTTGCAAGAAGTTTTCGCTTAAACAACAAATCGAAACACTTGCTACATCAGTTCCAACTTGTTCGATCTTCCATTTAAGGTTACCTTGCCACCCATCGCTTTCAAATCAGCCTTACTATTTAGTGACAACTTGTTGTTTGTCTGAATTTCAAGCTTACCATCAGCCTTGACAGAATACTTGTCTGATTCCACAGAGACATCACCATCTGCCTTCATTTGCAACTTGCCTTCAGACTGAATCTCCATATTATCACTGGACTTCACCTTCAACTTGTCATCCACTTCCAATTCAAATTTTCCATCGTTTTTCACAGTAGATTTTTTGCCCACATGGGTTTCCATATCATTCTCAACATCGATCTTCAAATCCTTTGCTTTTAACGACAGTGTTTCTGCAGCTGTAATAGAAATATTTTTCTCAGCTGATATGTCAATATTATTATCCTTGGTATTCAAGAAAATCTTATTCCCATTCTTATCCGAAATGGTAATACCCAATTCACCACTGTCATCATTAAACACAATCTGGTGTCCACTCTTTGTTATAATGCTGTGGATTTTATTGTCTTTATCTCCTCCTTGTCCGCTGTTTCCAGTAAACATGCTACCCATCACATACGGACGAGAGGGGTCGCCATACTCGAAGCCAATCATCACCTGGTCTCCGACCTCTGGCACAAACACCAAACCTCGATTCTTCATGTTGCTTCCTCCTGCATCGGGACTCTGCACGCGGATCCAGTTGGTGTTCTTACTCAAGCGCTTCTGCCAGTCAAACTGCACCTGAACCCGTCCGATATTCTTCGGATCGGAGTTGTCACTCACTGTCGCCACCTCGGGATAGGCCTTCACCCTGTCTAAGAACTGCTGGGTGACATACTCATGTCCCTCTGGCGTCGCCATGAAATGATTGCTGTAATTACCAGCCTTGTTCACCCTGTGCACAATGCTCACGATACGGTAACGTCCCATCGAATCCACCTTCATCTCAGACGGGAAGCTGACCTCCACCACGCAACCCAACTTAATGCGGCACGTGCGTGTCTCTCCCTCTATATTAAGCATTCCACCCTCAATGGTGCGTTGTTTGTTATCGGCATACGACATCAGATAACCCTTGTCCGTCAGCGGTGAGCCGGAAGCAACCAGCTCCCCTTCCTCATAGAGTCGTTCGGAGGCTTTCGCCACGTCTCCCAACATTCCATTCAGGGAAGCCTTGCTGGCATTCACGCTATCCGTCGTGTCGTTCAATACAAAATATTCGTAGGCCGATACTTTATGCGGCAGGATGGACGCATGGGTACGAAGACTAAAGATATCCTGTTCATAGACCAGTGTCTCCTCCCCACAATTACCTGGCTTGCCAAACCACAATTTCTTGCCGTCATAGAAAAATAGTTCGTTGTATGTGCTGGAGAGGCGGTTCAAGAAACCGAACACGCTCTCCTTGTAACGCATCACATACGGAACGACCCCATCAAACCGTGGCTGGCACTCCAAGGATATTCCCGTTGGTGAAACCACCTCCGAGACAATATCTTTCAGCGTACTATCCACAAAACTATCCATGCCCAAAGCTCCGTTCAGCCTCATCACATCCCCTTCGCCGATGAAATGAACCCGATTGCTCCTGTGGTTGTAATACTCGTAGTCAGGCTCACTCTCCCAGGCATCAATGCGGACATCCGTCACATATCCTGAGAACTCATACGTTTCGCCTGTGGATTGATGTTCAAAATGTATCAGCACACGGGCGCCGACATTCGATACCAACTTCTGCGGAGTAGTCTTCCACATCTCATCTTGCGACATGAACTCTTGCACCACATCGAAGCGATGACATGAATTCATACTTTGCTCCAACGTTAGAGATTCGAATGGAACCTCCTCTCCGTCGAGTCTCACCTTCGGCCTTACCGGATTTAAATTTTGCGACATGTTGTATTTTAACTATTCAAATTAACTTTGAGCGTATTCACTATTCCACTCAGCCTCATCATTTCCTTTCGTACCATCCAATTTGATAACGAAGCTTTTTGCTGGGAAATAAGGAGTGATATGGATGTCCAAATAAACTCTATCCTTTTGATTTGGATCTTGCTCCAAACGCATGATCTTAGAGCGTTCGATCAACTTATCTGGTCCTTGAATACCATCCAAGAACTTAACGATTTGAGTACGTAAGTCACGTTCAGTCTTACCACTCCAGTTCTCAAATGAGCGACGGTTCAAGAAGTCGAACAACACTTTTGTAACATAGTCGAACACACGAACGACGGAGTACGTCTGCAGACCCAAGTTATCACCGTTGAACAATGTTTTAGCAGAGAAGGCCATCACCTTACCATACTCGTTGACCATAGGAACCAAGCCCATAGACTCCAACTGAGATATCTCGCTCTTACGAAGAGGGAATGCAACTGATTCCACCTCATTCAAACCACCATATTTCTTACCAGCGGTTACCTGAGACATCAAGGTAGTGTAAACCTTTCCAGCCAATGCAGCAGCAGGAGAAACACGAAGGTCATCTTCCTCGCCCAATTCCTTGTAAGCAGGACGTCCTACCAACCAGTTACAGCACATTACTGTATTACTCTTATAGGTATCGCCACCAGCGTGATCAGCAGAAGTGAATAGATCCACAACATCATCTGGATTATCCAAATCAGCGAAGTCGGTAAAGAGCATTACCTTATTAGCATTAGCTATTTTAGACCATTTATCGAGGACCATGTTAGAACCAAGATAACCTGGGAGGACTAACAAACCGTAGTTATTACGGAGGTCAAGACGGTCATAGTTTTGTTTAAGTTCTTCAGCCACATAATCGATGAAACGGCTGTTATCAAGGTCGGTTAATTGTTCCATTGCAGCATTAACCACCGTGATGTTACTCAATTTAGCTTCTTCCGTGTTCTTATAGAACAATTGGATAGCGCGATAAGACTTTTCCAAATCGCGAACAGCCTCTACAGCAGCCAATTGATTTTTAAACAATAGTTGTCCGACCGTAGCCACTTTTGACTCACATTTTTCGACCATGCTAGGGATGTTGTTGCTATTAGTGAGCAAGTCGATCCATAGGTCAATTTTATTAGCCAATTCTCTACGTTCATTTTTCTTTTGTTCATCATAGAGGAACATTTTCTTTCTAGCCTTACGTTCAGGGTTCATGTTTTGGATGCCATCAATAGCTGTTTCCAAGAAAGCGAATCCACCGAACTTAGCCAACGAGGCCATCGCAGCCTCAAATGATTTACCTGCAGAGCCTTTTTCTTTCAGTTCAGGAGAAGCCTGTTCCGATTGTTGCATTTCAACGTTATCTGCCATAATTGAGTATATATTAAATTCCAGTTTCTTTTAATTCTTCTCTAAGTTTCGTAAGGGCTTCGATCATACCCTGACGAGCATCTTCGTTTTCCAAAGCTTTTTGGAGGACTTTGTTGGTACGGAGTTGCTTAACCAATTTTTCATAAAACACCTGTTGAACAGAAAGGTTATTTAAGAAATTACTGTTTTCTGTCATTTTTTTCACTTGGAAATCAGCCGTACTAGCGAAGCGGAAGTTTTCCTTAACAGTCTCACCTTCAGCGGTTTCGAATTCGACATCCACATTAGGTTGATAATGATTATAGACATCTTCGATCGTTTTCAATCCCTCAATAGCTTCGGGGCTGATGGGATCATCGGCCGTTAGTTTACCAACGAACAAAGTTCGGTTCTGGGGAATATTACCAATAGCTTCTGAAGCCTCAACTGGTTTTTCATTTCCACCAATTTCATAATTTAAAATTCCCATTTCGTTTTATATTTAGAATTTAACAATCGAAAAGGAGGAAGAAGTCAGAAGACTTCTTCCACTTTTTTTTACTGATTCAATTAAGCTTTAGGCCAGTTCTCTTCGTACTCTGCACCACCGATCTTAATGATTTGAGCAGAGATAGTAACGCTGATAGACATTGGAGCGCTACCAACGATGTTGATACCTTCAGAGAATTCGATGATATAAGCGTTCTCGAAAGTAAGCTCTTTCATCTTAGACTCTTCGTCGCCTTTTTTGAACACGATGCTACCGTTGAAAGGTTTGAATTGGTTAACCATAGTTTCCAAGATAGTAGTGTCTTCTGTTGATTCAACACGAACAGTGATACGACCACCATAGATGTTAGAAGAAGGACGACCCTTAGAATCAACATCACGTCTCAAAGAATAATTGCAGTCAAGTACGTCGTACTCTTTACCGCCTAAATTTAAAGTGGATCTAAATGCCATGACTTTAAAAATTTTAAAAAGTTAACAAAAATAATTAATTAGTTATATATTCCCATCAATTTTATTGAAAAAAAAACCTCAATCCTGTCAATGGGGTTGTTATATACTCAATTTGTTGTTCAACGTTCTCATTAACTATTGAATATTTATCTTCTAAACTATCAACGAAATTCTCTTGAATATATTGTATTTTGAGAAATCAATGACACGTTTTGAAAAGTTTTTAAAATTAATAAAAAAAATTAATTTATTAGCTATATTTTCATTGTTATTTTACAAAATGACACATTCTTTTTTATTGAGATGAATTTGTATTGTTTTGTTGCCGAAGTTCTTCCAAGCCTTTTAAAATTTCCGTTTCGGTTAATTTATCTGGCAAGTATTCTTCCTTTTTTGTCTCATCTATCATTTCTGTTGTTTCCTTCTGTTTGACATTCCCCAAATATTCGTATTTTGAAAGAAGAATTGAAAGAATATAAAACGGACCTATTATGAAAGCCAAAAACAATATCAGTTTAATCAATTTTGGTATTTTGTTATATATGCATTGCCACCATTTCGGGAATTTATAATTATTTTTTTTCAGCATATTTTCCATGCATCCCCATAAAATCACATAAGGAATACATACAATAAAAATCATTATTACTCCGTGTTTATCTATAAAAGAGAAAGCCAAACCAGCAAACGAGAATCCCGTTGATAGATATTGGCATCCATCTATACACATAGTATTAACAATCGTGAGCAAAACAGCTACTAGGCAAGCGGTATTAACCGAATTTTTTTCGATGTTTTGATCTATAATCCGCCAATGCCTAATAGGTGATAATACTGTCATACAAAAAGAAAATACGCAATTAAATATAAATAAACAAATCATCCTTTACTAATAATAGCTCAAAAACATCAAATATGTTTTACTAAGGGAAATTTCACCACCCCAACAGCACATCATCCCCACCCAATAACTTGTCAGAGAATACTTCCGAAAATGAAGATTGTCCTTCAGAATAAATTGCAGCGCCAATTTCTGCAGCAATAAAAACTGTCGCAACAACAAGACCAGCAAGAGGACAACAAAATGAAGCAACAAGACCAACCGTAGCAATTATAGTTTGTATCACATCACTTTTTTTAATAGCTCTATTAGAAAGTACATTATATCCTATGACAACAAAAGCAGCAAAGCTTAAACGTTTCCCCCATTTAGATGACAAATCGACAATTTTTTCTGCCCTTACTTTATCCATATATAGCCATCTAGAGAATGGCACTTTAACATAATTTATGTTTTTAGACAGAGGCTCAGATTTCAATACCGCTCCATATCTACAATTTTTAACCGCATTGTCTATAGAATTTTTAAATGCAGTTGCTGTGATTGAAGTTGCCGTAGAAAGTGTTGATATCGCATTAGACGAAATATCCTCTTTATATCTTTTCATCACATAAGACAACTTAGCAGTAAGGCCTCGTAATATCCTTTGATATTCTAATTCTTTACCTTTTATCTCTATTATTTCCTTGTCTTCTACATTATTAGCTTTAATAGCATCTCTTTTGACTTCTATATTATATCTAAACGAATCATTTTTTTGAACTATTTTTTCTTCTTCTTTTCGCGCTTCTTCTCTTTCTTTTTCTAATTGCTTTTGAATTCTTCTTGCTTCTTCCTCAAGGTCTAACGTTTGTGTGTACGAATCCATATGATAGTCAACGTAATCCCACCTTGCGAAACCAAGTTCATTAACATAACCATTAAACGGAATACCAACTTGCATATAAGTTGTAAATGTATCAATACTAATAGTTTCCAGGTCAACCCCTAAATTTTCTGCCATAATCTACTCCCTCCAATTATTAAACAAAGAAACTCCATTAAAACTTACTTCTTTGGGAGAAATAAGGAGCGAAACAATAACACCAGTTCCATGTGTCACCTGCTGAGAAAGCTTCACACAAGCGGCTTCCGTAAAAACAATTTTCAAAGGCGCTGTTCCTGTCTGATTCTTAAATACAATTTCTCCTGATTGTTTCATCCATCGACTAGATGCCCATTGTAATAACATTTTATCTGGAATTTGTGAAAGAATCAATTCCAACTTAGCACCTTTTGCCTCCCCTTGTGGTTCTCCTTTATGATCGACAGCTTGTGTTATATTTGTTTTAAAACTCATCAAACTATATGTTTTACCAAAAAGACTTAATTCAGCGGAGACATTACCATCCGGTTGAGAAAACAAAGAACTAACATCTATTTTCATAATTTCAAACGATCAATTTATTAAACATTTTGCCATCCATTTTCGACAATTGTCTCCCCTACAGTAATTTTTTTAGCCATAATGGTAATTGTTGTCAAACAATAAGACGTTCCCATCTCACTATAACTAATATCCATATCAACACATGCAGCTGTTGAAAAACTCAACTTTTGCAGTACCGATTCGTCTTCACTATATATGGCAATATTCCCATCTTTATATTTTCTGGAATTCATCATCCATTCAAGCATCTCTAATGTAGGCAAATTAGCAAATGAGAATCGTATCGAACCTGCATATACCTCTCCATTGGGTTTTCCCACATCATCAATTGCTTGAAAGAACCCATAAGAAAAATTTTCAAGTTCTACATTCTGAGAATTCATTAACCCCAGTTGTAATACCGTTTTATACCCAAACATGCTCATCTTTCTTATGAATTATGTGTCACATTCCATTTCAAATTCTTCTCCTCATCCAAGTCTCCTTGCAAGATGTCACCTGCTTTGAGTTCTCCTGAGATAATCATTCGGGAGATTGGACGACGTAGATAGTTACGCACAACGCCGGAAACCTGACGTGCTCCATACTTTGGCGTAAATCCCTTGAATGCCAACTCCTTCTTAGCTTCATCCGTCAACTCAACATCCATATTCTGAGCCAACAGCAACTTACGGAAGCCTTGGAACTGAATCTCAAAGATCTGCATCAAAATAGACTCTCCGATAGGTGAGAATGGTACAATCTCAGACAGACGTGCCAAGAACTCTGGACGGAAATAACCTCCCATAATCTCCATCATCTGCATGGTGGTTGGTACACGTCCCTCATTCAACTCCTTAGAAATCCATTCACTTCCCACATTAGAGGTGAAGACAATGATGGCATTAGAGAAGTCTCCCTCTTTACCCAAACGATCGTGCAATTTTCCTTCATCCAAAATCTGCAAGAAGATATCAAACACGGATGGATGTGCTTTCTCAATCTCATCAAACAACACCACTGAATACGGTTGCTGACGGATCTTATTCACCAAAAGACCTCCTTCTTCGTAACCCACATATCCCGGAGGCGCTCCGTACAATAAAGCGGCTGAGTGCTCTTCCTTAAACTCTGACATATCAAAACGAATCATCGCCTTTTCATCGTTGAACAAGGCTTCTGCCAAGGCTTTGGTCAACTCCGTCTTACCTGTTCCCGTTGGACCAAGGAAGAAGAAGGAACCGATTGGTTGTCCTGGCTTGTTCATACCGCTTCGTGACTCCAAGATAGAATCGGTCAAAGACTTCAATGCACGATCTTGTCCCACAACACGTTTCCGAAGAACCGACTCCATATTCAGTAGTCGCTCCTTCTCACCCGTCTGAATCTTACCGATAGGAATACCCGTCTTGCTTGATACAACAGCGGCTACATGATCAGAAGTGACCGTCTCGATTTTCTCTTTCGCAAATGCTTCGAGATCGGATGCCAACTTTCGTAATTTCTCACTGAGTGTAGGCACATCGTCTTCTTTCTGACTCTTATAATCAACTTTGATCTGCACGATAGGATTCATTCGGCTCAGGATACTCAATTCAACTTTTTGAAGCTTTGACAAGTATTCTTCATCCGACAATTGAGCACGATTCTGCTCCATCTGATCCAACTCATGCGACAACCATTTCTGTTCTGTATCTGTTGTTTCATTCACCATCTTAACGGCTGCCATGGTACGGTCCATCAAATCAATAGCCGAATCAGGTAATTTTCTATCCTTGACATAGCGTTTAGCCATACGGATACATTCAGCAAGAGCCTTATCGTCAATCTTCAGTTTATGATACTCCTCATAATTAGATTTCATGAACTGAACCATCGTGATGGCATCATCTACTTTAGGCTCATCCAATTTCAAAATCTCGAAACGGCGGCTGAATGCATGATCTGGTTCAATCAATTTTCTATATTCATCCACCGTAGTGGCACCAATCACGGTCAAATCACCCTTCGACAACTCTGGCTTCAAAATATTCACAGCACCTGTGTTGCCTTGTTTAGGATCCAATAAGACATGAATCTCATCAATAAAGAGGATAACCTTTTCAATCTGACGCAACTCATTGATAAGGTTCTTCAGACGATCCTCTATCTCACCTTTGTAAGTAGCACCTGCAATAAGAGCACCGCAATCCAACTCCCATACTTCAGTATTTTCCAAGAAAGTTGGGACATTGTCATTCACAATATCAAAAGCGATTCCGTCAGCCAAAGCTGTTTTACCCACACCTGCATCACCGATGATCATCACATTAGGTTTACTTCTTCGACCCAAGATGCTCATCATCTCACGAATCTCTTTATCTCGGCAGACAATAGCATGCAACTTACCATCACGTGCTTCATCTGTTTTATTTATACAATATTTTTCCAAATTTGATTTGGAAGCAGCAGCATCAGCATCGCCAAACAAGGATGGAGCATCAGAAGAAGAGACACTCTTTCTTTGCATTTTATTCTCATCCAAGAAGCAATCCAGCACATCTTTTTCCCTCAAAGGGAAAGACTTCAACTGGTCAACTGTAAAGCCAACTTCCGGACGACACAATGCACACAACGTACAGATAGGATTGATTTCCAACAAACCTAATTTCAATCTGACATTATCCGCTTCAGCAAATACTTTTGACACTCTTTCGTCAGGATTGATTTCCCCAACGCCAGAGAGTTTCTCACACTCTTCCATTCGGATTTCAGCCCACTCATCAATATAAGGAACGTCCTTCCCGATAGACTGCAGGAAAGAGGCTAATCCCACCTCCTTATGAAGCATAGCCTTTAACAAATGAGCTGAAGTATAAACTGCATTCCCGTATTCGCGAGCCAACGATTTCGCTATACGAATAGCGGTATGCATTTCTCCATTTAAATTTATAAAATCCATAAAACCTTATTTTTACACAAATGAAATATCTTGTTTTTACGACAGATACACAATTAAAAGACTACAAAAACCGTACCAAAATAATCAATTATGGTAAATTATTTGCATCTATTTTAAAATACACCTGTCCATTAAACTCATATCTATTCTTATCGTTAACTGCTTTATCAATCATTTTCAGTTTCGATAAAATGTATTCTTGAAGCTTATCCAACTGAGAATCAATCAATTTACTCTTGCTCTTGATAGCTTTCAATTTAGTTGTAACAAGCAATGGATCAGTTGATTGATATGAAATCACCTCTTTTTGAATTTCTGCAAGTGACATATTTTTCAGTTCACCATTGCTCTTAGGATAAACCTTTTCATCCTTTGCCCAACGAAGCAATAATTTATACATGGATTTTCTCACCTTTGAAGTGTTCAAATAGACGACTTTCTTTCCATCCACTGCTGATTTATCCAAAGTAGTCAACATATCAGGGCATGAACGCACGTCAGACTTCTGGCTTTTCGCACTACCACCTGCACGAACATCCACACGCACCTTCAACAGATCATTCAGATAATTATTGATACGGTTCAACTCTGCTTCGGAAACAAACAGTGCGAATTTACCTTTTTTCAAATCTCTATACTCCACTCTTAATGATGCCGAATAATTGGTTACCGGATTCATTGATGAAAGAGGTTGGAACAACAAAGGTGAAATCGTGTAATCAGCTGGTGCCTCACATAAGTTCAACCACAAAGGATTAATGGAGGTACGACCCATACCCATCTCTTTGAAAGAGGTGCGGATACGTGATAAGATATCCTTCGTGTCATATTCAATCATCTGAATGGTTGAATCAACGACAGAGAGTAGAATGTCTGGTGACAAGTTCTCTTTCTTCTTAGGGAAGATGATCCAACCCTGTTCCATACTGCTCTTAGGGAAATCCAATCCATAAACATTATCCGAGTACTCTTTGTAATTATTGGCAGGAGTCGTTTGTTCCGAATGAACCAACATCTTTCTCTTGTTCTTTGAAAGCTTATCGGTAGAACGCGTAATCATGTCCTCAACTTGAAGGACAAAGTTATTAAATGTATTACCCGTGTTAGAGAACAACTGACAACCGATGATTCTACAATTCATCTCGACCAATCCATTTACTAAGACATCATCAATTTGTTCCTTCTGATTACCATTCTCACCAAGTAGGATGATAATATTCTGTTCATCCTTATAAGGAGCCAACAGTTTCATCGAAGATCGCAAAGCAGACCATGCATCCGTTGGGTATTTAACTTTCTTCGAAGGGATATCCGAATATTTCTCCAAATTGCTTAAAACTGCAGAGATATCCTCTTTCGGCTTACTCATAGCCAGCTTATGATTCATCGCATCAAATCCGACATAATAACCCACGCGGAAATGGAAGTCTTTACTACAATTCTTCACCATGCTCTCTATCTTTTGCAGATAATTAACATACTGTTCGAATTTAGAATATACCGCTTTCTGACCTGAGAACACGATCATGATGTTGACCCGTTTCAGGGACTTCAACAACTCATCGTATGATCTCTTTGTGATAGGTTGACCCGCAAGGCTATACACCATATTATTGTCGCTATTGATAACAGGGACAGACGCGGTTGTTTTAATCTTAGAAAAGCCATCGTTTGTCTCATCAATAGAATAGACCGGACAGAACCCAGCGAAGTCTGGCAGTTCATACGGCAAAAGATAACGTGGCATAGAGAATTTCGGAACAGACAACTGTTTACCTTTCAATGTCTGGAATGTGAAATTCTGTACAGGCATATCAGAGAAATCAGCATAAAGCATCTCACCCATTGGAAGAACCATAGAAGAAGAGACCCAGCCTGAAACGAGTGACTCTGCATTGTCAGGAGTGATATCTTCTTTACCAATAACAAAGAACTGTTCCTTATCAGCGCTCTTCTTAGCCAGATAAACTGGTTTCTGGAAAGGAACGGAACCAATAGGGTTCAACAATTCAGGTTCACTAAACAAGGTGACAGAACCATTTGTGAAATATTGTTCTGTTTTAGTTATTGGGGTTGTGTCTCTAAACATCGTGATCATCTTCATCACATATCCTGTCTTCACATCGGTCATAGCCTTAGAAGAGAGAATAAGATTATCCTTAGGCATCCATCCGTAGTACTCCACCTTGGTAGGGTCTTTTTTCACGCTACGTCCGGCAAAAAGAGACGCATCATACTTCACCACTTCCACATTATCACCCTTTTCACCGATGACAGCTAAAGGAGTCAAAAAAGAGACCTCTTTAAACTTTACCTTTCCACCAGGGTTGTGATATGTAGGGTTCTGATTTCTATCAGAAAAGACGATCCATGGGCCACCTGTTTCTGCTGATTTAGGGACAGACACCTCACCGCAACAATAATTACGAGTATAAGCGTCTGGTGTTTTCTTTATCTTCGTATGGCTGTTGACTGGAGCACACATCGAAAAAAGGAACAACATCGCGCATTCCAATGCAACATAGCAATAGTTTTTCACCTTCATGATATGAATTTATTTTGTTGAACTTTGATTAATCAATAATCTCTTGATACTTCCATCCGGATTGTTTTCCATCGTCACACTCTCGATGAAAGTAGATTTTGCTTTCCCCATGATTTTCAATCCATTGCAATAGGAATAGAAATCATTTTCATTCGTGTTATTCACTAAGACCAGCGTATTGTCTCCACGTCCTCCGTGTTTTTTACTAAGATACTTATTTAAGATATAGTTATAGTTACTGTTGAAATTCTTTTTGTCAATAATATCTTGCAGATGTTCCTGAATATCATTTTCAATCTCAGACCTCGGATCTCCTGTGATAGTAAAATCCGAAGAAACAACATCTATCGTCTTTGTGATTGGATACTCCATATTACCCGCCAGAAGACGAATCTCATGCTGTCCTGGTTTTGAAAAGACATATATCGGATTACGTTCCCGAGAATCAACTATACCTGTCTCACCGAACTCCCAATTCCAGCTGTCAGCATCCCCATCAGCCATAAAAACAACCCGTTCATTTACCATAGCCTTGCTTGGAGCAATAATTCTCACGCGTTCTTTTTCTGTTGCCATCTTACGATCATTAACATTCACGATGAAGGAGACAACCTTATCATAATCCACCGTCAGACGGATCTTATATTTACCCGTATGCGTGAAGATATACGAACCTTTTGGATCTTTGGAAACATCTCCGTTACCAAACTCCCAAAGAACACTCTTAGCACCCGATGTACTATCAGAATAATAGATAGCCTTACCTAACTCAACATTCAAGGGAGAGACCGCTGCTCGGATTTCTGTCTCCTGCGTACATGACTTTATAATTCCACACACACCAAAAAGAACGATTAACGTTCCAAAGACGATTAAATTCCCCTTAGAAAAAAAACTATTCATATTGTGTCTATTTATTGCTCAAAGATTCCAAACCATTACGACAACGTTCCAAAGCAGCTTCAAAACGTTCTATATTTTTTTGACTGGAGTACAATTGTTCTCTATCAAACAATTTCAACTCAAAATAACGAGAGAGAAGAGCAAATATTCGATAGCGATCATCATGTTTGTTAATCGTATAAATCTTTCCCAACTCTCCTATTGCATAATTCAAATCACGCTTCTCTTGTGATGCATTCAGACCTGGATTCATCTGATTCACATCATCATTTATCTTTTCGATTTCCTTGATATATGAATTCTGAACCTTTCGGAAAGAACTCACACGTTCCATCTGCACCAACGCCGTCTGTTTGCTTTGAGCAAAACGGTAATCCGAGCCTGAGAAAAATAGAATAAATGAACACACTACTGATGCTACTAAAAACACCAAGAATACATAAAAGAATCCCGCCAGTTTTTCTTTTCCAGTTGATTGAGCTTTACTTTTTCCCATACTTCTATTAATTAGCTGTCAAAACCCCATGTTTTACTTTAACTCTCACTTTCTCATAATCACCGCTACACGTGAGAAAATCTTTTTTTACCTTCTGTTCCTCTTTTTTAAGAACGGATATAGAATCTCTTACACGAAAGAATTCATTCATCTTCGATAGCATGAACGAGTGCAACTGCACATCTCTTTGGGGTAGTTCAGCTATTCGCCCTTCTATATCCTTTTTACGAGACGCAATTGACTGCATCAAAAAATCAGATCTTGAATTATCTGACACGTCAAAGGCACGACACAACGAGAAAATCTCTTCGTATCTGTCACACAAATCTGACTGTTCTCTAAAGATTATTTCGCTATCACCTGTCTTCATCTTTATCTCAGCGATCTCAGCCTCTGACGATCTCAAAAAAGAGAAGATGAAAAACTGTACCATAACAATGAGGGCTACCATACAAGCTGTGAACTTCACATACGCTAGCAATACCTCTTTCCCGTTTAATGATTTCATGACAAAATAGTTGTAAATCCAAGAATCGGCGAGTTTTCAAGATCATCAGTCAAAGAAAAGCCTGCCTCTTTTTTTGTTATACTAATATTAATTTTTAACTCTGCATCTGCAGGAACAAACATATCGAGAATCTGTGTCAGCTGAGAATAAGCCACGCTGTCCTTATACAGCAATTTGCTCTGCGAGCGTGACAGATTCTTAATATCCACTGTCATCATAGGATAGCAATCGCCAACCGCCCCACCGAATATCGAACCGAGACCCAACTGACACTCACCCAATTTCCATTGATAATCAGAAGGGAAGGTGGAATATTTATTCTCCAATTTTATCGTCACATCACATTCCAAGAGTTCAGACAAGACCTCTGCGATTTCATCCGGATGTTTCAGTCTGTAAGCCTGAGAGAAGAACGAAATCACCAACAGAGCCTTATCCAAAGGCAGGTTACGTAAGATTGACCAATATGGGTTAAGCAGTTGGATGAAAGTAGGATGCTCATTTCTTTTGTCTAACTGCAACTCATACAGATTAGCCAACACAAGCATTCTATCAATAGACATCTCAAATGGTCTGAAGAAGAAGGATGCACTAAGTGCCACTTGACGAGCATATTTAAACGACTCGATTACGGCATGTTTATCCTTTTTATCATCTATACTGAGCGGTCTATGGAAAAGTCCCTCTGGCAATGATTCATACAGGTTTCTTTTCCTTGTATAAATCGATAAGAATTTAGAGAACTTATCCTGAGAATACTCCCAACCGATTTTTTCTACAGACTTACCAGCCTTAGCAATTCCATTTCGTATAATGCGTACTTCATTCTCATTTATACCATTATCGATAAGGAATGCTGCCAGAAACTCTGCTCTATAATCAGTATAAAGTGAGTTTTTTGCTACTATCTCCTGCTCTTTCCCCTTCATATTACATTACAATAACCAACTTGTTTTCTTAGCTTCTGGTTGTTCTTCTTTAACAGAAGAAACAGAGACAACCATACTTTCCTTATGTTGTCCGACATAATCAAGACGACTCAAGCTGATGAACAACTCAACCAACATCTGCAGAACTTCCTCTGCTGCTTTCATAGATTGCTCTATGCGGTTCTGATTGAATTTCAAGCGAACCAAATCATCCAACACCTGCTCAAAAGCCGATGGTGTGATACCATTCCACTCATAGAAATATTTCAACACATCATCCTTACCTTGCTTTGACATGAAGGTCAATGACGTCAAGATAGCGTTAGACAAAGAAGAGATGATTTGAGTCACTTGAACAGGAGCGAGCGACATTCCCTCGTTTCTCCACGTAAAATAGCTACGGGCAATCTCACGTTGTATATCCTTGCATATCTCAATCACATTCAACAAGACATCCGAACGATTAGCATTAGGAGAATAAGCTTTCTCGATAATCGTACCAACGCACTCCTTGATAGTAGCGATCTGTTGAGAGAAGGCTTTCATGTACTGAATCAAAGTGGAATAAGATGACATGGCTAATGAAGGCGGAATGAATCTTCCGTCCAATTTAAACAGATCATCTTTTTGTATCAAGTGACCTATCACGACATCACAAGGACCATATTCATTAATCTGATCTTTTTCTCTTGCGACCAACGTAAGACGATACACAGGCTCCACAAAAGGATATCGTGGTGGGTTTTCCTGAATATTAGGTTCACCACATGGACGTCTATCGAAAGGTGCGACAGATAATACGACATCCCATCCATCACTGACGATAGAATCATCCTCTACACAGTCACAACTAACAGACTCATCATTGGTTTCTAAATCGATATAACAACCACCTTGTGTCAAACCATGGTATGAATATAGGACAAGTTTCGTACCCTTCCCTTTCCCAACAACCTCAAGAGCCATTTCATCCTCATCCTCCGTAGTAGATGAAGAAGGCAACAACCCGAATGAAAATTTTCCCTGTAGAAGTTCAACGTATTTCATCATACGTTCTGTCATGAAATTTTCTGTTGCAATAAAATGAGCGGACGAAACGTTCATCCCCTGCATCCAATTGATTGGTTTGAAAACTGTATTCATAATTATAAAATATTTATTCTACTTTTTTTACTCTTTTTGCAATGATTAACTCATCTCCCTTTAACTTATTCTCTTCGAAACTAATGTCTGGATCCAGATATCTTCTTGATTTCATCAACGTTTTCTCTGTATAGAAGATCCAGCCATACGACTCTTCTTTATCATTTATCTCAATCTGATTATCAACCTTCTTATTGTTATAATCCGTGACAATCATACCGAACCAAGTACCAAACACAAATGAATTGACTGCCTTAGCCTTGATGCGGATAGGTTCCTCATCATCCACCTTCTTAGGTATCTCAATCTCATATACCGAAAGAGACTCCACATCAATCTCGGTATGAGGCAGTTCAAATGTTTCAGCTGTTTTATATACCTTCATCTTGAATATCTCTGCAGGAATCTGTAAATAAGATTGATACATAATGATAAACAAAGGAATAAACAGAAGTGGGAACAATGATGTTGCCGCCCAGAAACCATACTGTAGTTCGTTAGTCACATTAAATAAAATCGAGAACAGAGCCCATGCCAAGACTAACTGGAGAAGCATGATCAGCAGCGTGAAGAACGGACTTTTCGTTTTCAGCGTTTTAATAAAATAATGTAACAACTTGTAATCAAGCCATCCGAGCAACAAGAAAAGGAATTGAAGGAAGACAAACACATAAGGCATGAAATTTATGCCAAAGAACCCGCACAACCCAAAAAGGGAAAACAACAAACTGGAAAGCAACACATAAAAAACGGCTTTCTTATCCGACAAGAGTTCATTCTTCTTTGCTATAATAACCGAGATAACCCCTAGTATAAGGAATACAATAGGGAGTAACAAATAGTTGACGAAAAAATTTCCTAATCCTGAAATCATATTATTTAGTCTATAAAAATTCTGTAATTATATGTCATCGGAGACAAGGCCTTTAACTGACCATAAATATCATTCTGTATCTCTGTTTTTTGTTTGTCAGGAATGTTCTTGTTCAACATAATCAGATGAACATCAATTGTACGAAGCAAGCCATTCCCCTCCTCGTTACCTTTCCATATTCCTTTTTCTATAACGACATCTTTGATGGAATCCGGCAATTCAGAGAAACAGAAATTGCGAATATCATTATTGGTGACAATACGATTTCGGCTGCTCAGAATATATTTGAATTTTGCAATTCTTGCCTGTTCTGAGAGCGGTTCACTACCACCCACAGTAGAGGTTAATAATATAGGCTCCTCGTAATTACCATAGAGGTCTGCAGTGATATTCAAAGCCATACCGATACGCATACCATTCGCCATCGGTCCATAGGAAGTCCAATACTTCACATAGAAATACGATGTCTTTTGTTGCGGTTCAAGGAATATATAATATGGTTCCTCACGCTTGTCTGTAGAACGATTGGAGACCATATCCATCTTATGTAATAAGTTTTCAATCAAATAGACGCTCTCCGAATTATTTCCTATTTCAGAAGAAGAGAAAGCACTTAACTCATCCTGCAATAAGCTCTGGAGACGCGTAAGATACTCTTTTGCACTACGTTGGTCAAATGATTCACATCCACCCTTACGTAAGGAGAAATAGAGGTCTGCGGGATTTTCCTTGTATCCATAAGAGTTCCTATAGTTACGTCCTGCATCATCGGTCACCTCCACGACATCAAAGAAGAACTCATCATTGGAAAGTGTAAGCGGGATGACACCGAATTCCTTCTTTACCATACTCGTGTTCAGATGCAATTCTTTATTTGCAACAGGGAACGTATTGATAGAGATTTGAATATCCGACAAGATAGACGAACTAAACTGAGCAGGGAAATCCACCTCAAACCAAAGAAGATCAGTGGTGAACAACTGTTCATCAATCTCATACCCATAAGAAAGAAATTCTTCAGGATATTTAGTGTAATTCGTTTCCTTGACAGGCAAAGACTGACGGATGGTAATATAGTTTTCCTTGTAGAAATCCACTATAGTCTCATCAACGCTGCAGTCATTTTTTGTTTCTCTAAAGAAGTTAGGAAGATTTTTCTCCTCCTTAGCAATCGTTTTATATAATCCTCTTGTTGTCTGAATACGTTCTCCTTGGAATTTACACAAGCAAGAAGAGAGTTGCTGCAAATAGTTGTTTCGACCATCCATGTTAGGGAAATCAAAATAGAAAGAAAGATTCTGCAAATCACATACCTTCTCATCCAAGTCAACACCCACGAACAATCTGTTTACATTTTCAGGAATCGTATTGTTTTTCAGAAGCAATTGTTTATTTTGGTCTGGAAGCACCTCATAGACATCACCTTCCACAATAATTTTCTTCACATTACCCTTTCTTAACGGTGTATTACAAACCGGATAGAATGAAAATTTCTGATCAGACTTTCTACCAGCGAAAGGAGAAACAGCAGAGAAGCCATCGAACAAGCTTGTAGAAATCCCTGTAGTCGTCGGATTTACATGTACGATAGCATGAGCGGGACGCACCACCGTCACAACTTCTGGGAGAAGCACCTCACTCAATCTTTTCATCGCACGCACCTCAATATCTGCAATATCATCAGACAGATAGTGCAACTGCATTGACAATGCTTCTATTAAAAGACGGATGAAAGGGTCTAAGTTCTCAACCTTTTTTATATTCCAATAATCCAGAGCAGTACGAATCATACGATTCATTATCTCCTCTTTGCTTTCTCTAAAATTATTCATTTTATCAATCTTTTGATAGAGGACCTAAGTAAAGGGTGTAATATAAACTACATTTTGATCCTGCAGAATTTAAAATAGCATCGATATAAATATCGACTTTTTTACGGATACTGACATTCTTTGACAGTACGTTCTCTTTTATAACATCTTCAACATCCAACCGAAAAGAGCAATTAGAAATACGTTGTTCATATTTAGAAATTGCATCGGAAAGGCACTCTACAAAACGAGTTTTCCATGCATCCAAAGAAACAATTCTTTCAAAATCCATATCCCATATCCCTGTTCCATAATTTCTATCATAACAATGTTCTCCCGGATAGGTACCAATCAACATCTCTATATGTTGATCGATGGATTCTAACTCCGTACACATCTCCGCATACCCTCTATTTTCATCTAAAACAGAAGCAAAATCAAACGGAAGTTTATAATAACATTTATTCATATACCATAAAATCAAAAATCATTCGCAAATATATAAGTAAATGTTATATTATCAAAATAGGCTAGCAACCCAATTTTAGGTCAACATTAACAATTATACATAAAATGTTACACGCCCGGATGCATCAAATAATATCTTCCCCGTATAGAATAAATATTATCTAGAAAGAATAACGGTGCCTTTTTTCTTTTCATCTCCCATCATCAGCACATATACATACGTTCCCGCAGGAAGAAATTCATCATTCTTTTTACCATCCCAACCATTGGTTGAATGACAGATCAATCCGCCATACACATTGTAAATATACACCTCGTATCCTGGCATGAAGATATCATTTTTACCATTGAGATTGTATGGAGTGAAAAGTGTTGGCACACCGTTTAAACTGATTGGAATAATAGTGTCCGTTTCGGTTTCTGATATCAACTCACATGCGCCCATGCAAGTAAGTTCATTTCTTTTTTCTCCTCGTTGATCCGTCACTACAGATGTCTCTGACAATGGGAAAAGAATTGTTGTTCCATCCGAAAGAGAGTCTGTCAACGGTGCAATCGTAGGCGTGAATCCTCCATTTTTTCTACTACAAATCCATTCGCCGTCAGTATTGTCCAATAATAGATTATACTGATCATCATCAAGTAGCACATCCTTTTTGGAAATAAAGACATATTGCTCGTTCTCTTTAGAATAAGCATTATAGGATGATGTAATGTTAGAATATTCTGCTAGTTTAATATTTCCTTTAAATATATTCCCCACAAAAGAATAAACACCCTTTACCAATGAGATATTATACAACGCCAGAAGGGTATTATTAACAAACTGAGCAGCAAAAACTTTCTCCGAATTTCCTGCAAAAATATCAAAGGAATTTACTACAAACGTGCTATTTTTTACATTTAAATTCTCTTGTAAGGAATAAAAGCTTATCAAAGGGGTGACAAATGTCGAGTTTTCTATCTTGATATTTTTACTTGAAAATTGGGAATTTGCCATATATAATGAGCAATCTTTAATAGAGAGGTCACCATTCGTAGTGTAAATACCTGCAGCTCCATAATCAAATGAACATTTTTCAACCGACAATAATGAGTTTGTGTACAGACTTAACAAAGACTGTGTTCCACTCTTGTCTCCCGAACAATAACGGAAATGGATACCATATATTTTTATCTCACCCTTTTCCATTGGGCTCAAAAGAAAAAGACGAATCACATCATCATATCTATTCGGACATGTATCACTCGTATTATTGTTCAACCAATCGCCACTAAATGTAGTAATATATGTTGATGGATCAGTAGGCAAAGAAGGATATGCAGACGAATAGCCACCTATCAACGTGACATTATGTACTGAATAGAACGAATGTTCCGTCCTATCTTCTGAAAATCCACCCAATGTATCATAAACTGGTCTGTACACTCCCTCTGCAATATGGAAGGTTACATCGTCTCTATTCAACTTCAAAAGAGCATACGCAAAAGAGCTATCATTCATTGCATTATCCCATGATCTACCAGACTTGTCGCCTTCACCATTCTGTTTTACATAATAAACTTTTTGTGCAGGGTCTGGCAACACATAAATCGGATGCTTAAGGATCAAACTATCCTTTCCACGAACACTTTTTATCGTTTCCCTTACCACATTATAACCGACAGGATAAGATTTCCCAGTGATTGGATACACATCACATGCCAGTATTGTATCAGGAAGCACCTGTCTGTCAACAGGAACGGTCTCTGTTGCATCCAACTCATAAGCGCCAACACATGTCTTTTGGCTTCTTTTCATATATCGTTGGTCGGACGTAACTGTCGTCTCAGAAAGCGAGAAACGAAGACTTTTTCCCATACTCAACACATCTGTTTTCAAAGCCAACGTCGGAGTATAACCTCCATTATCCTTTAGCTCAGTAGATAAGAACGAAGAGCATGAAGTTACCTTAGTATTAGTCGCATCAGAGACAATAGAATTATTACTAATATAATTTGTACAGAACACATTATAAGAAGGTTGAACCATCTTCCCATAGCTCTCTCCTTCTAAATTAATCGTAGGAGCAGAAATGATATTACCCGTCAACTTAGTCATACACCAGAATGTTACAGAACCCTTATCAATAAGAACAGTGTTATTATTAAAATTATATTTAGTATGAGTAGAATCGGTTTTACTACCTATTACCAAATCTGAAACATTTTTAAATGTACAATTATCAACATTAATAGTTCTATCTTGCAAATCAGTTGCACCCATAAAATAGGTGCTATTAGAATAAAGAGAGGTGCTTTTCTCATTCTCAAATGTAGAGGATGTTATATTGATATCACCAATCGACCATAAAAAGGATCTGTTATTATATCTGAAAATACAATTGGTAAAGTTGGTCTCACTTCTTTCTACCAAAACTGGATTATGGCAACCCTCAAAAACACAATTATACACATCTACAACAGAAAATTTAATAGAACAAATTGCATTTGTATCATAGTAGCCTTTTGTCGCTGTACCACTAAATTTCAAGCCATATAAATACACTCTTCCTGAAACCTGCGAAATTGCCAAACATCCCTTCAAATCATCCTCTCTATAATTCTCCAAATCATCTATTTTATTATCCCCATTCACATCCGACGTAAACAAAGTAATGTTTTCCTTCGGATTACTCACATCTTTCTCGGTTGGATTCTTTGGATATCCTCCAATAATGTTCACAGATTTTTTAATCTGATACACAAGCAAATCTGAATCTGTTACCTCTTTATAAGCAGAATTAAGAACTGGCACATACGTTCCCGCAGCCAAATGAAATGTTGCACCTTCTCGAGCATGGCCTAACATATAGGAAAACTCCTTGTTGCCCATTGCTTTATCCCACGAAGAACCATCACCAGTTCCATTCACCTTGACATAATAATCATCCAATTCCGTATTAAGTTTTTCAAAATCGATTGCCATCAACGAAAAACCAAACATCAAAAACGATATAGTCAAAAGGGCTTTTCTACTTATTGTTTTATTCATAATTGTTCTTTTTATAACAAATTCATCCTTTGAGATACTTAAGATTGATTATAGCCTACGGATTACTGTGCAACTGTTACGGTACCCTTCTTCTGTTCACCATCAACAATCAACACATAAATGTACGTATCTGGCATTACTAATCCATCCTTATATCTACCATCCCATCCATTAGATGAGTGAGTGATCAACTCACCATATACATTATAGATATACACCTCATATCCTGGCATAAAGATATCGTTCTTGCCGTTTGCATTATATGGAGTGAACATCGTTGGAATATCAAATGGGATGACAACTAACTTAGAAATAATATAGTCGTAACATCCACCTTGATTCATCACCGAATCTTCCAACTCATAGGTTCCAGCTGTAGGATATACTACATTATTATAAGTCAAACCAGACATTATTGTATCGATACGTCCTGTCAAGATAGTCTCTGAGACACATTCGATCTCACAAGCTCCCATACAAGTCTGCTCCTTACGTTCTATTCCACGTTGATCCTTTGCTACCATTGTATCGCTAAGTGGGAAACGGATACTTGTACCATCAGGCAATTTATCATTTGTAAGAAGTATTGTTGGTGTAAATCCTCCATTGTCACTTGATTGATCACCATTATCCTCTAACAAACCGAGAATAGTCTCTTCGTCAGCCTTTATATCTGTTTTGGTTCCTTCAAATTCTTCATTTGATGTTGAGATAAGGTTATAAGAAGAGGTAACTTCACCTGCACCAATCTTAAAGATTTCACCCGTTACAATATTACCTACAAACTTAACATTCTTACTCATCACACTCAGATCATTCAATATCGTGTTATTAACCATAACACCGTCTGCATCTGAATTGAAGGAAATCGTTCCTGAAGATAAGAATGTACAGTTGTTCACATTGAATGGACATGAAAGCATCAACGAAGTAGCTCCATTATTTTCAAATGTTGAACGAGTTACGGTAAGGTCTGTTTTGTTTTCATCGGCCAATACATAAACTGCACGATCATAATTATTATAGAAATAGCAGTCTTTAATTTCTGTAGAGCAATTGGATATGAACAAACCATCAGAAACAGCTGTGATTGTACATTCACTTATCGTACAATTCGCCTTACCTTTACCTGCTTTCGAAATAGATACTGCAAGAGATCCCTCTTTGGTTGACTGACACGTATGAGAGAATGTAATACCCTTGATTTCTATATCACCAGCACTTTCCGTATTTATCTTCAACAAGTAGCTAGCATCATTCTTGCGGAAGTCAGCATACATATCATCCATGTTGAATGTTGTCGGATTATCATGACCCAAGTCTCCACTAAACACTGTAGGATGATTCTTTGGATCTCTTTTCTTTTCTGTTCCTTTCGCATCGGCAGGGAATCCACCATACAAACTTACGATCTGTTCTGTGTAGAATCGTCTAGTAGTTGAGTCCTTAGGATTCTTTCCATACTCATCATAAATAGGTTGATACTCACCCTCTGCTATATAGAACTTCGTTCCGTTTGGCACCAATGGCAAGATAAACGCAAAGTCAGCTCCATTGATTGCTTCATTCCAATTGTTTCCTGCACCTGTTCCATCAACCTTCACGTAGTACTCTTTTACAGAAGGATCTGGAAGTACAACAAGTGTATAGTTGATAATTTGGTCGCAACCGTTCTCATCTTGTATTGTGTCAGTAACATCCTTATAAACACCAGCTCTCTTATAGACATTTGACAAGAATGTCTTACCTGCGATGATTGTGTCTGTCTTATATGTTTCTCTTGAAACACAGCCCAATTCATAAGCACCCATACAAGTTGGTTCGAAACGAGCCACACCACGTTGATCTTCCGTCACATTAGTTACTGAAAGTGGGTGACGAATGCTTCTTCCATCTGAAAGACTATCAGCTTTCAACGCTATCGTTGGTGTGAAACCTCCATTATCACTAGTCTTTGTTCCTTTCTTCGCGAACAGACCTAAAATAAGATCCTCATCAGCCTTCACATCTGTTTCGCTGATTGTCAAATCTTCATTCATAGCTGAATAAAGGTTATATGAAGAAGTGATTGTCTCTCCTTCATTTGGAATAGCTGTCATCTTACCGCTTACAATGTTACCTACAAAAGTAACTTTTGGACTTGCGATACTAACATCACCCAATATCGTATTATTTGTCATGATACCACTTGAATTTGCAGAAATCCAAATAGATCCAGAAGCCAAGAACGTACAATTGTTTACATTGAATGAACCAGAAATCGTCGACGAACCACTCTGCTCAAACGTTGAACGTGTTACGATGATGTCTGATTTATCATCATTCATCAATGTAAGGGCCTGTGAATAGTTATTCTTGAAATAACAATCTTTCACCTCTGCTGTACAATTTATGATTGACAATGCAGCATTACCTTGTGAGAACGTACATTCACTGATTGTACAATTCACCTCATCCTTTGTATTGCTGTAAATTGAAACGATAAGAGTACCTTCTTTTGTTGACTGATATACATTTTCAAAAGATATACCTTTTATTTCAATATCACCTGCGGTCATTGGAGAGAGATACAATAGATGACTGACATCATTCTTGCGGAAATCAGCATAATCATTTTCCACACTGAACTCTGACGGATTATCATGACCTAAGTCACCACTAAACACCGTACGATATTTCTTAGGATCATTTGTCATATCTGTTCCCGTTGCTGAAGAAGGGAAACCTCCATATAGACTTACAAGTTTTTCCGTGTAGAAACGTTTACTATGTGCTTCTTTTTCTGAAGGGATCTTTCCGTCCATATCATATATAGGTTGATATTCACCTTCAGCGATGTAGAACTTCGTACCGTCGGATACTCTTGGTAATACGAATGCGAATGTCTCCACATCCATTGCATCATCCCAGTTACTTCCATCGCCTTCACCCTTCTCTTTCACGAAGTACTCCTTCAATGAAGGATTTGGTACTACAACAAGCGTATAGTTCGTAACTATCGTGCATCCATTTATATCTTGGATTGTATCCATGATGTTTTCATAGACACCTGCCTTTTTATATACTTTCGACAAGAATGAATCACCTGCTATAATTGTATCCGAGATACTTCTTTCTCTCAAGACACAACCCATTTCAACAGCACCCATACAGGTTGGTTCCAAACGGGTTACGCCTCGTTGGTCTTCCGTCACCGTTGTCTCTTCCAATGGAACACGGATGCTTCTACCATCTGAAAGCGTATCTGACAACAATGCTATCGTTGGAGTGAAGCCTCCGTTATCACTTGTATTCTCACCTTTCTGATCCAACACGTCGAGAATAAGTTCTGCTGCTGCTTTCACGTCCGTCTTATCAATTGAAATTCCTTCATTGGCATCCGAGATCAAGTTATACGAAGATGTGAACTTGTCATCATTTCTGATAACTCCATTCAAAATATTTCCGACAAACTTAACATCTGAACCAGACACATGGACATCACCCAATATCGTATTATTGGCGAAGAGTCCATCCTCATCTGACGTTATACTTGTAGATGATTTAAACGTACAATTGGAAACATTGAACGGACACCAAGTATCTAGAGAGCCATCATCAAACGTCGAACGAGTCATTGTAAGACTAGATTTTCCATCTATATTGAGTGCAGAAGCATCAATATCATTGAAATAGCAGTCCGAAATTTCAGTCTGACAGTTTTCTATTTCCAATCCATAGCTTCCCTGACTGATTACACATTCACTTAACTTACAGTTTACTTCACCTTCTCCATAATTTAAAATATGAATCATTACGGATCCTAGTTTAGGTGGCTGATATGTGTAAGAGAATGTAATACCTTTTATTTCTATGTCTCCTGCAGTTCCCGTTGAAATAAGCAACAAGAAGCGAGTATCATTCTTGCGGAAATCTGCATACTGATTCTCCTCACTATATGTTAACGGATTGTCATGCTCTAAGTCTCCACTAAATAATGTAACGTATTTTTTGGGATCACTATTCTTTTCTGTACCTGTTGCAGTACGAGGGAATCCGCCATACAAGTTTACTAATTTACCCGTACCGAACTTCTTTTCGGTTGCATCGTCTGGGTCATTTCCATTTCCGTCAGAAACTGGCTGATATTCTCCCTCAGCGATGTAGAAATTCGTTCCATCAGGAACATTTTGAAGCATGAAGTCGAATGTTTTGACACCCATTGCATGATCCCAGTCACTACCATCACCCTCTCCGTTTTCTTTCACATAGTATTCTTTTACAGAAGGATTTGGTTTCACCACTAATTTGTGAGTAACGATCAGTTCACAACCGTTAGCATCTTCTGTTGTATCTACGATACCTTCATAGATACCTGCCTTGTTATATTCTTTTGTCAAGAATGTTTCACCTGCTATAATGGTATCTGTTACACTTGTTTCTCTTGAAACACAACCCATTTCAACTGCACCCATGCTGGTTGGGTCTAAACGTTTCACACCACGTTGGTCTTCTGTCACCGTTGTCTCTGCCAATGGAAGACGAATCTCTCTACCATCTGAAAGTGTATCTGACAACAATGCTATCGTTGATGTGAAGCCTCCGTTATCTTTTGGCTTCGTACCA
>CACXCA010000046.1 GCA_902766045.1 uncultured Bacteroidales bacterium
ATATCAGCCGGATAATCAGGGAAAGTACAGATGTCATTACCCACTGTAGCGGAAATCGTAGAGAAAATGTTTCCAGCCAATTGCATTCCGTCTCCGGAATCGCCAGAAAAACGAACCACCACCTGGTCCAAATCTTCAACTTTAGCCATAACTAATACTAGTCTTATTTAATAATATTTATATGTTTCAAAACAACACAACTGAATTGCAAATTTAGAAAAAAACACTCACATCCACCCAATAAAAATGTATTTATTTTCAAACAGAAACGGATTAGGTAATAATTATTCATTATTATCCAATAAATATACACAAATTATACACGACGACATAATTTATACCCTCATAAAGAAAAACTCCTTTGGTGAAATCAACATTTCGCCAAAGGAGAATGTATAAAGATTAACTATCTATATCAACTAAAGAACTTGAAAAAGTCATTCAGATTTGCATAAATCATCAAAGAAAACAAAATCGCCATACCAATGATCTGAGCTTTCATCAGGAACTTAGGACTTGGCTTCTTACGAGTCACCACCTCTACAATTAAGAACAACACGTGTCCCCCATCCAATGCAGGAATTGGCAAAATATTCATGAATGCCAGAATAACCGACAAGAACGCTGTTATCTGCCAAAAAGAATAAGCATTAAACGGAGAAGGGAAAAGACTTCCTATCGTCATGAACCCGCTCACTTGTTTTCCTGCAGATGTGGTGAACACATATTTCATATCTCCTGCATAAAAAAACAACTGGCTAAATCCTCTATAAACACCCACCACAAATGATTCGAAGAAGTTATAGTGAACCACTTCCACTGGATAGTAGGCATACATAGACTTCATATAAACACCTATCTTACCATCTTCATTAGGCGTCACCACCAAATCCTCAAACTGTCCATTTCGAGAAACACGCACCATAACTGGGATATTCTTATTCTTAGCAAAATAAGAGCTTGCAGACGATACATATCCCTCCACCAAGGTATCATTTTGTAAACTAGCGATAGAGACAAGGCTATCTCCCGCCATCAATCCTGCACGATCGGCTCTTGAATCAGGCATAACAGAATCAACCACAA
Organism: uncultured Bacteroidales bacterium; assembly: GCA_902766045.1. GTDB lineage: Bacteria > Bacteroidota > Bacteroidia > Bacteroidales > Paludibacteraceae > UBA1181. The sequence continues at coordinate 1,087 of CACXCA010000046.1, forward strand.
ATGGGTATCGGCAAGCAATGAAAGTAACATTTTCAGAAACTATATTTTCTGCAAAATCATCGGGCAAATCAATCATCACCTCCTCGCCATCACGTAGCACCCACACACGATCCGCATCAAACAAAGCATGTACAGACGCATTATCCAATGCAACCAATTCTGTAGAATCCGCGCGTAACAAAATATCTCCATTTCGGAATCCAGCTTTCTGTGCATACTCACTGAACTCCATACCATCCTTCATCTCCGCCAATGGTATATAACTATCACCATAATGGAAAGCAAGCATGGTATAGATAAACATTGCCAACAAAAGGTTGAACACCACACCCATCACCATGATCAACAGTCGCTGCCAAGCTGGTTTCACTCTAAATTCCCATGGTTGAGGATCACTCTTCATCTGAGATTCATCCAACGACTCATCAATCATACCCGCCAGCTTCACATAACCACCCAATGGCAACCATCCGATTCCATATTCAGTTTCGCTTTTCTTAGGCTTGAACTTAAATAACGTGAGCCATGGATTAAAAAATAGATAAAACTTCTCCACCCTAACTTTAAACAACTTAGCCATTAGGAAATGTCCAAATTCATGAACAATAACAAGAATAGAGAGACTTGCAAAGAATTGAAGAAGTTGTACAAGAATCTGCATATAAAGATATTTTTCTGATTATAATTTATATTTCAAAGAGATTTCACTTGCTTTTTGACGTGCCAGATCATCTGTTTTCACATAATCCTCGTATGTTGGTTGTTGAATGAAAGCAACCTGCTGCATTGTCTCCTCAATCACATCAGACATCTGCAAAAAGCCTATTTCCTCATGTAAAAACTTCGATACCACCACCTCGTTTGCCGCATTTAAGATACATGGCATATTACCGCCTTTCTCCATTGCCGCATAAGCAAATGCCAGGTTTCGGAACACATTTAGATCTGGCTTTTCAAATGTTAGTGTTTGATTCGTGAAGAAGTCCAACCTCGGATAATTATTTTTCAAACGAACCGGATAAGCGAATGCATACTGAATCGGTAATTTCATATCAGGCAATCCCAACTGTGCCTTCACGGATCCATCTTGGAACTGCACCATGGAATGAACCAAAGACTGAGGGTGAACCACCGCCTCTATCTGTGAAGAGGTGACGTTAAACAACCACTTCGCCTCTATCACCTCAAACCCCTTATTCATCATAGAAGCTGAATCGATTGTGATTTTAGCACCCATCGACCAGTTCGGATGTTTCAATGCATCTGCTGGAGTGACATGTTCTAAGAAGGCACGATCCTTACCACGGAATGGTCCGCCGGATGCTGTCAATAATATTTTTTCTATAGGTGATATTTCACCTGCCAAGCACTGGAATATAGCGGAATGTTCAGAATCCACCGGCAGAATTGCCACATTGTTTTCTTTTGCCAAACGACAAATCAGGTCACCCGCCACCACCAAAGTCTCCTTATTAGCCAAAGCGATTGTCTTATGAGCCTTTATTGCTTTGATAGTAGGATATAATCCTGCATAGCCAACCATAGCGGTCAAGACTATGTCAATAGGTTCTGACTCAACAACATCTGCGATAGACTGGGATCCAGCGAACACTTTGATAGGCATATCAGCCAATGCATCTTTCACCGTCTGATACTTTGCTTCGTTTGCTACAACCACCATTTCTGGCTGGAACTTACGCGCCTGTTTGATTAGTAAGTCTGAATTATTATTAGCGGTCAACGCATAGACTTCAAACAATGAAGGATTTTCATCTATGACCTCTAATGCTTGTGTTCCAATAGATCCTGTAGATCCAAGGATTGCTATCTGTTTTTTTTTCATACCTATCTATTAAAATGTAATGAACGATTGTGGGTCCATCGGAACGCCATCCTTCCACAATTGGAACTCCAGATATGAATCTGATTCTGTTCTGAATGTCAATAGGATTTCACCTGCATGAACCTTATCCCCTAACCGTTTCATAAACGGTTGTTTCGTCTTATAGACAGAGACAATATTATCGGGATGCTGAATCGTCATTATATAGAGATTATTCATTGAATATTCTGATGATATCACAACACCATCCAAGACTGAAGAGACACTGGAGTTCTTTTCAACTGAGAGGGTAACTCCATATAGTTTCATCCTAGGGTTATAGGCTTCAAGCATACGTCCTTTGGCAGGAGACTGCATCAGATAATTCTTCACCTCGCTCGAACCATTCATACCCAAAGAGGCAGAAAGAGCCTCATCAGCCTCATATGAATCTCGGAAAGCAAGTTCTTTTTCCGATGCATCCAGCAAATAATCCAACGATACAGCCTTAACAGAATCACTGCTCATTAATGAATCGACTTTAATTTCGCCGGCCATTATAGCACGCATAGCCATCACATATTTAGTCTGATACTCAACCTCTTCGGCAAGGGAATCCACAACAAGAGAATTCAAGGTCAACTGGTTCTTTAAGTTAAGATTCTCCGTATAACCAGGCAAAAAACCTCTCATCGGAGTTTTGATAATCAAGAAAGCAATCAAAAAGAAATAAACAACTGCGACAAAAAATCCCAAAGCTATTACCGACAACTTCGACAACCGGATTCTCCACACCTCCTCCAACGTATTTTCATTTAAAATAGCCAGTTTATATTTAAATCTCAGACGTTGCAACAACGATTTACCGTTTGATTTTTTTGCCATATCATTTACATTTTCATCCTACGTCTAAACTCCGAACACGTTATGGCTGTTGCCACGGCCACATTTAACGATTCCGTTGTTTCCCGACTTTTAGGATAATTAGGTATATACAATTTTTTATTAATAAATTTTTCTATGGATGGAGATATCCCATTTCCTTCATTTCCCATCACGATTACACCACAAGGATTCAAATCACACGCATATATATCATCTCCCTCCAAAAATGTGCCATAGACTGGAATATCCGTCAAAGAACTCAAGAATTCTTCCAATTCCACATAGTGTACTTTCACACGTGCCATGGCGCCCATCGTTGCCTGAACAACTTTAGGGTTATATACATCCACCGTATCTTTCGAACAAATTATATTTTCTATGCCGAACCAATCTGCTATACGTATAATCGTACCCAGATTTCCCGGATCTTGTATAGTATCCAACATCAAAGAAAGTTGCTTCGAGATTACGTTCTTATCTATAACCGGATGCAACTTCTCAAACACAGCGATTACCGATTGTGGAGCACAGAGCAAAGAGAGCTGGTTTAACTCTTTTTTATCCACCTCAAACACCTGATCTGTGTTGATTAATCCTCTATACTTACTCAGATAATCCGATGTAGCAAACAGCATCACACAAGGATAAGCCATCAATAAGTCATTCACCAATTTATGGCCTTCCGCCACAAACCATCCACGTTCATCCCTTTCTTTCTTTTTGGAAAGAGACTGAACCAGCTTAATTCTATTTTTGCTGATGCCCTCCATTTACTCTAATCCTACCAACCAAATATCATAGAACATTGGAACGCGATTTTTAGAGTCTGAAAACACGCCACCTTTCACTGTGACCAAATCAGAATTTCCTATAGAGAAAGGAATAATCACCTGACAATGTCCGCCCACTCGTAAGTTTTTCACAGCTTGCTGAAATCCTGTAGATAAAGTAGCTCCTTCAGCATCACTCAAAAGGACAAAAGAGACGGGATCGGGACTCACATCCACTGTACAAGCATAAATCAGTTCTCCTGAAAGTTTGGATCCTCTATAACGGACAAGCGCAGTATAATTATTCTGAGGTTTCATATCTCCTGTGCCTAATTCCACCTGGTGATAATATAACCCTTCAGCATCTCCCGAATTATATAAATAAAACACCTTTTGTCCGTCACTCATCCACTCAGATGTCTCTCCTTCTGGCATTGTACCCACCACCTTTATATTATTTTTCGAGACGAACTCATCTATTGCCTCCTCCTGTGCCTCCAAATAATCAGCATAGGTTTCGGATTTACGACAGCCCACGAGGAGACTCATACACATACACGCACATACTACTATTATATTCTTCAGGACAAAGCTTTTCGAATAATTATTTCTCATTTCTTTTTATTTTTCTATTTGTATTAACGTAATATCACATCTTACGGGTGTCCACGCAGGAATACAATTCGGCACTCCTACCACGCCATACGCCAAGAAAGAAGGCATAATAAACACACCGTTTCCTGATGGTTTCAGCATCTTAAGTGCTTCACGGAAACCTCTTCCCATCTCGTTTCGTTCCAGATTAGAGGTCTTCACAACATTCTTCAATTGCTCACACACCTCTCCATCCAATTGCGACACGGTGTATCTATACGTAACATTATCTGTTGACTTCACAGAATCACCAAATCCTTTCTCTTCAATATAATAACGCATTCCGCTCTTAGATGTTGTGAAGTTTATTTTAGACGAATCCACATACACCTGAATCAAGCTGTCTTCAATCAGATAAAACTCTCTGTTCATTTCGACTAAGGTCTCCTTCGTCTGGTCCTTCTCCAATTTGTTGTAGGGCACTTGTGGCGCCGGCGACGAACATGAAAGCAGCAAAAGCAAAAAAACGCTAAAATATGTAAACGAAAAATTCATTAGTATTTACTCTGTTTTTCTATTTCTTTTTTTAGGCTATCAGCTAATGTCGGAAGTTTCTCTTCAAACATACGAATTGCCTCATCCATCGGAATAAACAATTGTCCACCCGCTGCATTTTTATGACCTCCACCATCAAAATATTCCGCAGCAAATTCATTCACTGCAACATCTCCTTGGGAACGGAATGAGACCCTTATCTTCGACTCATCCTCTCTGAACAAAGCGGAAAACACGACACCCTTTATCGACATCGGCATATTAACGAATCCCTCTATGTCCCCTGGCTTATAATCAAAACGTTTCAATTCCTCCTTCGTCAGATACATCATTGCAGTACCATATTCAGGATAAACCTTCATCTTCTCGGACAACAGATATCCCATCATTCGGAATCTGTTCTCTGAATAATTATCATATACTCTTCGGTGGATCTCATCTTTATCAATTCCTTTCTTTATCAACTCAGAGATAATCAAATAGATCTCTGTCTGATTGGAATTGTAAGTGAAACAGCCTGTATCCGTCATCATACCCGTATAAATACATTCCGCACACTCTTGCGTCATGTCTGTGAAATAACCCATACGGCAAATCAAACGGAAAATCATTTCCGACGTAGATGAAATATCAGGATAAGAGATTATCACATTGGCGAAATTCCCTGGATCCAAATGATGGTCCACCAAAATCTTTTTTGCCGGTGCGTCTGCCACGACAAAAGCCATATCCCCTATTCTCTTCAAATTGTTAAAATCCAGTGCAAAAATCAATTCCGCATTTTTGATCTTTTCATCACAAAGTTCCTTGTCATCTGAATAGACAAGCATGTCTGAGGCTCCCGGCATCCATCTGAAATAATCAGGGACCTCCGTAGGCACAATCACCGTCACATTCTTATCTAAAATATCAGTCAAGAAATTATAAAAACCCAAAGAAGACCCCACGGCATCACCATCCGGAGAGACATGAGATACTATCACAATATCATTAACGGATTCTATCTCCTCCTTGGCTTTTTGGATCAAATCTTCTTTTATAATCTTCGTAATCATATACAACTATTTTTAGGTTGCTAAGTTACAAAATATTTTATTTATAGTCTGATATCCCGCATAAAGAAATACAACAAATAAAAAAGAAAATAGTGTTCGAAATGATTGTTTGTGCACAAACATCCACAAGGCAATCAATATGCAATAAACAGACAAGACATCCAACCACTCAAACTGAATGTCAGATCGCACCGCAGTCCCCCACGTCCCCATCGCTTGTATCGCACTATTCATCAACATCGTTACCCTTTGCAACACGTATGCCAACCCCTCTCCCACATAAGGCACCGCATTCATACACCATACGCCAATTGATAAATAGATAATAATGGCAGACAAAGGAATCACCAGCAAGCCAGAGAGTCCAAACAGATTACTGACTTGATGAAAATAATACAAAGAAAGAGGCAACGTACCTAATTGGGCTGAAAAAGAGACAGACGACATCGTCCAAATCTTATCTAACAGTTTATTTCGCACCACAAATGATTCATAAATAGGCTTTTGGAACAACAAGATTGACAAGACGGCCGAAAAACTCAATTGAAAACCGACATCATAAAGATAGTCCGGAGAATACAGCAGCATCAAAAAGGCTGAAGCAAAAACCGTATTGAATATCTGACTTTTTCGATTCAATAAGAGAGTCAGCGAAGCCATCGTCAACATAATCGATGCCCGAACAACAGAGGGAGATAGACCTGTCACAAAGGCAAAGGCCCACAAAGCAAGCAAGGAGACAACAACTCTGATTCTACCCGTGCTTTTTGATCCAGACAATAAACGTAGCAAATGAGAAAAAACAAAAAAGACGACTCCTACATGCAAACCACTGACAGCCAAGATATGACTGGCCCCTGTCGAGGAATAAGCATTCTTCAAATCTTTGCTCAGCATAGATTTATCGCCAATCGTAAGGGCTGACAAGACAGACAATTCATCCCCTTTTATATTCATATCCATAAATATTTTCACCAGTCTTTTTTGCACCATGTGAGCATAATACAGAAGTCCTCGCTCTGATGTATGACACACGAAATGCCACTGTCGAGAAGAAACATAATAGTTTCCAGACAGTTGCTTCTTTTTGTACTGATTTGCATTTCTGTCCATTCTCTGACGAGAGCAGAAAACCGTTGTTTGGAGGGATATCCAATCACCATTTTGCAACGCACGACTCAGCGTATCTTTTTTGATGTATAACTGCACCCACACCTCTGTCGGGAGTTCTCGTGAAATCAATTTCACATCGACAGCCATTGTCTTGTTCTTCTCCAGTGGTTCACTCACTATTTTCGCCACGACATTCTCTGTCACGAACTGCTCTACAGCCACAGGGGTGACCCTTTCAGCCTGTGTTCTATACATTCCCACCGACATAATCAAGAGACACAAGAAGAGACCATGAACATGTCTCATCATATAGCCAAATGACTTCTTGAAAAATGAGCAAAAACAAATACCGGCCAAAGAGATTCCCGCAAGGATGAAAGGCATACATTCAGGCAGTGCAGGAGCTGCACATATCCCCAACAACAAGAACAAAACAAGTCTAAAAAAAGGCGTTTTCCTAATCATATCAATCAAAACAGAAGATTAAATGATGAATTCTATAAATTCATCGTATATACAAACATTAACAAGAATCTTGGGTTAACAAACTTTTTATAGCCCACCTATAAAACAAAAACAGAGGCTTCAATCGGCCTCTGTTTCTCTATATCTTTATTGCTATAACGTTTTCAGTTTTGCAATTGTATCCACAGGATCATTTGCGCCAAAGACAAAACTGCCAGCAACCAAAACATCAGCACCTGCATCAAGCAGTCTTTTCCCTGTTTCGAAATTCACACCGCCATCAATTTCAATTAATGCGCGAGAATTTTTTCGTGAAATAAGTTCTTTCAGCCTACGTGTTTTATCAATCGTATTCTCAATGAACTTTTGTCCACCGAAACCTGGATTAACAGACATCAACATAACGAGATCCAGATCTTCAACAATCTCTTCCAAAGAAGAAACGGGTGTATGAGGGTTTAATGTCACACCAGCCTTAACGCCCAAGGATTTTATTTTCTGGATAGTTGAATGTAGATGTAAGCAAGCCTCATAATGAACATTAATCACTGCAGCACCTGCTTTGTAAAAAGCATCAACATACTTAACAGGTTCCACAATCATCAGATGGACATCCAGAGGTTTCTTTGCATACTTAGCAATTGCCTCTACAACTGGGATGCCAAAAGAGATATTCGGCACGAACACGCCGTCCATCACATCCAGATGGAACCAATCCGCATCACTTCTATTAACCATTTCTATATCTTTCTGCAGATTAGAGAAATCCGCAGACAACATAGAAGGTGCAACCAAATGATTCATATAGAATTATTTACCACCAGCAGCAGCTTTTGCTGCAGCTCTTTCTTCACGTCTTTTCTTAAGTTCCAATTGTTTCATATAAGCATCACTATTATCACGTGCAATAGTTTTGACTACATGAATAGTATCTGCAGTGGGGTCATATTTTTCAACATAGATAGTATATTCATATCCCTGTTCGTAATAGAAATTATCGAATTCACCACTGAAATTAACCCAATCAAACTTATCCTTACGAGAGTAGCCTGGTCTGATTTTATATACACGTTGGCCCTCATATACTGGTCGTTCAGGAGAGACCTTCATATACTCAGCTGGGAAAGCCGAAGCCACGAAAGATCCCAAGAAAATAGCTAACAATATCTTTTTCATTATCATTCTTTAATTAAAGTGTTAGAATGCAAATATAGTTATTTTTTATTTGTTAACAATATTTTTAAAAAAAATCTACATCTATCTCCTCTACAATCTCACAAATCGGCACACACAAAAGAGGAAACAGACACGATTATGCCTCTCCAGAACCAGTCAAATTAATTGGAAACGGAGGATTGAAACCAGATTCAGTACGTTGAACCTTACCGAACTGATTTTCAAATTTCTGCAAATTATCTTCTAAAGCCTTGAACAAGCGTTTAGCATGTTCCGGTGTCAAAATGATTCTTGACTTTACCTTTGCCTTATTCGAATTAGGCATTATTCTTAAGAAATCCAGTACGAACTCAGAAGAAGAGTGAGAAATAATGGCCATATTTGAATATACGCCTTCAGCGACCTCTTCGCTTAATTCCACATTAATCTGGTTCTTAGGCATTTTATCATTTTCGTTGTCTTGCATAGTATTAAAATTTAAACGATAAAGGAAACCAACATTCCGCTGATTTCCTTTATCAAAATATCAATCATTTTTTATTACTCTTCAGTAGCGACATTACCACCACGTGCGTTGATTATGCCTTCCATCTCATCCTTTGAACCTACGATCAAGCGATCAAATTCTCTTTGACCTGTACCAGCAGGGATCAAATGACCACAGATCACATTTTCCTTCATACCTTCGAGCATGTCAACTTTACCACGAATAGCAGCATCATTCAACACCTTAGTTGTTTCCTGGAAGGAAGCAGCCGACATGAAGCTAGTCGTCTGCAATGCAGCACGCGTAATACCTTGAAGTACCTGAGAAGAAATAGCTGGAACAGCATCTCTTGTCTCTACCAATTTCAAATCCTTACGCTTCAATGCACTATTTTCATCTCTCAACTTACGAGCTGTAACAATCTGTCCTGGTTTCAAATTCTCAGAATCTCCTGCATCAACAACAACCTTCTTACCGAAGATTCGATCATTCTCTTCCATGAACTCCAACTTGTCAACCATCTCTTTCTCCAAGAAACGAGTATCACCAGCATCCTCAATTTCCACCTTTCTCATCATCTGACGTACAATCACCTCGAAGTGTTTATCATTGATTTTTACACCCTGAAGACGATATACATCCTGCACCTCATTAACGATGTACTCTTGTACTGCTGTAGGACCCATAATAGCCAAGATATCAGATGGAGTGATCGCACCATCAGACAATGGAGTACCAGCACGTACATAATCATTCTCCTGTACCAATATCTGTTTTGACAATGGAACCAAATATTTCTTCACATCACCAGTCTTAGAAGTAACTGCGATTTCACGATTACCACGTTTAACTTTTCCGAAAGTAATCTCACCATCGATTTCTGATACAACAGCAGGATTAGATGGGTTACGAGCCTCGAACAACTCCGTTACACGAGGAAGACCTCCAGTGATATCACCCGCACTACCGACAGCACGAGGAATCTTTACCAACAACTGTCCTGGACGAACTTCATTGTTATCATCAACTGTAACGTGAGCACCCACTGGCAAACTGTATGTCTTGATAACATTACCCTTCTTATCAACGATATGAGCTTCTGGAACTTTTGTTTTATCCTTAGACTCAATGATGATCTTCTCTCTCAAACCTGTTGTTTCATCAGATTCAGTCTTATAGGTAACATTTTCGATAACATTCTCGAATTTAATCTTACCTGCGACCTCGATAACAATCACTGCATTGAATGGGTCCCACTCACAAATAAGTTGTCCCTTCTTCACTTCTGAGCCATTTGCCACATACAACTTAGCACCATAAGGAATGTTTGCATTGGTCAACGTTATCTTTGTATTAGGATCGATAATCTTCAATTCAGCCAAACGGCCAACCACTACCTGAACTGGTTTATTATCATCATCTACCGTGTCGATTGTACGCAACTCTTCGATTTCAATGTGACCATCATATTTAGATGTAATACCTGAGTTAGCAGCAATATTTCCTGCAACACCACCGACGTGGAACGTACGCAATGTCAACTGAGTACCTGGCTCACCGATTGACTGTGCAGCGATAACACCAACAGCCTCACCTTTTTGTACCAATCTACCCGTAGCCAAGTTACGTCCGTAACACTTAGCACATACACCTTTCTTAGATTCACATGTTAACACAGAACGAATTTCAACTCGTTCGATAGGAGACTCTTGAATAATCTGTGCTGCATCCTCACGAATTTCCTCACCAGCACGAACAATGATTTCTCCTGTTAACGGATGTTGAATGTCATGTACAGAAACACGACCTAATATTCTCTCGTACAAAGAAGCAACAACCTCTTCATTGTTTTTCAACTCTGTACAAACCAAACCACGAAGCGTACCACAGTCTTCCTCGTTGATGATTACATCGTGAGAGACGTCAACCAAACGACGAGTCAAGTAACCTGCATCGGCAGTCTTCAAAGCGGTATCAGCCAAACCTTTACGAGCACCGTGAGTTGAAATAAAGTACTCCAACACAGACAATCCCTCTTTAAAGTTTGAAAGAATTGGGTTTTCGATGATCTGACCACCTTCAGCACCAGACTTCTGTGGTTTTGCCATCAAACCACGCATACCAGACAACTGACGAATCTGCTCTTTAGATCCACGGGCTCCAGAATCCAACATCATATATACTGAATTAAATCCTTGATCGTCCGAAGAAATAGTCTTCATCAATATATTTGCCAAATCGGCATTGATATGCGTCCAAATATCAATAATCTGGTTATAACGTTCGTTGTATGTGATGAATCCCATGTTATAGTTGTTCATCACCTCTTCAACTTCCTCATAACCTTTTTGTACCAACTCCTCTTTCTCCTTTGGAATAATCACATTATCCAAGTTAAATGACAAGCATCCCTTGAAGGCCATATAATAACCTAAGTTCTTAATGTCATCCAAGAATTGAGCCGTACGAGCTACTCCACAAACTTTGATTACATTACTGATGATTTCACGAAGAGACTTCTTCGTAATCAATGTATTAACATAACCTACTTCTTGTGGAACATTTTGGTTGAATATCAATCGGCCTACAGTTGTTTCCACCATAGTATCAACGATTTCACCCTTATCATTCAAGTCCTTTACAATCACCTTAATTGGTGCATGCAAAGCCACTTTTCTTTCATTGTAAGCAATAATTGCCTCCTCAACACCATAGAATATCAATCCTTCACCCAAAGCACCCTTACGAGGTTTTGTGATATAATACAATCCGAGAACCATATCCTGAGAAGGAACGGTGATAGGAGAACCATTTGCTGGATTAAGAATGTTATGAGAAGCCAACATTAAGATTTGAGCTTCCAATACAGCCTCATTACCCAAAGGCAAGTGAACGGCCATCTGGTCACCATCGAAGTCGGCGTTGAACGCTGTACAAGCCAATGGGTGAAGTTGGATAGCTTTTCCTTCAATCATCTTTGGTTGGAATGCTTGAATACCCAAACGGTGCAATGTAGGAGCACGGTTCAACAGAACTGGATGTCCTTTCATTACATATTCCAAGATATCCCAAACAACAGGATCTTTACGGTCAACGATTTTCTTTGCAGACTTCACTGTCTTTACGATACCACGTTCAATCAATTTACGAATGACAAATGGTTTGTAAAGTTCTGCTGCCATATCCTTTGGAAGACCGCACTCATGCATCTTCAATTCAGGACCAACGACGATTACAGAACGAGCAGAGTAGTCAACACGTTTACCTAACAAGTTCTGACGGAAACGTCCTTGCTTACCTTTCAAGGAGTCTGACAAAGACTTCAATGGACGGTTAGCATCTGTCTTAACAGCACTTGACTTACGAGAGTTGTCGAATAATGAGTCAACTGCCTCTTGCAACATACGTTTTTCATTTCTCAAGATCACTTCAGGAGCTTTTATCTCGATCAATCTCTTCAAACGATTATTACGTATGATAACACGACGATACAAATCATTCAAGTCAGATGTTGCAAAACGACCACCATCCAATGGAACCAACGGACGTAATTCAGGAGGGATAACAGGAACAATCTTTACAATCATCCACTCTGGTTTGTTACGACCATTAGAAGCTCTGAACGCTTCTACTACTTGCAAACGTTTCAACGCTTCCGTCTTACGTTGCTGAGATGATTCTTGTCCTGCCTTGTTACGAAGATCGTATGACAATGCATCCAAATCAATTCTTTGAAGCATATCATAAACAGCCTCAGCACCCATCTTTGCGATGAACTTATTAGGGTCTGTGTCTTCCAACAATTGATTCTCTTTTGGAAGAGAATCGATGATATCCAAGTACTCCTCTTCTGTCAACAAATCCTGCTCGTTGATACCATCTTGTTGTTTAATACCTGGCTGAATAACCACGTATCTTTCGTAATATATAACAGCATCCAACTTTTTCGTTGGCATACCTAACAAATAACCAATCTTATTTGGCAATGAACGGAAGTACCAGATATGAGCAACTGGAACAACCAATTGGATATGTCCCATACGCTCACGACGTACCTTCTTTTCAGTAACTTCCACACCACAACGGTCACAAACGATATTCTTGTAACGAATTCTCTTGTATTTACCACAATGGCACTCATAATCCTTTACTGGACCGAAAATACGCTCACAGAACAATCCATCACGTTCTGGCTTATACGTTCTATAATTGATGGTTTCTGGCTTCAAAACCTCACCGCTGGACAACTCCAAAATTTCTTCTGGAGATGCCAACCCTATAGAGATTTTCGTGAAAGCATTTTTTAATTTATTATCGTTTCTAAAACCCATTTTTGTACTGAATAAAAATGAACATTAATCGAGTTTAACACTTAAGCCTAAACCTCTCAATTCGTGTAATAACACATTCAAAGATTCAGGGATACCTGCAGGCGGCATTGGTTCGCCTTTCACTATAGCCTCATAAGCACGAGCACGACCCATAACATCATCAGACTTGATAGTCAAAATTTCTTGAAGGATATGAGATGCACCGAATGCTTCCAATGCCCAAACCTCCATTTCTCCGAAACGCTGACCACCGAACTGAGCTTTACCTCCTAATGGTTGTTGTGTAATCAATGAGTATGGACCGATAGAACGAGCATGCATCTTATCATCAACCATGTGACCCAACTTCAACATATAGATTACTCCGACTGTTGCTGGTTGGTCAAAACGCTCTCCTGTACCACCATCACACAAGTAAGTCTTACCATAACGAGGAAGGCCTGCTTTATCTGACCATTCATTCAAATCATCCAACGTTGCACCATCAAAGATTGGTGTAGCAAATTTTACACCCAACTTCATTCCTGCATGTCCTAAGACAGTCTCGAATATCTGTCCCAAGTTCATACGAGAAGGCACACCCAACGGGTTCAATACAATATCAACTGGAGTTCCGTCTGCTAAGAACGGCATATCTTCTTGACGTACGATACGAGATACAATACCCTTGTTACCGTGACGACCTGCCATCTTATCACCTACACGGATCTTACGCTTCTTAGCTATATAAACCTTAACCAATTGCACAATACCAGAAGGAAGCTCATCACCAATTGTGATATTAAACTTCTTTCTCTTCAATTCTGCATCGTATTCTTTATACTTTCTGATATAATTCATAATCAAATCATGGATCATATCATTCTTATGAGCGTCAGATGTCCATTTAGTCAACTGAACCTCCATATAGTTAATTTCCTCCAAGGTCTTCTTAGTGAACTTAACACCTTTTGCAATGACATCAGCACCTAAGAAATCTTTTACACCTTGTGAAGTCTTACCATTTGTAAGCACCTGTAATTTTTCTACCAAGATAGCTTTCAAAGCTATTGTCTTCTCTTCAAACTCTTTATCTAAGTTTTCAAGAATAGCTTTATCTGACAAACGAGACTTACGAGTCTTCATTGCTTTAGAGAATAATCTCTTTCCAACAACGACACCTCTTAAAGAAGGATTAGCCTTCAATGATGCATCCTTCACATCTCCTGCCTTATCTCCGAAGATAGCTCTCAAAAGTTTCTCTTCAGGAGAAGGATCAGACTCACCCTTAGGTGTAATCTTACCGATCAAAATATCACCTGGTTCTACAAATGCACCTACACGGATTATACCGTTTTCATCCAAGTTTCTTGTAGCATCTTCGCTGACATTTGGTATATCAGATGTTAACTCTTCCATACCACGTTTTGTCTCACGAACTTCCAATTGATATTCATCAACATGGACAGATGTGAAGATATCATATTTACATACCTTCTCATTGATTACAATAGCATCCTCATAGTTATATCCTTTCCAAGGCATGAATGCAACCAATAAGTTCTTACCAATTGCTAATTCACCATCTTGAGTAGAATAACCTTCGGTCATGATTTCACCTTTTTCTACTCTTTGACCTGCAACAACGATTGGACGTAAGTCTATTGTAGTACTTTGGTTTGTCTTTCTAAACTTAGGTATATTATATTCTTTCAAAGAAGAATCGAAGCTAACGAACTCTTCATCTTCTGTTCTATCATATCTTACCTTGATAACGCTAGCATCCACGAATTCAACTACACCTGCACCTTCTGCAGCGATCTGTGTACGAGAATCGCGAACCAACTGACGTTCGATACCAGTACCGACGATAGGTGATTCACAACGTAACAATGGAACTGCCTGGCGCATCATGTTAGATCCCATCAACGCACGGTTTGCATCATCGTGCTCCAAGAACGGAATCAAAGAAGCTGCGATAGAAGCAATCTGCTGAGGAGCCACATCCATCAAATCCAATTCCTTAGGATCAACGTTAGGGAAGTCAGCCTCTTTACGAGCCTTTACCTTGTCAACCAAGAAATTACCATTCTCATCCAATGGAGCATTACCTTGAGCAATAATCTTACCTTCCTCTTCCTCAGCTGTCATATACTTAAGACCCTCTTCTGAAACATCCACCTTACCATCTTTAACGATACGATAAGGAGTCTCGATAAATCCGAGGTCATTGATCTTAGCATAAACACACAAAGAAGAAATCAAACCGATGTTTGGTCCTTCTGGTGTTTCGATTGGACACAAACGACCGTAGTGGGTATAGTGAACGTCACGCACCTCAAATCCGGCTCTCTCACGAGACAAACCACCAGGACCAAGGGCAGACAGACGACGTTTATGAGTGATTTCAGCCAATGGATTTGTTTGATCCATGAACTGAGACAACGCATTGGTTCCGAAGAATGAATTAATAACAGAAGAGATAGTCTTTGCATTAATCAATTCTGTAGGAGAGAACACTTCATTATCACGGATATTCATTCGTTCACGTATCGTACGAGCCATACGAACCAAACCGACACCGAACTGATTATAAAGTTGTTCACCAACGGTACGAACACGACGATTACTTAAGTGGTCGATATCATCAACATCAGCCTTTGAATTAATCAACTCAATTAAGTACTTAATAATTTCGATAATATCTTCTTTCGTCAAAACACGAACATCGATGTCAGTCGTCAAGCCTAATTTCTTATTAATTCTATAACGACCCACATCACCTAAGTCATAACGTTTTTCTGAGAAGAACAAACCAGAAATCACTTCACGAGCAGCATTTTCATCTGCAGGTTCAGCGCTACGCATTTGACGATATATATAATATACAGCCTCCTTTTCAGAGTTTGTTGGATCTTTCTGCAAAGTATTATAGATGATACTATAATCAGAAAGGTTCGCATCCTCTTTATGAAGAAGAATGGTCTGTACACCAGAATCCAAAATTTCTTGAATGTTGTCTTTATCCAAAACTGTTTCACGGTCAATAATAACCTCAGTTCTTTCGATAGAAACAACTTCACCTGTATCTTCATCTACAAAATCTTCTACCCATGTTTTCAGAACACGAGCAGCCAATTTACGACCTTCTACTTTTTTCAAGCCAGCCTTTGTCACTTTGATTTCCTCAGACAAGCCGAAAATTTCAAGAATATCTTTATCGCTTTCAAAACCGATAGCACGCAGCAAGGTAGTTACCGGAAGTTTCTTTTTACGATCGATATAAGCATACATGACATTACTGATGTCAGTAGCAAACTCAATCCAAGAACCTTTGAATGGGATGATACGAGCGGAGTACAATTTAGTACCGTTTGCATGCATACTCTGTCCGAAGAATACACCAGGAGATCTATGCAATTGAGAAACGACAACACGCTCAGCACCATTAATAACAAAAGTTCCTTTGTCTGTCATATAAGGGATTGTACCCAAATAGACATCTTGGATAATTGTCTCAAAATCCTCATGGTCAGGATCAGTACAATATAATTTTAACTTTGCCTTCAGAGGAACACTATATGTTAAACCTCTTTCAATACACTCGTCGATAGTATATTTGGAAGGATCAATATAATAATCTAAGAATTCAAGAACGAAATTATTACGAGTATCTGCTATTGGGAAATTTTCAGCAAACACTTTAAACATGCCATCATTCTTACGTTGCTCTGGTGGCGTATCGAGTTGAAAAAAATCTCTAAAAGATTTTAATTGCACATCAAGAAAATCTGGATAACCCATCTGATTCTTGACCGTTGCAAAGCTTACTCTTTGATTTTTGTTATTAGAAGACATTTATCTAAGAAATTATTAAGAACTTAAAAAAGATAACAGACACAAAAAGGTTTAGAACCTATACATAGGTTCTAAACCAAAGTTTCTGAAATAATCAGAACTGTACAGTACTATTTAAGTTCAACTTCAGCTCCAGCATCCTCAAGTGATTTCTTAAGAGCCTCAGCATCAGCTTTAGCAAGACCTTCTTTAATTGTACTAGGAGCTCCATCAACCATATCTTTAGCCTCTTTCAAGCCAAGACCAGTCAATTCTTTTACTAATTTAACGATAGCAAGTTTTGCAGCACCAGCTGATTTCAAAACAACATCAAAAGATGTCTTTTCTTCTTCAGCGGCAGCGGCAGGACCTGCAGCAACAGCTACAGCCACAGCTGCTGGTTCAATACCATACTCGGATTTCAAATAATCTGCAAGGTCATTAACTTCTTTAACAGTTAAATTTACCAATTCTTCTGCAATAGCTTTAATATCTGCCATTTTATTTAATGCTTTAATGTTTATAATCTTTTAATTATTCTTTGTTTGAAGATTCCTCTTCTCTAGCTTGAAGACCAGAAATAATATTTCTTAAAGGAGATTGTAACAAAGTAATGATATCTCCGATAAGTTCGTTCTTGCTCTTGATTGCAGCCAATGTATCAAGTTGATCAGCTCCGATATAGAAACCTTCCTCAACATAAGCTGCCTTCAATGTTGGTTTGCCCAACTTATTTCCCTTACTGAACTCTTTGATAAGTTTAGCAGGAGCGTTTCCTGTATTAGACAACATTAGAGCGGTTGGACCCTCAAGAGCACTGTATAATGCTGAAAAATCACCTTCTTTCTTTTCCAAAGCTTTTTTCAACAAAGTATTCTTAACGACTACCAACTTAATGTCTTTATTAAAGCAAGCACGTCTGATATCGCTAGTCATTCCAGCTGTCAAACCAGAAGCATCAGCGACATAGAAATGATTGTAATCATTCAAGCTAGCAAGTACCTGATCTATAATAGCACTTTTATCTTCCTTTTTCATGTTTCTCTAAATATTAAATTAATCAACTAATTTAGGGTCAATTTTAATACCCGGACTCATAGTACTGGAAAGATATATGCTCTTCACATACTCACCCTTAGAAGAAGTAGGTTTTAACTTAATCAAAGTGTCAATAAATGTTCTTGCATTTTCAAAAATTGCATCAGCAGAGAAAGAGACCTTTCCAACTGATGTATGAACGATACCGAACTTATCTACCTTGAAATCAATTTTACCCTGTTTTACTTCACGAACAGCCTTACCTACTTCATTGGTAACTGTACCACTCTTTGGATTTGGCATCAAACCACGAGGACCCAACACACGACCAAGAGCACCAATTTTACCCATGATAGAAGGCATTGTAATGATTACATCCACGTCTGTCCAACCACCTTTGATCTTTTCGATGTACTCGTCAAGACCAACATAGTCAGCACCAGCTGCCTTTGCATCAGCTTCAGCGTCTGGTGTACACAAAGCCAAAACGCGAACCGTCTTTCCTGTACCATTAGGCAAAGAAACAACGCCACGAACCATTTGGTTTGCCTTACGAGGATCAACCCCCAAACGAACATCTATATCAACAGAAGCGTCAAACTTTGTTGTAGTCAATTCCTTAACCAAAGCTGAAGCTTCTTTTAAAGAGTAAGATTTTCCTGCTTCAATCTTCTCTAAAGCTAACTTTTGATTTTTTGTAAGTTTACCCATTTCAATTGAAGTTTTAATTAATTTTTACCAGGAAATTCTCCTTTTACTGTGATACCCATACTTCTCGCTGTACCAGCAACCATTGTCATTGCAGACTCTACTGTAAAGCAATTCAAATCTTGCATCTTATCAGTAGCAATTGCCTTTACTTGGTCCCAAGTAATCTCAGCGACTTTTTTACGATTAGGCTCCGCAGATCCACTCTTTTGCTTTGTAACTTCAAGCAATTGAACAGCTACAGGAGGAGTCTTAACCACAAAATCAAAAGACTTATCAGCATAATAAGTGATAACCACTGGCAATACCTTACCAGCCTTATCCTGGGTTCTGGCATTGAACTGCTTACAAAAATCCATGATGTTGATACCCTTAGAACCCAATGCAGGTCCTACTGGAGGTGATGGATTTGCAGCGCCTCCCTTTATCTGTAATTTGATAAATCCAGCAACTTCTTTAGCCATTTTGTTTGTTATTAAAATTTAATTATAATACAAAAAAATAATCTCGATGATTATTCTTTTTCAACTTGCAAAAAACCTAACTCTAAAGGTGTCTCCCGACCAAATATCTTTACCTTTACCTTTAGCTTTTTACGATCTTTGTTTACCTCCTCAACAATTCCTCTGAAACCACTGAAAGGACCAAAAGTAACTTTGACAGATTCACCAATTATAAATGAAATTGCTGATTCTTCATCAGAATCCTGCAACTCATCTACCTTTCCTAGAATACGTGCAACTTCACTTTGACGTAAAGGTACAGGATCATTTGACTTCTTTGAACCATCGCCCAAGAATCCAATGACATTAGGCATCTCTGACAAGCGATGTTGAACTTCGCCCACCAAATTTGCCTCTACTAATACATATCCAGGGAGGTAAGATCTTTCCTTAGAAATCTTTTTACCTGATTTACTAACTTGATAAACTCTCTCAGTTGGAATTAACACTTGAGAAACATTCTGTCCAAGATCCGTTGTATTTATAGCATTCTCAATATACTCACGTACCTTGTCCTCTTTTCCACTAATGGCACGTAAAACATACCATTTTTTATTAGTCTCTGCCATGCTTTCCCTTTCTTTTAGTACAACATACCGTAAATTGCCTGCATAATGGTCTGAATAACCTTATCCATCGCAAAAACAACCAATGCAATTAGAAGGGAAGCTACAAGAACAACAATTGCACTATTAGCTAGTTCTTTCTTTGACGGCCAAGTTACTTCGTTTACAAGCTCGTTGTATGATTCTTTTATATAATTTACTATACTCATGATTGTAAATATTTGCACGGAAGGAGAGGCTCGAACTCCCGACACCTGGTTTTGGAGACCAGTGCTCTACCAACTGAGCTACTCCCGTAAAAGATTCCCTGATTAACAGGGAATCATAATATGAAGATTAGTCGATAATCTTAGTGATTTGTCCTGATCCTACTGTTCTACCACCCTCACGGATTGCAAAACGAAGACCTTCGTTACATGCAACTGGATAAATCAATTTTACTTGAATTTCCAAGTTATCACCTGGCATAACCATTTCAGTTCCTTCTGGCAAAGTAATTTCACCAGTTACATCCAAAGTACGGATGTAGAATTGGGGACGATAGTGGTTGTGGAATGGAGTGTGACGTCCACCTTCTTCTTTCTTCAAGATATAAACAGAAGCCTTGAACTCAGTGTGAGGAGTAACTTCACCTGGCTTACAAAGAACCATACCACGTTTGATTTGATCTTTGTCGATACCACGAAGCAACAAACCTACGTTATCACCAGCTTCTCCTTGATCCAACAATTTACGGAACATCTCAACACCAGTTACAGTAGATTTCATCTTCTCTGCACCCAAACCGATGATTTCAACTTCGTCACCTACCTTGATGATACCAGTTTCAATACGACCAGTAGCAACTGTACCACGACCTGTGATTGAGAATACGTCCTCAACTGGCATCAAGAATGGTTTATCAATATCACGCTTAGGAAGCTCGATCCAAGTATCAACAGCATCCATCAATTCCATGATTTTCTCTTCCCATTGAGGTTCACCGTTCAATGCACCAAGAGCAGATCCACGGATGAATGGAGTGTTATCAGCGTCAAATTCATAGAAACCTAACAATTCGCGCATTTCCATTTCAACCAAATCCAACATCTCAGGATCATCAACCATATCACATTTGTTCATGAATACAACCAAACGTGGTACGTTTACCTGACGAGCCAAAAGAATGTGCTCACGAGTTTGAGGCATTGGTCCATCAGTTGCAGCAACTACGATGATTGCACCATCCATCTGAGCAGCACCAGTTACCATGTTCTTTACATAGTCGGCGTGACCTGGACAGTCAACGTGTGCATAGTGACGATTTGCAGTCTGATACTCTACGTGAGAAGTATTGATTGTGATACCACGCTCTTTCTCTTCTGGAGCGTTATCAATCTGATCAAATGATTTTTGCTCTGAAAGACCCTTCTTTGCTAATACTGTTGTGATAGCAGCTGTCAAAGTAGTTTTACCGTGGTCTACGTGACCAATAGTACCGATATTTACGTGCGGTTTGGAACGGTCGAATTGTTCTTTTGCCATAATCTCTAATATTTTAAATAATTAATATTTTTTCAATTCACACAAGTCTAAAGATGAGCCGATGACGGGACTTGAACCCGTGACCTCTTCCTTACCAAGGAAGTGCTCTACCGCTGAGCTACATAGGCAATTCAGAGCGGAAAACGGGGTTCGAACCCGCGACCCTCAGCTTGGAAGGCTGATGCTCTACCAACTGAGCTACTTCCGCATATAAGTGGGTAGTGATGGATTCGAACCACCGAAGGCAAGAGCCAGCAGATTTACAGTCTGCCCCATTTGGCCACTCTGGTAACTACCC
>CACXCA010000047.1 GCA_902766045.1 uncultured Bacteroidales bacterium
CAGAGAACATCCCCTCCGTCGGATGCCCCCTGAAATTTATGGAATTTATATCTTATCTAATGCCTCACATATTG
The DNA here is from genome assembly GCA_902766045.1 of uncultured Bacteroidales bacterium. GTDB lineage: Bacteria > Bacteroidota > Bacteroidia > Bacteroidales > Paludibacteraceae > UBA1181. Next base: position 75 of record CACXCA010000047.1, read on the forward strand.
ATTTTTTATCCATCATAGATTTCGATTATCATTCGTCTGCATCTATTTCCTTGTAATAAATTAACATACATTTAGAGAAATCCTAAAGGAGAAGTGACTTCTATCTAAAAATAATATGATATAAGAAGCAAAAAATATATCTTTGCATATATAAAAATCTGTAAAGAGTATGATAGCAAAAGACAGTGTGCTACAAATTGGAAAGATACAAAAAGTTCACGGTTTACAAGGAGAACTTGCATTTTCCTTTACATCCGAGATATTTGATGAGATAGAACTCCCCTATTTTATATGTGAAATAGACGGAATACTCGTACCCTTCTTCATTGAGAATTATCGATTCAAAAATGATGAGGTAGCACTTGTTAAATTTGAAGGAATCGACAATGAGGCTGATGCAAAAATTTTAGTGAAGTCTCCATTGTATATTGAGAAGAAATTTCTCCCTGAACATATCGGAGGGGAAGAAATTGAGGGTGCTACTTATTACATCGGATATAAAGTATATGACACCGATCAACAACTCTTAGGTGAAATTACAGACATTGATGATGAGACAGAGAACATTCTATTCTTGATCGAGAATGGCAAAGGTGAGGAATTCATCATCCCTGCATGTGACAGCTACATAAGAGAGATAAACGATGATGACAAAACCATTCAGATGGAGTTGCCTGAGGGTTTATTAGCAATAAATGAAAAAGAATAACGAAGAAAATAAGATATGAAAGAAAATGAAATGATATTTGGTATTCGAGCCATCATCGAAGCCATCAAGTCAGAAAAGCAAATTGATAAAATCATATTAAAAAATGATTTACAAAGTGAATTGGCAAAAGAGTTATTTTCTGCGCTAAAGAACACTCCACACGTACAAATACAACGGGTACCAGGTGAGAGATTAAATAAATACACAAGAAAAAATCACCAAGGCGCCATCGCATTTATTAGTCAAACCACCTATCAGTTGGTAGCTGACTTAATTCCTTCTTTATATGAAGAGGGAAAATCGCCTTTCTTTGTTGTACTAGACGGTGTAACTGATGTTCGTAATTTTGGTGCGATAGCAAGGACCTGTGAATGTGCTGGAGTGGATAGTATCGTCATCCCAATGAAGGGGGGAGCATCCGTCAATGCAGATGCGATAAAAACATCAGCAGGAGCACTGCACACGCTCCCTGTATGTAAAGAAAGCAGTTTGGTATCAGCATTAAAATTCATGAAGAAATGTGGCATACGAATTGTTGCAGCGACAGAGAAAGGGAATCTCAACTACACGCAAGCAAACCTTCACGACCCAGTAGCCATTGTAATGGGAGCAGAAGATAAAGGTGTATCTCCTGAAGTCTTGCGACTATGCGACGATATGGTTCAGATTCCAATCAACGGGAAGATATCTTCTCTTAACGTATCGGTAGCAGCCGGCATAATGATATATGAAGCAGTAAGACAAAGAAATTAACGTACAAATTAATCGAAACAAATTGTGGAAGTACTATACGAAGATAATCATATCATCATTGTGAACAAGACATGTTCCGAGATTGTTCAGGGTGATAAAACAGGCGACAAACCTTTATCCGAGATTGTTCAAGATTACATAAAGGAGAAATACAACAAACCCGGCAATGTATTTATCGGAGTGGTGCACAGATTAGACAGACCCGTGAGTGGACTTGTTGTATTTGCTAAAACGTCAAAAGCTTTAAGTCGTCTGAATGAGATGTTCAGAGTCCACAATTTAAGTAAAAAATATTGGGCGATTGTCAAAAACTGTCCTCCAAAAGAAGAAGATTTTCTCACAAATTATCTTGTAAGAAACGAAAAGCTAAACAAGACATTCGTATATGATGAAAGAGTTCCCAACTCAAAAAAATCCAATCTCAGCTATAAGGTCATCGGTAAAACAGACAACTACTATTTACTTGAGATTGATTTAATGACAGGACGACATCATCAGATAAGATCACAGCTAGCACATATCGGATGTCCAATCAAGGGTGACTTAAAATATGGTTTCGCTCGTTCAAACAAAGACGGAGGTATTAGTTTACATGCTCGCATGATAAAATTCACACATCCTGTTTCCAAACAGGAAATTGAAGTCATAGCTCCAGTTCCAAAAGACGACGTACTATGGCAAGAGTTTGAAAGGCAGTCCTTCGATAATACTAAAAACATATAATATCAATGAAACATATCTTAATCGTAATTGCTTGGCTATTTGTTCCATTCTTTATCATAAAGGGAGATTCGATTTCTGACATCCGTCAGTTATTCGATTCCATCAAAGAATGTAGGATAGACTCTATCAAGATAGAGCTCAATAAAAAGCTAAACAACCGTATTGATTCATTATTGCAAGATCCTACCTCTTTTAATCATTCATTTGATTCTTTACCTTATTTAGGAAAAATATATTCTGATGATCATCTTGTCAAGATATACACTTGGTCATTTCCTTTAGAAGACAAGACCTTTCAATATGGTGGGTTTATTCAATATAATTCTAAAGGGAAAATCACCACCACCCCATTGATCATCCCCTCGATGCCTCAGTTACCTCCAGAAGACAAGAAAATCGATGCCAAACATTGGTATGGTGCTCTCTATTACAAGATACTAAAAGTAAAAAAGAAACGTGAGACCTATTATATAGCATTAGGTTGGTCGGGACTAAATGCAGCAACCGACTTCAAAGTCATCGAGCCACTTCAATTTTCCAAGAATGGACAATTACAGGCAATGGGTAAGATGGTTTTTAAAGAAACTGGTAAAAAAGCATGTCATAGAATTGTGATGGAATACAACTCTAAAGGGAAAGTGACATTAGATTACAACCCTCATGAAGGACTGATCATATTCGACCACCTATCACCTATTGAACCGATATATACAGGAATACGTTCCTATTATGGTCCTGATTTCACCTACGATGCTTTTAAATTGAAAAAAGGTGATTGGTATTTTACAGAAAACATAGATGCTAGGAATCGATAATATAAAACAATAATAATTATGCATAATAAAATAAACATATTAGCCATGGCTACAATATTAATGACATCCTGTGGAACAGGAAGTGAGAAACAGGAATGTGAGCAATCGTTCAATTATCATGTGGATCGATTCGCAGACGTAGAAGTTCTTCGTTATCAAGTTCCCGATTTTGAAAGTTTAAGCTTACAACAAAAAAAACTAATCTATTATTTATCACAAGCCGCTATTGAAGGAAGAGATATTTTGTATGATCAGAACAACAAATACAATCTGACCATTCGAAAAACGTTGGAAGCTCTATTCCTCAACTATTCAGGAGACCGTCAGAACAAAGATTTCGAAGGCATCATCACCTATTTAAAGCGTGTATGGTTTTCCAACGGTATTCATCATCACTATGCCACAGATAAATTCGAGCCTGGATTTTCAAGAGCCTATTTCGAGATGGTCGTTCAGACACTCCCAGCAAAGGTTTTACCATTGGAGGAATACGATGGTGATGTAAAGAAGTTACTAAGCGCTATATGTCCAGTCATTTTCGACAAAAATCTATATGCGAAGCGTGTGAATCAAGCTGAAGGCGTGGATGTCATAGCAACATCTGCCAACAACTATTATGAAGGTGTAACGGAGAAAGAGGTCGATGCTTTCTACAATGCCATGAGAGACCCTAACGATACAATGCCAATCTCGTATGGGTTGAACAGCAAACTGGTCAAAGAGAATGGCAAACTAGTTGAGAAGGTATGGAAAGTGGATGGCATGTATTCCAAACCGATTGAAAAAATTGTCGGTTGGTTGGAAAAGGCTGCCGAGGTGGCAGAGAACGACAAGCAAAAGAGTGTGATTCATTCTTTGATTGACTACTACACAACAGGAGACCTACTAACATTTGATGAATACAGCATCCTATGGGTTCAGGACACTGACTCTCGCATTGATTTTGTGAATGGATTTATAGAGACATACGGTGATCCATTAGGAATTAAAGCAAGTTGGGAATCTGTAGTCAACTTTAAGAACATTGAAGCTACCAAAAGAACGGAAAAGATCTGTGCAAATGCGCAATGGTTTGAGGATCATTCTCCAATTGGCCCTCGATTCAAGAAACCAGAATGCAAGGGAGTCAGTGCAAAAGTCATCAATGCAGCCATCTTGGGTGGAGATTGTCATCCTGCCACTCCCATCGGAATCAATTTACCGAATGCTAACTGGATTCGTCAAATGCATGGTTCCAAATCAGTGACATTGGAAAACATCACAGAAGCATACGATAAAGCAAGTATTGGAAACGGATTTAACGAAGAGTTCGTATGGAGTCAGACTGAAATTGATTTAATTGAAAAGTATGGTTTCCAATCAGACAATCTACACACCGACTTGCATGAATGTTTAGGACACGGATCCGGACAGATGTTACCTGGCGTTAGTCAAGACACCTTGAAGGTTTACGGAGCAACCATCGAGGAGGCGCGAGCAGATTTGTTCGGCTTGTATTATGCAGCAGATCCTAAGATGGTAGAACTAGGATTATTACCTAATATGGATGCATACAAGGCAGAGTATTATAAGTATATGATGAATGGATTGATGACACAGCTCACTCGAATCGAGATTGGCAACAACATCGAAGAGTCTCACATGCGTAATCGTCAGTTGATTGCACGATGGGTTTATGAGAAAGGTAAAGACCAGCAAGTGGTTGAATTGAAGAAAAGAGACGGAAAGACATTTGTCGTCATCAATGATTATGAGAAGATGAGAGAGCTTATTGGACAGTTATTAGCAGAAATCCAGAGAGTAAAATCAGAAGGAGACTATAATGGAGCCAAGCAGTTGGTAGAGCAATATGGTGTGAAAGTGGATGTTGAATTACACAAGGAGATAAAATCCCGTTACGAGGCATTACAATTAGCTCCATATAAAGGATTCGTCAATCCTGTTTACCGTCCTGTCACCAATGACAAAGGGGAGATTATCGATATAAAGGTAGATTATACAGAAAGTTTTGTCGAACAAATGATTCGTTATTCGAAAGAGTATAGCAATTTATAATTAGTTAAATAGGAGGTGGATTTTCCCCTCCTATTTAATTTTCAGCATATCATAGTCATTCTACAAAAAAGGGAATCAAATGAGAAGATTTATCTACATTATATTCTTGGCTTCTATCGTCTTGTCTTGTCAAGGAAAAGGCAATGACAGAATACAGTCTGAAAAAGCACAATCAGAGAACATCATAGATTCCATACCGATAGGCAGTGATTCTCTTGCTATTTTTGAAGAGTCGAAAGAGAATGGCCTTCCATTTGCAGATGATAACACTATGCCATCAAGAAACGACTACGATCCTGAGTTCATACAAAAAGTCATGGAACTTCTACCCTCTTCCGGTTGCACTAAAGATGTTGAAGAATGGCTTATGAACAATCCATCTCAGAAGTATATCATTGGTAATGATCATGTTGGATTCTTTCAACCTGGGAAAATATGGGCCAATGTCATCCGTTCATACGACAAATTAAAAGGGAAATGCGTTTATGACTCTACGATATGTCTTCAAGAATGGTGGAACTATAGTGGCACCTATATATTTGACAAAGAAGGAGACCCTTCACTCGTATTTATCAAGTTTCCTGTTAAGACAAACAACTCCGATACTCTACCCAATCTGTTTTACGAATATATGGACACAATTAGTTATGCCGAGAAATGTGCCGTCATAAACAAAATGATTTCACATACCAATATATACATCTCAAGCGAAGGTGGAGAGAATTTAAGTTTTTATGACAAGAAAGCAACTCTGGAGATTTACACATTCTCCTCTGATTTCAAAACCAAAGAAGGCTGCGGAGTCGGAAGTTCCATTTCCGAATTAATCGATATATATGGGAACGTCAAATTTGCAACTAATGAATTCTTTCAAGACCTAACAACTGAAACTTACGGAGTTTTCAAATCTTTTTATGTAGGATTTGTTGTGGAGCAATATCCCAACATCGTATTCTATGCATCCAGAAAAGCTCTGAATTTTGATAGGAAAATTGAAGTAAGCACAGAAGATGACTACGACTTTAGTGAGATGATTAGAAGTTTAAATGATGCTAAGCTAAAAGATAAGCCATACGCATTCAACAGCATAATAGAAGCGATCAATAATCCTGAGAAATATCAAGGCGACAGAGCCGCCGAACTATCTCCCTTCATATTCGAAAGCATAATCAATTCGAATGCGAAAATAGTAGGAATCAAAGTCGGAATGGGTAAAGAAGATTAAGAGGTCGCACACCCTACATGGTTTACATTTATACAAAATAAAAAATTGAATCGTCATCATATTCAAAAGAATGGATTATAATGCATAATTAGTGTTTTATCCAATCATGGCGTGTTTTCCCATAATTGTTCCAATTCCATAAATTATTAACACGAGCATTATGTGTTCTTTTGTTCCTAATAAACAACATTGATAAATTATTCAATGTTTCTATTGGAGACAAATCGCCATCCTTGATGGAAAATTTCGAACCCGCTATCGATATAGCTTTAAGTTCTTGATGATTACTTATAGGATGTATAGATTCTATTGTACCACATTCTAATAACAACACATTTAGTTCCATCAAATTTTCCAAAAAATCAATCGAATGTAAATTTTTCAATCCTCTCAAATCTATCCAATTCAAGTGTTTTAGGGATGATATTGGACTAAAATCAGTTATATGCCTATTATCATAAATAGACAATTTCCTCAATTTCGGCAAACTACGTAAAAATTCCAGGTTAGTAAGATTGGAATAACCACTAATATACAAATTCTCTAAGTTGTGCAATTGGGAAATCTGATGATTATCTCCCATACGAAACTCAGACAGGCTCAAATCCTTCAAACTAGTACATTGAGAAACAGACGGAATAGGCTTATCTGCATAACAACTCAAGGTTTCCAGGCATTTAAATACGGAGAAATCAATTTCATCACAATGTAGAACGGTTAACTCTAAAGTCCGAAGACATTTCAACGATTCTACTTGTTTTATTGAAATATCTCGTCCGTCTAATAAAAAGAAGCTCTCCAAGGTGTTAAGCAGAGGGAGGAAGTCATAATTGTCACAGGTCCATCCCCATGCCGTATTAAGAAACAAATGTTTGACACCTTTTTTATTGAGGATACCTGCATATTTATCCTTCCACTTGCCATTTATATGTGCCACAGCGCCATCCATTGTTTTCCCATCATATGGATCAGTATTACCGATGGATAAGCCACGTTTAGAACTATTTTTCTTAACTGTTTGTATTCTTGGATCATCCTCTTTCCGAAGAATCAGTTTTTCAACGATACAATTTAGTATGCTTTTTAAACCCATTCCATTTATCTTTTTTATACAGAGTGAATCATCGTAGTCCTACTATTACAATCACTTTTTCCCCGAAGCCGGTCTTTAATGCATCCTCTAGTTTTAATAATCATATTTTTAATTTATTACAAAAATAAATTAAAAATTCACAAAACAATATCTGTATGAGCCTTTCAGACTCGTGAATAATCTTGGTGATACGCAATGACCTATGGCGGTGCCATAGGCTATATTTGTATGAGCCTTTCAGGCTCGAAGAGCAAACACCACGGAAAGTCCCATTTACCAACGCAACCCACTTTAAAAGACTGTAAAAGATATAACTCAATGGCAACACCATTAGCAGAGATTTCCACAGTCTGAAAGGCTGCAACAGATATAGCCCAATGGCAACGCCTTGGGTATGGGAGATGAATCAGTCCCCCACCAGCCTGAAGGGCTGGGACAGATTTCTCGTCATAGGCAATTCTATCACCCAATGATTGACGTAAGAAAAGAAGAAAAAGATGCTACAAATAAAAAGAATACTTCTTCATTACCCAGTTTTTTTTCATTATCTTTGCACAACCAAAAAGGCTCCGTAGTTCAGTTGTATAGAATGTCAGATTCCGGTTCTGAAGATCGCGGGTTAGAATCCCGCCGGGGTCACTTTAAGCTTCCCATTATGTTTAACTAATGGGAAGTTTTTTATGCAAAGCAAACGGCATACACCCCTTCCTTAACTGATAATACTCTCCGACTCTACGCCATGTCTCTTTCTATTTTTTTCCACCACCTCTTTCGAAGTATTAGCATAGCAATAGAAGCTGTAGTAGCTACAAGTATTATAAAATATACGTTTGGAAATAAAACATTTTCCTTGCCTATTGTTGGGAATGAATGGATACAATTGATATATTTGCGTTATCTATTACTCTAATATATTTGCTTATTTTTTAACTATTATAATCATGAATTTTAAAAGATTTTCAGGAACAATTTTATTATGTTCAAGTTTCTTTATGCTTCATGCGCAAGATCTTGACGAGGATAAAATCTTCGATGCGAACGTGACGATTAAGGGTTACACATTGATGGAGAATGGAGGGATTGTGAATAAATCTCTTTCTGTTTATACGGGTTATACGGGTGACACACCTGACACGGCACAACACATTCAACTATCTGGTAATGAGACGAGTTATGGAACTATCATACCTGCGATAGCCTCTTTATCGAAATATGGTACGTTAATGCCTTTGAATTTTCATTCCAATGATTTCAATTTCATAGGCGGTTCGGTTCGCATTGATAGTACGTTAAGCGTGATGGGCGAATGTTCCCTGCATGATAAGTTGACCATATTCCCTATAAAAGGTGCGCCGTATCATGTGCGGGTTTCGGCGGAAGATATGACTCCAACCATATATTTCGGCGGAAGAGATATGCAGTCCATTGCAGGAAAATTCAAAGCATCTTCGTTCTCTTTCATGGGAGGACCTGTGAATTTCGACTCAATAGTAAATGTACGGGGATCTCTTAGGGTGTATAATGAACTATTTATAAATCCGAATAACGAAGTTCCATTAGGTGTAAGTATCATGTCAGGGGATAATTATACCCCGACAATTATGTTCCAAGGCCCAAGAAGCAATATCGAAAGGGGAAGTATCAAGGCTACTACGCTTTTCATCGATGGAAAGGTGGGCATAGGGACCAATGAGGTCGACGAAAATGTGCAGATGCAGGTTTCGGGCAAAATCTTGTGCAAAGGAGACATCGAGGTGGCTAGCATCGATGCGAGTGATATTAAGACCAATGATATCACCGTAAAGATGAATGATGTGGCCGACTATGTTTTTGAGGAGGGCTATGATTTGAAGGACTTGTCTGAGGTAGAGGCATATGTCAATGAGAACAAGCATTTGCCAGGTATTCCTTCAGCTGAGGAGATAGAGAAGGATGGCATCAGCCTCTCTAAGATGACGAACCTATTGTTAGAGAAGATTGAGGAGTTGACTTTGCATATGATTCAACTGGAAAAAGAAAACAAAGCGTTGAAGGCAGAGATGCAAAGTTTGAAGAAATAACCATAGCATTATTATATCATGAAACAATTAGTCCTTTTATTGTTACTTTCTTTGTCTATGGCCGTAAACGCCTCTGTGGGCGATTCGGGCATGAACGGACAGGTGAGTAATCCAAGCGATTACGGGCTACCTATGGTTCATCCTGCACCTATGGTTGATAGCTCAAACGCAAGAGGCACAAATGGTTATCTGATTGTAACCACAGATAAATACAGCACGGCTGTCGCAAAACTTATCCGATGGAAAACGATTCAGGGTTTTAATTGCATCGTTTTGACCAAACCATCGTGGACAGATTGTGATGAGGTCCTTTCTGAGATAAAAAAGATGTACGATGAGGTTGCACCTAAGTATTTGCTGATTTTCGGAGATAACGAGGATGTGCCAGCTGCTCATTACGCATGTGAACATGCCAAGGAATATTTTGGTGTCCCCTATTTTTTGTCCGATGTACCATACACGACGTTGAGTTCGCCTCTGCACATACTCCGTCCTGACATGATTCATGGAAGAATATCCGTCTCGAATGAGTACGAGGCTGGTGTGGTGGTTGATAAAATCATCAGTTACGAAAGGTATCCTGTGGAGGATGAGGCGTTTTACAACACATCCACACATTATACGGTTCCGGAGGATGTGGTAGATGAAAACGGTGATGGCATACAAAATGACTATTTCCTGCTTAATTCGGAGCTTATCCGTAATTACATGATGGGTTGGGGCAAAACGGTAAATCGAGAGTATATATATGGCAGAACTCTTCCTACGCAATATATGGATTATTGCTTTCAACAGGGCTATCTGGTATCGGAAGATCTCCAGGATCCCAGTGTATGGCAAGCTACCAATGCGTCGCTGTCTGAAGAGATAAACAAAGGCCGTTTTTATCTCCTATATTCCGGACATGGCGGTACAGATGGCTGGCATGGGTTTACAGTCACTGATGTCTCCGGTTTGGCGAATGGAAACAAGCTGCCTGTCGTGTATAGTGAGACCTGTTTGTCAGGTTCATTCGGCGAGCCTTGTTGTTTCGCAGAATCCATGTTGAGGAAGGAAGACGGAGGTAGCGTGGGTGTCGTAGCTGCGTCGATGACCGCTCATTTCTTGTGGAATGAGGCATTGAACATCGGTATGTTTAATACAATCTACCCAGATCCTGGCATTAGAGCTAATATCGGGCAATATGACTATCCTCAGTGGTTCTTGGATACAAGGAAAATGGATAACGGAGAACCTTGCTACGAAATGGGTGAAGTGTTGCAGAAGGGTAAGTTTAAGATGGTGGAGATGCTGGGAGACACGGCTATAATCGATTCTATAATGATTTATATGTATCATTATTTCGGAGACCCAAGCATGGAGATCTATACTGAAACGCCGGCTTGTTTCGATCCTTCCATTGTCAAAAATGGTTCTACCGTCACGGTGAACACAAATGGAGTCGATGGTTGTAAGATTGTGTTGAGCAGTTTGTCGGGCGACCAGATTCTTGTGGCGGAAAACGCTGATTCCGTCGACTTTACGGATGTGACATTCCCTTATACCGTGTACATCTCTAAGCATAATTACAAACCATACGTGATGCATTCGATGAATTATATGCAAGATGAAAACGTCAAATATAACAGGGATATTCTTGCGGATAGTATAGTCGTGGGCAGTGGCGTGACTTCCCACTACGAAAGTGGAGATGTGGTTGTGAACGGTGGCAAACTGTCCCTCGTGGCAAAGAATTCCATCCAACTGCGACCTGGATTCAAGACGAATGGTGGTAAACTGTTGGTACATAAGGGAACGGATTATAACTGTCCATTCAGTTATGATGATCCGATTAGTGTATTCAATGGCTCACAAATGGTTCAAGAACCAGAAGATTCGACTTTGACGAAATCTGTCGATCTAGTATCTGCGGATGGCACCATTTATGTGGAGGGTAACGCATTGGTTCTTCAATTCATAAAACCTACTGAGGTCGAGGTGTATGACATGTTAGGAAGAGTGGTTTACACTAACCCTAACCTTCGACAGGGACGCGTGAAACTGAACCGTGGTGTTTACTCTGTGAAGTATGGTGATTCCGTGAAAAAGATTATGATAACGGAAGAGAAATAGGTTTCTCTCTTCTATGGGTAATAGCACCGTTGGAGCAATCCTTCGGTGCTTTTTTATGGGTAACTATTCTATGATGCTCTCCGACTCTCCGCTATGTCTCTTTCTATTTTTCTCCACCACCTCTTTCGATGTGTTGGCATAGCAATAGATGCAGAAGTGGCTGCAAGTGTTATACATACCGATATCCTTGCTCATCATGCAACCGCAAGCCAGGCGTTGACCCTTATCCTTCATTTTTTCGGGAGACAAAGCAGGACGACTAAAATCGGGTCCGAAGAGGCTATCCTGCTCAGGCAAATTGCCGTAACTGAGGTAATAGAGCAGTTCCTTATCGTCGGACCATAATCGTTTCATCAATTCGCCATCGACACAGCGGTTATGTTCGATACCATATTGATCGAGGTCGATTTTCTCGCCACAAGTAGCCAGTTGCAGGTCCCAGCCCTCTTCGTGCCAACGGTTGCGACATTTAGCAAGTCCGTCGGCAATCTCATGCATCTGAGAGAGTGAGAACTCAGCCTGTTCGATGGTCTCTTTCGAGAAGTGAGACGAATCCTTCACGAGGTTGGTTTGCACTTTGCGGTAGCCAAGTATATCGATGTAGCTAAAGACCAGTTTGTCGGTCAATCCTTTCAGTCGGTTGCCGAGGTTCCACACCTTCACATGCAGGTCACGAGGTGATAGTTCAGGGGTAACGATAAGCGGGTCGAAGCGCCAGATGACACGTTCCTTACCGATCTGTTCCGACAGTTGGCGGAAGGTCTCCACCCGTTGATCCACGCTAGGCACATTCGGTTCGAAGCCCTCACGATCGTAGTCGTTGAGGGTGAATTGGAAGTAGTAGTGGATGCCCCGTTCATCCAGTTCATGCAGTAATGGTAGCAGCGGACGAGGGTTTTTCGTCCAGAAGACCACCACCTTACAGTTTTGGAAGGAGATGTACATTGGTTTCTGGTTGAACGGATTGTACCACACGCAGTAACCCGCCCGCAATCGGTTGATGAACCATTGCGCATAGAACGCCGGCACGTCCGTCGACCGACTAGCGGAGATGATGACGGGGGCGGAGGCCTCAACGATTTCACCAGATTGTATTTTTATGGGAAGTTTTTCGGGCATGATACGGGTGATGATTAATGATGAGATTAAGTGTCATCTATATGCAAAGATACTATTTATATGGCAGAAAGTTCTACTAAGCGATAAAAACTATTTCGAGTTTGGGGAGAGAATAATTTGCTTTAATGGGGGGAGGTACCCGTTTCTGGCTAATATGAACATGCCACAAAGAACATAGCTATAAGAAATTCACTGAAGAGGCAGTGTATTTATCGGGCTTATAAATCTGATGAAACTAGTCCCAATACTATTTTCTCTCCGAAATAATCGAATAAGAAAATGGGGAATGAATTAAGGATGGAAACCTTACATTCATCCTCCATGATATATTTAGAAAGCTGATTATCAAACAATTTTTGTTGCGTAATCATTTCTTTTGGCAATTCATTTTTATCATTACAAATATAGTTCGACTTAGATATATTCATAACCACGAGATGTAGCCAATTCATTTTGGCAGCATTCAATTTAGGTAGATCAACTGTTTTTTCATTGTTGACAACAAGGTAATCGTTGGAACCATAATACGAGAAATCACTCACCTGTCGTTTGAATTTCGTCTCTTTGCATTTTTGTAGTGTCACTGTATATTTCCAATAATCGCTGTCAGGCAATTCCTTCGTGTAACGTAAAGATTCGACCATTGGGTAGTTAATATACAATTTACCATTGCCTGTTTCGTCATTGAAAAGACTTAACATTTCCTGCAGTTTCCTATTGTTTTCTTCTATGGGACATCTGTTGTCTTGAAAATCATAATCGAAGAACAGATATATTTCAGAGACCTCATCTTCTCGGATCTCTTTCAACGTATCATCGCCTTTCTCCAATAGTATCTCTTTCAGCACAGAGACCGTGTCAACCTCTAATTGACCGTTAATAGCATCGTGTGCTTTCAGTTTGTTGTACAACGAGTAGATGTTACTCTTGTACGTGCAAACAAAGGTTTCTTCTTTCTCTGGGAAAAAGAGTCGTTTGATGGACTCAAAATAGACTTTGTCGTCCTTTCCCTCAAATATAAGTAGTATCATATTTCAAATGCACCTCCACGGAATAGTTTTTCAATATTATGTCCAAATCGTAATTCTTTGTCTGTACATGCCTGCAAAGGTTTAATTTTATTGTCTTGTAGAATGAAGTTACAGTCAGGACGCAACAAGTCATTTGTCATCAAATAGGTGTTGTGAGAAGACGTAAACACTTGGCATGGCAGGTTGAATAATTGTTTGCATACTTCAAACGCCAATTTGAAATGATAGAATGCGTCAAACTCATCAATAAATACAAAGGAGGCAGCCCCCATTTTCTTCAACCAAAAATAGAGTAACATTAATGATTGAGTACCAGTAGAAGCGATAAGGTCAAAAGCAACCACCCCATTGTCAATTTTACAGAGCAATATTTTATCTGTAGGCTTTGTCGAAACGAAGTTAAATTTTTGTCCACTAACATTCATAAGAAAGTTGGAAAAATCATTAACTAATCCATTTTGGATGATGTATTCATCAAGCATCGTGGAAGTATTATCAAACCCCATGTATTCATTAACTTTCAAGCATCTGAACCACAGCATGGAATTGACGAAATCACGCAAACGGATGAGGAAATGATCCTTTGATAGCGGATAAGATGTAAGCAAATAATTTACGATGGAAATATGATTCGCATTCATCTGTAGATTTTGCTTAGCGTCCTTGTTGATTGGAAATTGTTTTTCATCAAGCGACAGGGAGACATTGTTTCGGTTAAAGACTTCTGAATTGTTAACGAAAAGAGACTCTTTCAGCAACACACCAGAAGCATTTTTAGAATAATTGTACGATACAATTTGAGTTCCAAACTTGAACGTATATTCAAAATCCACAATTAGATTTGTTTTCCCGCCATAAACAAAGTTTTGGTAGTAGTCTGGTTTCTTTGCCTTTTGTGTCAAGTGGTTGACAATATCAAACAAAGCGATGCTAAAATTCGTTTTGCCGGAGCCATTCGGACCATAGATAATACCATTGTGAACGATATCATTTTTTACGGCATAAGTATTGAACGAATAGTTACTTGGATTGGACAAGTCCCACTCGATTCTTTCCGCGAATCCACGGAAGTTTTTTACGGCAAATTTGGCTAGCATAATCGTATTGATTTGAATGACTAGTGCAAAGATAATGATTTTGTGTTTTCTTCCGTAATTTTTTTACGAAATTAAACATCCACTTCACAATTATGCATCATCCAGCATCCTTTTTTGTGTTATGTTCCTATATGTAATAATCCCTAATTAGATATGCAATAGCAGAGCCATTAGAAATTAAGCCATTCAGGACTTCTATATAGGCTTTTCTCAATGTATTATCTCTTCGTATTAAATCTCTGGCTTTAGCATCATCATATAAATCTTCCATGGCATTTTGCCATAGTATCATCGAATCTCGATCTCTTGATGACAGATGAAGAATATTTATATCTATGTGTCTTAAGCAGTCAGGCATAAGCCACCTAAAACCAATCTTGCAAACAAGCAAAGGTAGGTACGAAACGCTTTCTTGAGGTAGTATATGCAAAAGCTTATAGATATGTTCATTCTCACCATCCACGACCTCCCAATCTTCAAGCAAACTAGGTTTCATCAAATCAAAACCTAACATCAGTGATGGAAGTACCTCTTTCGACTTGGTTTGCTTGTACCATTCAAACATGATTTCCCACAGTTGCCAGAAATTAGCCTTATTCGCGGAAGTGGCCATATAACAATAGTGGTTGAAAACAGCTCCTACTGGGCTTTCGTACCTAACATATCGATGCGCAAGTCGTTTATGACTTGATGATAGCCAAACTTCTTCTATAAATGCGCGCCTCTTTTCAGGCATTGCAATCATATACGCTGCACAGAATTCTTCAATTCTCGTATCCAGCATACTTCCGTATCGCTCATGTTTACCATCCGTTTTGGCATTAAAGTATTGCTTACAAAAATCTGAAGCCAATTTGTCAATTTTCACATCCTCAGTGTCCGTTGGAATCAACTTGCAAATGTGTGCGAATTTGTCCACTTCATCTCGACTACTCTCAGTATTGTTAAGATACTGAAATACGATTTTCTCTGCTAAGTCTTTATGATTACGCCATATTATAGATTTAAAGGAGTTCTCAAAACGCACAAACATCGAGTCATTATCGTCTATAGCATCAATCAGCCTCCATGCTACTTGTAATAGATTCTCATCATCTGGCAAACTGTTAAGCAAATAGACAACCCCATCAGAGCTATACTCTGAGTAAGGTTGAAACATTCCTGTTTTAGCAAAGTCATTGGTTTCTTGAACAATGGCATCATAGCACCATGATCTTTCTTCTTTACTCAGATTTTCCCAATGCTTCTCTACTCCCAATGCAGCAACCAAACCCTTCGCTTCAAATACACCTCCTTGGTCTTTGTGTAAACTATATGCTTCACGCCATTCTTCGATATTTTGTTCGGAATCATCATCGTAGTGTTTCCTAGAAAGGTTGCTTGTTGAGAGTATCTTATTGTATTGGTTGTTAAACACTTCGTTTTGAGCTGCTTCTTCCTTAATATCTTCAGCAGGGCGACCTTGCAAAATGTACCCTTCATCTGTCTTGCCTATAATATCATATTGGTTTATATCCATACGCCCAGCAGAGACTTTTTCCAAATAAGTTGTGGCTGTTTCTTTCAGGTGCTTTACAAGTTTTCTAAACTCATCAGCAAAGCCCTCAGTCATGGACATTCTCAAGATTATTCCCTCCAAATCCTGTTTCCTATGCGGCGACTGATAACTGTCTGCCACCTCTTTTTGAACGTTCTTTGAAGCATGAGGATTAATCATCGGACAATCCATATCTGCACTAAAACGGGACTTATCCCACAAAATGAACTGACGGCAACTATAAATAGGCATTGCTTTCATTCCAACAAAAGTCGGAAATCTCGTAGCAATACTGGCCAAAACCCCCCATGCACTCACATTGATACATTTTCCATAAACAATACCAAACACAGCCAAAAGACTATCTTTAGGAAGAGCATGTTTTACATTGTTGATATTATTGTTGATGGAATCCATCATCCACTTCTCAAATGTCATCAAGAGACTTTCTCTCACGTGTGATTGATAATTGCGTCCTCTATACTCTCGCCACAGATAGGCATTGCCATAGAGAGTTTTTTCATTATCATTCACTACAACATTTATTTTCTCTAATTCATGGTCATGCCTACGGTTCGACTTTTCTATATCATAGTTTAGAAGTTCACAAAGAAAGGTAATAGCATCTGCAGGATTGGTATAGAAGAAGCATTTATAAGAAGTTGTCAATCCACTGGATTGATGAATCATAGGATAGTAATCGTGTACGATACCTTCCTCATCAAGCCATTCCTTTTTAACCAAAGCTTTGTAGATTTCTGGATATGTACGAATGAAACTTAAAGCTTCTAAGCCCTCACTGAGAAGAAGAACCTCTTTGATAACATCATACTTGTAAGACTCTGATTCGATCGTTTCTTCAACCCATGATTTAATCAGTTCTGGATTTTCATCCATCCACTTGAAAAGAAGGCGTATTACTTCCTTATTTGGTGTCTCAGATGTTTTATCATCCGCAAGAATTTTGTTGACGTCGTCTGCAAGAATTGAAAAGACATATTTCTTTAGGTTTGGAGCATCATCTTTTGAAAAACTTACAAGCTCACATTGCAACAATAATGGTATCAAACTCCTTCTTGAAGCATTATAAGCATCTCTGTTTTCAAAGAGGAACGTTACAAAAGTGTACCAACCACGTCCTGAGGGAAGCATATAATACGAGTTTCTTATTTTTGCGCCCTTCTCAATCAAACCATATTTCTCAAAGAGATCTTTAGCATTCCAATCAACTTTACGGAACATATAGGACAATGCTATTGACAGTCTTCTTAGTAACAAATTGTTGTCTCGTAATAGCAGTTGTTTTATAGTACCCAAGAAAGACGCCCCCTTATCTGATATTAAAATAGCATAAAACAAGGCATCGTAAAATACATCATTCAATTTGAGGGAAAGGCTTTCTGTTATAAACGCATTAAGACTTTTGTTTTCTTCTGAGATATGTGTCTCAATATACTGTCTGAACATGTTCCTCGATGCAATGTTCGTATCTATGTTCTGATAGAATTTTGCTAGACATATCTCTTTTGATTCAACCTTACGATAATTATTATCAATATAGCAATACAAGCCCCAATCAGTTAAAATGTCGTGTCCAGGACGCAAAAAACCTTGCTCTGGCTGCCCAACAAGAATATTATCATCAACAAGTGAATTTACGGCATCTGTCATCTCGCATCTCACCAGGTTCATGCCTACTTGGGACGTTCTTCTGGCCACATCAATTAGATCTTCAATTCGCTGTCTTACCAATTGTGTATTGTTATTCTTTCCTGATACGATTTGACGGCAAAGGCTATCTTTGAATTCACTCTCTTTCATAGTGTTTGCCTCTGCAATAGTTGCAATGGAACAAGCCGTGTTCAAATAGAATGGATTTCTTAAGATATGACGGGTTTTATCTGTTAAACAGTATGGTCGAATTTGTGGAATAACCTTCTCCACGTCCATCAATTCTTCATCGCTTAGGAGGTCTATCTCTATCACATGGTTTTCGGAAACTTTAATTCCATTTCCTGTCAGACACAACCTGAATGAATCAAGGGAGTTCTTTCTGATGGTGAAGACAATTTTTAAGTCAGAAGTTTCGTTCAAAAGATCTTCAATGAATATTATTGCCGTATCAGTATTGCCATTAAGCATTCGCTCAGCACTCTCCACTAATAATACCTTACTACCATCTCCCCATATAGGCGATTTAAATAGTTCAGGAAGTTTGTTGGTGATATTCCAGTTTGCCAGTATGTCTGATACTTTTGATTTATCAAGGTCATCTCCCAATATTGCCATAGAACAGTATTTTTCGTTGATTAATACTTCTTTGGCGAGAGCGGATTTACCTATGCCGGCTTCTCCAGTAATGATAACGATACGGCCTGTTTCCAAAGCAGAAGTTATCTTTTCTTTATATTCTTGACGTGGAAGTTGTATCTGACCGACAATATTATTCTTTATTCGTCTTAGAACAAATTCTGTGTTTTCAATAAATTTATTGTATTGATCAATAATATGCTGACGCAATTCTATAGGTATTAAGGGTATTTCTGTCCATCCTTTACCTTTAATAACTTCATTGATCTTTTGCATTTTCCAACCAATAAATAGATTCCGCTCATTCTCAACCCTATGAATAATGCCAACGAGGTATTTTTCTCCATTAGAATCGACGAATACGCCAGATCCAGAAAATCCGCTTTCCATGTATTGCATATCATCTCCGTCTTTGCGCACCTCGTTCCACTTTACATAAAGGTTGTCATCCACCTCGCTTTCCTGAGAAATATGGCAATTGTTCTCTATTCTGAGTTTCTTATCTATTGCATTTGACGGAAAACCATCTATCTCACACGGGTAGCCATAACCTTCAAATGTAGCACACTTCACATTGGAAGCTATCGCCATAACAAGGTCTTCAGGAAGTTTCATTACACAAATATCAAATTCTTTCTTAGGCGAAATTGTCATCTCAGTGGGGATAACATTATTTTCATTGCCTTCAATATCGGTAATAACCACGGACTCTTTTTCCGTATGTTCATCACATACGTGAGCCGCAGTCAGCAGATAATAAAAACTGTCATGCTTAACCAATACGGCACTGCCTGTATCGCTAGCCTTCAGTTTCACTGTATAGTTGTAGTTCTTATTCATATTACTCATTACTCAAAAGTGAAGTTTGCGTCATAAATAACCGTCATATTTTTACAATTATCATTCGTAAAAATTTCTTTTAGTTTGGAATTCATCTGGGTGAAATGCAATTCACAACCCATAGGATTTGCTGCAATCAATCTGGCAATGGTTTCTTTGTCAGGTAGATGATGTCTATTAGCCCCATTGCCAGTAATAACATATCTTGGGCAATTAATGTCATTCAAGAAAGCTAATGAGCTATTCCTACAGCTACCATGATGTGGAATATGCACAAGGTCAAACTTAAACTTTCCCTCCTTCAACATATTTGCGTTTTTCAAGCCTTTTGACAACAGAGAAGAACATGAATCAGCAGAAAACAATAGGTTATAACTGTGATAGCTTAATACAAAAGCAATACTACTTTTGTTTTTTACTTCATTGTCTTCTTCGAATAACGACAGATTGAAGTCCTTGAATTTCTTGTCATAGTTCCATTCTCCACCTTTTATAAGACCATCTGCTGTTTGTACGACATCTTTGAATTCTATGTTATTCCACCATTCTTTATAGCGTTTCATTGTGCTCTCGTCTGGTGCAACCACGTTTATTGTAGCATCAGATAAAGTAAAAGAATATCCTGCAAGTATATCATGCTTAACGCATACATGTTTTTCCTTAAGTAAGTCGCGTAATTCTTTTCCGCCATGATAACCTATTGTCCCTGTTCGCTGTACATCATAGTCTCCTTTCCCGCCATAGTTCATCCAGACCTCTTTTAACTGTTCATGGTGTGCATCAAAGAACTCCGCGTCGTTGATAAAATTATACAGCCCTCCTATATGGTCATTGTCAATATGAGTTATTACCCACAAGTCTATCGACTCCCCCCTGTCGAATATGAGTTCAAGTTCTTTCTTAAGTTTGTCTGTATAGCAGAACTTTCGTGAATTAATATCACCACCATCCACAAATATATTATACACACAGTCATTATCACTCGTAAAACGGATGATAATGGCATCATAATATTGCATAGGTATATATTTTACAGATAACATAACAATAAACTTCGTATTCAAATCTTTGCGATCTCTTAATTTCCATACTATTCGTCTAATTATCCTTCTTCAAAAGGAAGCGCGTCCATATATCTATCAAAGTCGCTTTGGAATAGGCGGTCTTGTATGATGCGATACTTTTCAAATTCTGTTTCTGCATGTTCTTTTGCTTGTTCGGCCGTTACTTGTCCTGTTGTTTGTAAAACATCGTTGCCTCCTGCCGCCAAAATGGTGTCTATCTGTTTTGCCCAATCCTCCATTGTCATTGGGATATGACGTTTAGCCATTCTTTCTGCCAATTCTAGTACACCATTCACCAACTGTCCCATATCAGCCAATTCTGCCTCTTTTAGATAGTTTTTTGCAATCACCACATCTGTCTTTACGATTTTACCATCTGGAGCATTTTCCCATGACGTAAGTCCCATGTGTTCCCGCTTGGCATCGGCTCGTTCAACAATCAGTTCTGCTGCAGTTCTTCCGTGAACAGCATAATGCATCTTATTCTGCATCATTTTGAAGAATAACCGGGTGGTCGGCGCATCCCGATTGTAGTCAACCGCAGTGGCGTAGATGTCTGTTAATTTTTGGTAGAATCGTCGTTCTGAGAGACGTATCTCACGTATCTCAGCTAATAGATGTTCAAAATAATCTTCACCAAGGAACGATCCGTTCTCCATCCTCTTCTTATCCAAAACATATCCACGTATAGCAAACTCTCGTAACACATTCGTTGCCCATTGGCGAAACTGAGTGGCACGTATGCTGTTCACACGATAGCCTACACTGATGACGGCATCGAGACTATAGAACTGCATCTTGTAGTTTTTCCCATCAGAAGCAGTTGCCGAGATTTTCTCGGTAACTGATTCTTTCTTCAATTCACCAGATGCGAATATATTCTTCAAATGAAGTCCAATGTTGTCCGTTGAACAGTCAAACAGCATACCCATAGCTTTTTGAGTACACCATACGATATTATCTTTATAATAGACTTCAACGCCTTGTTCCTTTCCCTCTATCTGGAATATCAAGAACTCAGCTGTGCTATTTCTTATTTCTCTTCGATTTGCCATGATTATCACAACAGTCCACGCACAAAGCGCACACTTCTGCAAATGTAAAAAATAATCCCCAACCAAAGGATGTCCAGGAAGATTTTTTGTCAGGGTTATATTTGGTACATTCGTACAATTTATATTGTTCCTTTAAGCAGAACCCATTTCCCTCCTTTAGTAAGTTAAGTTGGTCTAGACCATTTGTCCGAAGTCCTCAAAATCTATTTGTTAGCATCGGACAAATGGTCTCTATTTCTATTGCTTTCCAGCCTTTTTGCTTATAGCTTTGATGTTGTCTAGATATGCTTGTTCCACGGGAGAAATAGTATTAACTTGCCATTTGCGGTATTCTGTCTCCGCTTTCTTCATGGCTTCGTCGTGGCTCACTTTTTCTGCATCCAGAAGAACTTGTTCTCCTGTGGATGATAGGATATTGTCAAGCTAGCGCACATAATCATCCATATACATTGGATGATGACGGAGAGCTTGGATTTCTGCGAAATCGAAATATCCAGATACAATGTTATTCAGAATCTTAAGTTCATTTGGCATAAGGTAATTCTTCGCAATTTTAGCATCACGTAATGTCGGCCAATCACCTTTGAAATTACTCATACCCATGAAATTCTTCTCTGCATCAGCAAGTTCAAAGATAACTTCAGCAGCGGTATGACCATGAGCTGCAAAATGCAGTTTGTTTTGTACAATCTTGAAAAACTCAATGGACATATCGCTCTTTGGATCATAATCCACAGCTGTGGCATATAGGTCGAGAACCTGACGATACATAACCTTCTCGCTTGAACGTATGTCGCGTATGCGGTCAAGAAGCTCTTTCCAATAGTTACCTCCTCCTAGCTGTTTTAATCGTTCGTCATCCATGGTAAAGCCCTTGATGATGTATTCCTTCAAACGCTCTGTTGCCCATTTGCGGAAATGAGTCGCAACCCTGCTGTGAACACGATAGCCGAGGGAAATAATCATGTCAAGATTATAGAATGTCACATTGTAAGTTTTCCCGTCAGATGCAGTTGTTCGGAATTTCCGAACAACTGAATTTTCGTCTAGCTCGCCTTCTTCAAAAATGTGCTTAATATGTTCACTAACATTTGATTTGCCAGTCTGATACAAATCGCACAATTGTTGTTGCGTAAGCCAAACGGTCTCGTTTTCAAGCTTTACCTCAATGCGAGTATTACCATCCTCACTTTGGTATATTACTATAGGATTATTTTGTTCTTCCATTATATGAGTCTCTTAATGTTATTGAATTTTGTAAGTATTACCATTTGTCCGAAAGTGTTCGAATTATTCTAATAGTGTCGGACAAATGATGTTTAGTGTGATAGAAACATCTAATCTGCAGGCTGAAGTTTCTTTCTGACAAAGGTTCCGTATGGTTTACCTGACATTTCTCCTTGTTCGTCTGTACACCATGAAGCATACTGCAAATGTAAAAAATAATCCCCAATCAAAGGAAGTCCAGGGAGATTTTTTGGCAAAGGATTAAGGGACGTTTCAATTTCCTCAATTGTTGGATTTGCTTTCAACAATCATCCTTGTGAGATAAGGTGCTCGTCAACTGTTTTGTCTTCTTTAATTCCTTCTGTATAAGTTGCACACGTTCTGCCAATTGTTCTTGGCTTGGTAATGCATCCTTTATTTTGATGTTGTCGTACGTTGCCACATCCACAGGCGTGTTGATGCCTTTGAACGACCATTGAACGTCAATTTTATCCATATCAGAGCAAACGAGCAAACCGATTGATTTGCATTTCGTTATTATCTCAACATGATGTCGCCATGGAACTAACGCAAATGGCAATGGAAATTCTCCACCAACCTGGTGGAGTTTTGTTACGTGTTGTTTTTCAAACATTTGTAATACTGCACTAGCTTGACGCAGTATTTCTTCCCCTCCTTGAGTGTAAAACAAATACCATTTCTTCATGTACCACAGATTGGAAGTGGAGAATCCATCAGCATCAGGAAACTCTCGCTTCAAATCCATGCTTACCTGCTCTACCACTCCAGCCCCCCATCGCTCCTCGGCCTTCTTTTGAACCAAGTCACAACCAAGTTGCCTGTTGAATAAGAGTTTTTCCGCATTCACCTTGACAGCTGCTTTCACTTGTGCAGAACGATAGCGATGTTTAATATCAGCTATCCAATCCACATAGTCCGCATCAATGTGTATATCATGAGACTTCACAATATAAGGTTCAGTCTGTGGCTGTACGTCTTTGTTTTTTTGCTTCATTGTTTGATTTCTTCAGGCATGTGTATATTAATTTCTTTTTTCATATTCTGTTCTCTTGTATATCCATAACGGACACTTCACAAGTGTTAGACGATATTTTTCATTAACAAGAATTTCCATATATTTTTTTTCATATAATCACCCCCGAACGTATCTGAGTATCGCCCTTCTCCATTTTCACTTCCCCCTCACTCATCGCGTTTATACGTCTCCCACCGAACCCCTCCACACTTAGCAATCAAAAGTATGGCATTGTTTTCTGCGTATTCAGCAATAAATGCTTCTTTAAGGGTTTCCCAAGGTGCCAATTCGGTTTTACAAAAAACCATACAAGCAATAAATACTCTTGCTATTGAAAATCATAACCATAGGGGAAGTCTTCGCACTTCCATCGACCATGTATTTCAACCCTTCAATTCGCTCCTTCGAAAAGAATCGATCTACAGCCGCCCTGCACTTAGTCGTGTCGTTAAAGTGGTAGAAACTTAAAAAATACTGTAGGTAACTTTTCTGATCATAGCTATTTTTAAACAATTTTTTCGATTTAAGCTGGTAGCACTCATTCGGTTCCCATGATTCCAAGAAAGCAGAACGAAAATCATCTGGTGCTTTGTTCGGTAGACAGTAATAGGCAACATCCAATTTCTTGGCAAAGTCTTCGAAACGGGTTGGCGCCACCGTCGTCTCCTGTGCCATCATTGTTGATATTCCACAGATGAATAATAGCGTATAGATGATTCTCTTTTGCATATCTTCAAACATATCATTAAAACAAGAAAAGGACGATTTCTCGTCCTTTTCAATTTCTTATAGTCAAATCCTATTATTCCAAAGGAACGATACGGAAGTTATCCACACAGATAAATACTTGAGGTTCTCCTTCAGGTTGACCGAATAACAAGAAGCTGAAGTTTGTAGCTTGTTTCAACTTACCATTGTAATTATAGTCTGGCTGAGCCTCGTCACTAGAAGTATTGTGGCAGAACTCTGTCAACGGAATTGTTATAGTTGTCCATGAATCTGTGTAGAATTCACCATTAGCCTCGTAAGGTTTCCAGAAATAGATAGGTGAGAAATCACGTCCATGCTTGTCAGCCGCATTGATAGGACCAAAGAATATCTCTGTTCTAATGCCCTTATAAGCTACTTCTTTAGGTACGAACACTTCAAACTTCAATGCTAACTCTTCCAATGCATATTTTTCGAATACTGGACCTGCAACAGATATAGGGCCACGACCACCTTCCATCGGATTAGCAACGTATTGGATCCAAACAGACTGGCTCATAGACCATGGATTTGAATATTTTCCATAAAGGAAGCCATAATTACCGCTACATGGCTCTGGCAACTTAGCACCATTAGGGAATGGAGTCACTTGATCACCCATTTCCAATGTACCAGTAATCAACGTACCATCCTCCTCCATAGGGCTGTAACCACCCCATGTTGCCAATCTACGGTCAAAGTTAACAATCGTATTACGATCATCACGGAAGAAGAATTTTGACAACGATGATCCATTAGGAGAAGAAACCTTAATACGTCCTTCTTTCGTTCCTTCTGGAACAATCACCTTAACCATCGTATCACACTGAGAAACCACCTCGGCAGCCAAATCACCAGGGAAAGTAATTTGTGCATTGGTTAGATTTTTTCCATAAATGATAGCTTCACCACCATCAGGAACATACTCACACTTCATTCTTTTTAACTCAGGAAGAGAACTAGAGTTACAATTACCTCCGCCCTGATTGCTACTACAACTGCTCATCAATCCTGCACAAAGCAAAGATGCAATGATCAAACTTTCCTTTCTCATATACTTAAATTTTAAAATTTACTACGAAACCAGAAGAATGGTTTTGAAACAAAACCAAATTCCACTCTGTACGCAAACCTAAACAAAAGATTTGTTAAAACCAAAAAAAATCAAGTTTTTTTGGACATTAATTTTCAACTTAATCATCAACCTTCATACCGTTGGATAGAGAACTCTTTTCCATTCCAAACACCATACGTGAAATTTCGAATCCAATCACCGATAATAGCCACTCTTCCGCCCTCTTTTAGCGAAACATCCAACACAATATGACGATGTCCAAACACATAAAAATCAACTGTATGATTCTTCGAATATGTTTCTGCGAACTGCACTTGAAACTCTCGTCCCACGTTTAAATATCTCTTGGCATATTCTGGGTCTTTCAGACTTTTTTCGTAATCCTCCACCTTCCTTTTCCTATTAAATCGAGACCATGCGAAACCGAATGGCATTGTAATTCCTGGATGAATCATCTTATAGAGACGTTGACAGAACTTATTACGGAAAAAAGCTCTCATAAATCGGAAAGTTCGACTAGGGTCTCCTAAACCATCACCATGTGCCAGATAAAAAATCTTACCATCCATCTCTACCTCTTCACTATCCGTATAAACAGTAGCACCAACTTCCGTCTGGAAATAATCAAACATCCACACATCATGATTTCCAATAAACATATACACAGGAATTCCCGCATCAACAAACTCAGCTATCTTACCTATAAAACGGACGTATCCTTTCGGAACCACATAACGGTATTCAAACCAGTAATCAAACATGTCACCCAAGAAATAAACTGCCTTGGCTGAAGGTTTAATCTCATCCATCCATCTTACGATTCTGCGTTCTGACTCTGCCGGAGTTTCATATATATTCAGTCCCAAATGAGCATCCGAGGCAAAATAAATATTTTTTCCGCTATCACCAACCCCCATATCCATCATAACATACCCAATTCTAACATGGCCTCCTCCGACATCCTGTCTTTGGTCCATTCTGGTTCAAATACTAAATTCACGACACAACCTTTCACGCCCTCGATTCCCTCAATTTTTTGTCTCACATCTTCTATGATAAAATCTCCTGCAGGACAATTCGGAGCAGTAAGCGTCATGTCAATATATACAAATCCAGTATCCTTAATGTCTATATTATAAACCAAACCCAGTTCATAAATATCAACAGGAATCTCCGGGTCATAAACTGTTTTAAGGACAGCTACAACTTTTTCCTCCAATTCTAAAAACTCATTCATCTACTTAACATCTTAATTATAACAAAGGACTAAACAGTCTTGCTAATGATTCTTTAATTTTTTCACGATTAGAACGGCTTTTCCAATCTTCTTCATGGACCTCCACCGAGTTCTCCATATCGTTTTTAAATAGAGAAATCAATTCAGCTGTCACTCCTTTGTCATATACAATCGTATTTAATTCAAAATTTTGTTCGAAGCTTCTAAAATCCATATTCGCACTACCCACAAATGACAAATCATCATCCACAATGGTTACCTTGCTATGAATAAATCCAGGCTGATAGAAATAGATTTTAATACCCGACTTCATCATCTGATCTAAATACGAATACGAACTATACAATGTAATTACAGCATCCGATTTCCGAGGTAGAATAATGCGGACATCCACACCCGACAATGCGGCACATTGCAATGCGTTTATCAAACTTTCAGGTGGTAAAAAATAAGGTGTTTCAATGTATATATATTTTGTGGCCAATGCAAAGGATTTCACATACAATTGCATAATACTTTCCCACTGCATATCAGGTCCACTGATAACAGGTTGCAACAGCACATTTCCACACTGCTCCGGTTTCGGATAGAACATACTATCATCCACCAACGATTGTTTTACAAAATACCAATCTTCGAAAAAGACTTTCTGCAATCCTAAGACTACACTACCCATCAATCGTACATGTGTATCTCTCCAAGTACCCCACTTCAATCCTTCAATGTATCGATCGGCTATATTAATACCTCCAGTATAAGCAATACGACCATCAATCACCAGAATCTTACGATGGTTACGATAATTCACATGGCTATTAATAAAGGGAAGTCCCACGCTTAAAAAACTTTTTACCTCTATTCCAACATCGGACAACTCCTGCACATGTCTCTTCTTAAACCGCCAACTACCCACATCATCAATAATCACTCGAATTTTAAGACCTTCTTTCGCCTTTTCCTTCAAAGCTTCCATCATTCTTCGTCCTAACTTATCAGGACAAAAGATATAATACTCCAAATTGATATGATGTTTCGCATTTTTTATATCCTCAAATATCTTCTCATACAACACTGCTGCATCAGAGAAGACCTCCACCGCATTGTTTTCAAAAAGCGATGCGTCACTATTCTTCAACGCAAGATTAGCAACCAACTTTTGTTTCTCCGTCATATTACCATCAGAGGAAACCTGATTGACTGATGATTCATATTTCTTCAGCAAACGAAGGCTTCGCTTCGAGATGATATGTTTTTTCCTGAATTTCTTCCCCACCAAAAAATAACAGAAGAAACCAATTACGGGGACAAACAACAAGACAAGAATCCAAGCAATTGATTTTACCGGATTACGATTTTCCACTAGAAGAAACAATATAGTAGTAAATATGGTATATATATACACCACAATCAACACAATATATGCAATCTCTAGTATCATATCAATAAATAGTTATTACAAAATTAAGATTTTCGTATATATATCACATCATTATCATCAAAAATCTGATAAGAATATCGATGAATTGTATTACGTACTTCATCCAACACAGGAGCTTTCACTCCATTCCCGACCACCAATGAATGATTTATCTCCAAACGAATCTCATCCCATAATCCTTCATCTATGAAAGATTGCAATAATAGTTTTCCACCCTCCACGATGAGAGACTCAATCTTCTTATCGTATAAAAGTGATAAAAAAGAAGGAAAATCAACTCTTCCATCACTATAAAATGTACATTCTAAAAATTCGACATTAGGAATTACCACATCTGGTTTTTGCTTAGTGATCACATACGTAAGGCAAGAACGATCATACAACCGGGAGGTTTGCGGCACTTTCAAATCTCTATCCAAAAGAATCCGTATGGGCTGTTTTCCATCCACGTACCGAACGGTCAACGATGGATTGTCCATTATTGCCGTGTTAGGCCCAACAAGAATAGCCGTCTCATACGAACGGAATTTATGCATGGCGATCAATGATTCTGGTGAAGAAATCTTCAATGGAGAATCCGTGACATTCTTTCTCAGTCGATCAATATAGCCATCTTCTGTCTGTGCCCACTTTAAAAAGATATAAGGACGTTTTTGTTCATGATAGGTAAAAAATCGACGATTGAGCCATCGTCCCTGTTCATTCAAGACACCATAACGGACTTTCACTCCTGCAGTCTGCAACTTTTCTATTCCTTTTCCATCCACTGCAGGGAAAGGATCTCTATTGCATATGACAACCTCTGGGATTTTTTTCTCAATGATTAAATCTGCACAAGGAGGTGTTTTCCCATAATGGCAACAAGGTTCCAAACTGACATACATGGTTGAATGAGACAACTGGCTCTGAACTTTCACAGATGCTATTGCATTAACTTCTGCATGAGGACCACCATATTGCTGATGATATCCCTCTCCTATAATAGCATTGTTATGAACAATAACAGC
Source organism: uncultured Bacteroidales bacterium (assembly GCA_902766045.1). Taxonomy (GTDB): domain Bacteria; phylum Bacteroidota; class Bacteroidia; order Bacteroidales; family Paludibacteraceae; genus UBA1181. The sequence continues at coordinate 29,440 of CACXCA010000047.1, forward strand.
CCCCACCATTGGATTAGGCGAAACATTACCCAATCCTTTTTCTGCCAACTGTAGGCACCTACGCATATACTCCTCGTCTGTCATATCAAATAATTTAAAACTCAAATATAACAACAAAAGAGCAAAACACAAAACCCACCATGCAACAAATCGAGCATCTTACCTGTTTATAGGTGAATTCTATAAAAAAGAATTTACAAAACCCACCTAATACTACTATTTTATCATCTTTCTATCGAGTTCTTATTCTCATCCAGATATTGATTTAATATCTGCTTCATCTGAAGAATTGTAAGTCCTTTTGCCTGATAATAAGAGACAAAATCTAGTGCTTCACGCTGTTCGGGTGAGATATCCTTTTTATCCTCAGATATTTTTATATTCAAGAAAAACAACAAATCGATCAAAGACATATCATACATAGGATCCAATTGATTGGTCTCTGTAACATTCGAAGGGGAGACGCGTTCTCCATCCTTCAAAAACAACCATTTGGAATTGAAGATAAGCTGCAAAGCGGAAGTCTGCATGATCTTTTCTGTTGTAGGAGTCCTTTTCCCCTTCTCATAATACTGATAGCTACCTTGCAAAGATTGACGGAACATGTATGAAGTCTGATTCTTTATTTCCTGACCTAACAATTTAAAGAAAGCCGATGAACGTTCTTTTGTCATATCCTGCATCATATCTTCCATGCCGACAATCTCTCTGTCTATAATCAATTGTCCCCCATTATCTGCCTGTCTTAACGACGATGGTTTCAAATTCAGAAACTCCAGTATCCAGACAGATGGCGTTCGTTGTACATCGATCACAGCCAAACCATAATGCAATCCAGCAGCAGACAAAAAGAAATAAAAAGCATCTCTCTTTTGAGGAAGAATACAACGCTCCACTATACTGTTTTCGAAGAAATAGACCTTTTTATTCCCTTTCATAAAAGATTTTTGCAATGCATTACTTATAAAGCATTTATCTATAGGTTGGAATGATCCAGCTCCATCACAATCGACAACAGGGAGGAACGGAACATCTTTTATCGTTTGTATAAAAGCACCTCTTTCATCTGATATAGGAGAAAGTGCCGAATAATAATCTGCAATTAAGGATAAATGTTGAGAGATTAATTCATAATTATCTCTCTTTATTTCCCGATTCTCATACGCTGGCAAAATATGTTCCACGATTTCAGCCAATATTCCAGGTTCCTGCAACCCCACCATCTCAAAGAATTGACAGCACTTAGGATGTTCCAAGAAATACGGATGAATGGCACAAAAATGATCGCCTTGTCCAGAAGAGAGATAAACAGAAGGTGTCATATCTGTCTCTTTATCATAAGCAGGCCTACAGACCTTGTCATAGCAATAGAACAAAGGCAACATTTTTAATTCTGATGCATGCTCTTTCCAGAACTTCTTTTGAGTAGATAGGAATGAATAGAAACTAACAAACCACTTTTGTGACCTTGCCTGCAGGAATGATGCAGACAAACTCTTCAGCAACTCCAGCAACATCACTTGATAGCCAAGGCAATTAGCCACGCCCAACAATTTCAATATCAAAGTTTTATCCACAGACTTCGTATTCAATTCAGAGAAACACCATTTCAACGAAGTAGTTTGTGGCATTAAAATCTGCAAATCTATTTCAGAAAATAACTCATATAACTCCTTATTTTCTGCATACATGGTATGAAGGCCATCCACATAAGAACCATTTGAAGAAAGGAAAATTCTTGGTTCCGAAAGATGTTCACGTATAGCCTTCTGATGATATGCAATATTCGATTTTATTTTATCATTAACAAGAAGCTCCACTGGAAGGATTGAAAAGATATTATCATTTAACAATTTTTGTTGTAGATTATCTTTTTGTAAAGCCAGTGATGCAAAAGAGTTAACCAATAAGGTTCCCAACTGATAAAACATTTGCTGATTCCACTCATCATCTTGAATCAAACTTTCACGACTTTCCGTCAGCTTAAATGGTGCATGAACGATGTAGTTCAGCTGCCATCGTTCCATTGTGGGGAAGAAGCAATAAACTGGAGCATCATGTGATGTAGCATCCAAAGAACCATCTTCATTAGCATACAACACACACGAAATCACATGTTTCTCGTTTTCAACCAATGTGGTGAACTTGTAGAAATAGGATGTCTCATGAGAAGAAGTCATTCGAAGGAACTGCCCCTTCACTTTCCCATAGACAAATTGTTTTAGGATCTCATATTTATACGACAAGAACAATTGTTCGCCCTTATAAACAGAGATCTCCATTAAGTTCTCCAAAAAGAGTAACGGATAGCAAAGTGTCTCAAATCGTCTTTCAATGATTTGCATATTCTTATAAGCCTCCTTTATAGGGAACCAGAAACCTGTTTCCCCTCTTCTACGATGTACACATTTCCTATTAGAGGCTTGAGGAACAATATAATCCACCAGGTCGAAAGAGAAATTGTCATCTTCGATATGAGGAACATCCACATATTTGAAGATTGATTTAAATCCCACTCCGAACTTACCTATCTTGTTACCACTTTTCTTACTACTTGAACCAATAGAGGTGATGGCATTAATATGTCCCAAAGGAGGTGCACCATATCGACCTTCCAATGCAGGATCAGTCAACGTAAAAGCAACATCACCATTATGAATATATTCTATTGAATCTTCATAAAAATAGACCCTAATCTTAGAAGCATCAGCATCATCTGAATTTTGCAAAAGTTCGAAAACGAAATGTGCATTATCAGAATACTTATCGATAACTGATTTCCAAAGACCTATTGCAGCCGGATCCTTCAACTGATTAGCGAGGACCCTACGTTTACTCTGCAATTGTTTAAACCATGTTTGTATTATATCCAAAATAAAAAAATTTAAATAGCTGCGATATTTCTTGCATTCGTAAGCCAAGCAGGAGCTTGATTTATAGCTTCTAACACCTCTGAGGCATCAGAAACGACCGACCACATCGAGAGATGTTCCTTACGCATGAAATTCTCATTCACAATTTTAGTCATCATACGTAACAAATCATCATAAAAATGTCGCACGTTCATTATTATAATCGGTTTGTTAAACAAACCCAGTTGCTTCCATGTGATAATCTCCATCAATTCCTCCATTGTTCCACATCCACCAGGCAAAGCAATAGCAGCGTCAATACCTTCCGCCATTATTTTTTTTCTTTCATGCATAGACGATGTAACAATCTGTCTAGTCACTTTCTCATTGCCCCACCCTTCATCTACCATAAACTGAGGAATCACCCCAACAATCCGTCCTTTTTTGCTTAAGACACCATTCGACAATTCGCCCATCAGACCAACACTTCCCGAACCGAACTTCGTTTCTATGTTGTTTTCCGCAAGAATCTCTCCCAAACGAAATGCTTGGCGCTTATATTCATCATCCACCATCGAACTAGAGGCGCAATAAACACATACTCTTTCAATCATATCTTTTCTTTGTTATTATAACACAAAAATAAAAACAGAAATAGATGTTTGAAAATTCTCATGCATTTATTTTTCTAATATAATTTTTTTACATAATATTGCCAACAAATTTAAAAACTTCTGCCTAATCATAAACAAATATACACAAACTGAACAATGAAAGAAGGAAAAATTACATTTTGTTACCTGTATCATCCACCCTAAGCGATATGGAAGTTAAGAGTTATGAGTTAAGAATTAAGCGTTTTTTACGGTAAGAATCGTAGGATGTGCGTTGTAGGGATGTCCTCAACCCCAAAGGGGTGACATATCACAGGCACGGTGTGTAAACCCGTGTGGTTAAGTTAAGTGTTAGTCACTGAAATCAGGGTTGAGCAAGAAAAGTTAAATCAACTGTTTGTTTAACTAAAAGAGAGGTTGTAATTTTGTATGATATTTCAATCAAAAACACAACAGAATGGATGAATCCGCAAAAAATCTAAAAAAAGAGACAATCATTTCACTTCTATGGAATGCATTTGACAAAGTTGGATTTCAAATCATAGCTTTTGTCATCGGGTTAGTAACCCTTAGGCTCTTGTCTCCTAGAGACTTTGGATTAATCGGTGCGTTAGCCATTTTCACTGCTTTATCAAACATTTTGATAGAGAGTGGATTCACCTCAGCAATGGTTCGCAGGTCAGATAACACCAATCAGGAGTACTCTGCCATCTTCTGTTTCAATATCATAATAAGCATATTATTTTACCTGCTTCTCTACATATTCGCCGGGAAGATAGCTGACTATTATCAAATGGAGGAACTGATTGATTTATCACGCTTCCTGTTCCTTAGTATTGTGTTCAATTCAATTGGAATCGTACAAAACATAATACTTACCAAGCAATTAGCATTTAAGAAACTTTCTCTATCCAATATTTGTGGTGCAATTATTTCTGGAGCAGTAACAATCATACTTATCCTGCGAGGATATACATATTGGGCATTGGCATGGCAAATCTTCCTACAAGCTGCCATTAAAAGTGTCATGTTATGGCTATTAAGTGATTGGAAACCGACAGAAAAACCGGATTTCAAAATTATCAAAGAGTTATTCACCTTTAGTTTTTCTTTGATATTGTCTTCCATCATCAACACATTTGTGCGCTACATATACAATCCAATCATCGGAAAATATTTTGGAGAAGAAGAATTGGGTTACTATTCGGAGGCTTATAAGTTTTATTATCTACCTTCCAGTATCATAGCCAATACAATATGTGGAGTCTCTTATCCAGTATTATCCAAACTGAACGACGAGAAAAACCGTCAAATGGTATATATACGCAAGATGATCCGAATCATAGCCTTTGGTATTTTCCCTATCATGTTAGGTGCAATGGCCTGTTTTGATAATCTAGTGACAATTGTGCTGACCGATAAATGGAAAGACATCATTCCGTATTTCCAAATATTAGCTATTGCAGGATTAGCCGTGCCATTTCATGCATTCTACTTAGGTGTGATTACACTAAAGGGATATCCCAAAACAATATTAAAACTGGAAATGATTCGGAACGCACTTATTATTCTTCCATTATTTTTCTTGCACAAAAACATTAATTGGATGCTTTGGAGTTTTTCTATTGCCAATATTATCTCCTTGTCTATCGACATGATTGCCTTGAAGCGTATCACATCCTACCGTATCATAAGTCAGCTAAAAGATATATTCCCTTATTGTCTAATTGCCCTAACAATGGCAGGAATGGTATATGCCATCAACTTCACCAACCTCTCCATCATCACACAAGCAATCCTACAAATAGTTATCGGATTCCTGTTTTATATTGGGACATGCTATCTGTCGGGTTCAGCGATAGTCAAGGAAATGCTTAACAACCTACTATCTAAAGTTGGCCTGCTTCGACCAAAATGATAATACGTTCCACAATGCGATCATTTTCATCTTCCGGATCGTAGGTTACTTTAAGGTCTGCCCCCAGCATTTTTGCAAAGCCTTGCCAGAAGAAAGCTCTGAATCCACCACGGAATTGTTTCACCAGAGAAAATGATGTTCGGTTACACTGACGATCAACTAGACGGATCATCATCTTACCTTGAGATAATGTCATCTTCTTAAATATCGGTTTATAGGTAGCCACTAACTCATCCTCTTTTTTCTCCATGAACTCTTTTCTCTCTTTTTCGTTTTTCAGTGTTGCCAACGTACTGTCGTACTCATTCACCAATTTAGCAATCAGTTTTGCATATGGAAGAGTCTTCTTTACGTCACGAACGGTTCTCCAATAAAAACGCTCCTGTTTCTCATTCTTAAAAACAAGTTTAGGGAACACATATACCTGCTGTAACATAACATGAGGGATCGTATCACCCACTTCATCAATATATGCAGGAACCTTATGTCCCACCTCTACGTCATTCATAGAGTAAGCTGTCATAAAGAAGAGACTAGGAAGTATGTATTTTATAATCCATTTCATATAGCTATTTTTTTTGCATAAAGACTTCTGCAAATATAACATATTAAACAAGTCAAAAATGATTATTTAATAAAATTTAATACCTTTTATTTTAAAACATTGATTTTCTATGAACTTACACACCATCTTCTACCCCACTGTTTTACTCTTTTTATTTATTTATCCGTTGAGTCTGTTTTCTCAAACCACAGCTGAAAGTTTATCTCTTGGAGGAACCTTACCAACAGAAAGTTATACAACATTCAGCCCCTCACTATACTTTTCCGACCAATCATACGTCAAATTACACCATAGGAACGATTATTTCCTAAAAGAACTTCAATCTATCTCCGCTGAAATCCCCCTGTTTTTTCATGCCATCCGCATGGGTGTCGGGGCATCAACATTCGGATATAAGCACTACCGAGAAACAACTATCTCCGCTTCAACCGTCAAGCAATTATCGAATCATTGGACACTAGGCTGTTCCTTTCATTTCAACCTTCTTCATTACACCGGAATCATTAGAAACAGAGGTTCTTTTAAATTAAGTCTTGACAATCATTGGCAAATCAATTCTTCCACTGCACTTTACAGTAAAGCTCTGCACACATTCATCGCAGAACTACAAGACACAACAATTCAATATATCAAAGATGACTTTTCCTTCGGTACTTCTTTCCGATTTTCTCCCTCAACGATCTGGATGGCTGAAGTGAATTTAAAGAACATGACTCAAGTGTCATTCCGTACAGGATTCAAATATGACATAGAAAAGATATCTCTGAATATCGGAGTTCGAGGGACACCAATTCTACCCTCCTATGGCATAGGATATGGTTCCGACCATTGGGAATGTACGATTTCCAGCAGTTGGCTTCCAACATTAGGACATTCATTTGCGTGTGATATCTGTATAATACTCAAGAATAAAAAAAATTAACATCATGAGAAAAATTATCATTCTACTTGGCGCATTTACATTAAATATAAATTTCATTTCGGCTCAAGATGAGCTTCAGTCCTCATTGAGCGACTACATAGAAGGATTGATGGAAGAAGAATCATCTAAAATCGATTATGAGGAATTATTGGAAGAGATGGAACAATTAAGCGAACACATTATCAACTTAAACACAGCAACAGAAAGAGAACTATCCAGAATTCCTTTCTTATCAACCATTGATATTCATAACATCTTAATCCACAAAAAAACATATGGTGATTTTCAAACCCTTTACGAACTGAAAAACATACCCGACTTTGATCTTGTTAAAATTAAAAAGATTTTACCATTTGTTACTATTGAAGTCAAAGAAAAAGAGCGAGGATGGAGAAACGAATTAAAAAATGGGAAACAGGCAATCTACCATGTCTATCAACAAAACCTCGAAGAGAAAAAAGGGTATAAAAGAGATGAAGAGGGTAATAAGAAATATGCAGGTCAACCCTTCCGTTACTACATCAAATATCAATACCAAACAGCAGAGAGGATAAGCATTGGATGTTTAGGCGAAAAGGATGCTGGAGAAGCCGCATGGTCAACCACAAACAAAGGATTTGATTTCACATCCATGTATCTACAAGCAAACAACATCTGGAGGATAAAACAAATAAACATAGGCGATTATAATGCAAATTTCGGACAAGGGCTCGTCATTGGCAATAGTTCTTTATTTGGAAAATCAAGCAATACAACAATATCAATTCTTTCGAAGGAGGGATTAAAAAAACATTCTTCCTGTAATGAAAACAATTTTCTAAGAGGAGCTGGTGTGACTTTCGGCATAAAAAGCATAGAATCTACTCTTTTTGTTTCTCATAGGAAAAAAGATGCCAATATCAGCAATCATCGTATAACATCATTCAAGACAGACGGATTGCATAGAACAGAAAATGAAATAAGCAAGAAAAGAAACATCACTGAAAATATTTTAGGTGTCAATCTCACCTACAAAAGAGGACAATTGCAGGCTGGAATAACCGCTTTGTTTTATCATTATTCCGACACACTTTCGCCCGCCAATTTAATGTACAATCACTTCCGTATATCTGATGACAATCAACATTTCAACATAGGTGTCAATTATAAATACAATTGGAAACGGATATCCTTGTTTGGAGAATCAGCCATCAATGCCTACGCAGGCTTCGCCACCCTGAACGGGTTATCCATACGTCCCAATTCCAGACTAAACCTATTAGTCATTGAACGAATGTATCAACCTCACTATCAGGCAAACTATTCCAACGCATTCGGAGAGAACTCCCGAACGGAGAATGAACATGGATTATATATCGGCACGCAACTTCTGCCCATCAAAAAAATAACCCTTTCTATGTACTCCGACGTTTATGTTTTTCCCTGGGCCAAATACAACATCAACTATCCATCCCGAGGTCAAGATTATCTGGTTCATATACATTATAACAAAAGCAAAAAGCTGAACATGCAGCTGAAATACAAATACAAAGAATACATTGAGCAACACTATACAAAGCAGAACCTTCGTTATGCCAATCATATCTCATTCAAACATATAAAATTACAATCTCTTATAGAAGGCAACAAAGTAGCAACGGCTGAAAACGAATCATACGGTTGGGCATTATCCGAAGACATACAACTAGATCTCACAAAAGCACGAATAAACATAAATATGCACCATGCCTATTTCATGGCAGAAGAATACAACAACCGATTTTATTTTCATGAAAAAGATATCCTTAATACATTTTCCATGCCACAACTCTATGGTAAAGGACATCGAATAGACATTAACGTCAAATGGTTACACAACAAACTAATGCAAGTCTATTTCAACTATGGAATTTATATCTATACCGATGGAAGAGAAACCATAGGCAGTAGTTACGAACAAATCACAGGGAATAAATCCAGCATGGTCAAAGCACTTATCAAATGGAGATTTTAAAACAGGAAAGATATATAAAAAAAAGAAGAACGAATCATAACTCGTTCTTCTTTGCTTCATTCCAATACTCATCCATTTCTTCCAACGAAAGATCTTTCAATTCCTTTCCTAACTCTTTCGCTTTCTTTTCCACGTAATTAAATCGACGAATAAACTTTTGATTACATTTTTCCAATGCATTTTCCGGATTAATCTTATATAATCGAGATGCATTAATCATGCTAAACATTAAATCGCCGAACTCCTCTTCCATTTCCTTTTCATCCAACTTATCTACTTCCACTCGAAGTTCGTTCAACTCCTCCTGCACTTTATCCCATACCTGAGATTTATCTTTCCAATCAAAACCGACATTACGAGCTTTATCTTGCACGCGATAAGATTTAATCAAAGCCGGCAGAGCATCAGGAACACCAGAAAGGACAGTTTTATTACCATCCTTCTCTTTTTGCTTTATCTGTTCCCATGTCTGTTCTACCTCACCAGCAGTTTTAGCAGCACCTTCACCAAAGACATGAGGATGACGGAATATTAGTTTATCACACAATGTATTACATACATCAGCGATGTCAAAATCATTTGTCTCCGATGCGATTTTAGAATAGAACACAATATGAAGCAACACATCGCCTAGTTCCTTACGGATATCCTTCATATCCTTCTTCATGATAGCATCACACAACTCATAGGCTTCCTCTATGGTGTTCGCCCGCAAAGACTCAAATGTCTGCTTTTTATCCCAAGGACATTTGAGACGTAATTCGTCCATCACATCTAACAATCGCTGAAATGCCTTCAGTTTATCTTCCGTTGTATTCATCACTCTATTATTATAACATTATCTCCACATAGTCTCTTCTTTCCTTCCAATCTTCCCTATCGTAAGAATATAGAGAGACATCAGAGGTAAAAAAAGATCTAATATTGGAATTAAAAGAGCAAATGGAGCCTCGCTCAACAATACAGCACTTTTCCGTATTGTATTTAACTGTGTAAAATAACGTATCAAGAACAACAAGAACGTGCAACCTGCCAATATCCATTCTTGAGAGATAGCGAACAAGATAATAAGCAATGTAAATAGTAAATAAAATAAAACACGACTTGTATTCTCAACAGATATGCTGAACAAAATATTCTTTTTATACTCTTTTATCGTTTGAAGCTGAATATCCTTCTGATAAAAGAAAGAAGTTGAAGTTTCATTTCTATGATTCAGCGTAATTGATTTAGGAGAAAATTCCACCTTTACATTTGATGGCGTCGCAATATCCTGAATAAAGAGATTGTCATCACCAGATATTAAATTCAGATGAGAAGAGAAACCTTTATTCTTAAAAAACAGTTCTTTCTTATAACTTAAATTACGAGCCACACCCTCATACGCTTTTCCGCAAAGAGCAAATCCCATATAACGGATAGCCGATGTGATTGAATCGTAACGAATAATCTTTCCGATAAAATTATTCTCAACACAACATTTGCTATACCCCAATACGACATCCGTTCCTGCCGTATAATTCTCCATCATTTTATGAATCCAATCCTTGCTGACAGGTTCACAATCCGCATCAAGAAGAAGAAGATGTTCATACTTTGCAGCCTTAATACCAACAGTTAAACACATTTTTTTCCTGCTTGTATATTTTGCATCCATTGGCAAGAATGTATGATACAAATTCTTGTATTGCTTATCCAAGCGTTCAAGCAAATCACTAGTTTGATCCGTCGAACCATCATTCACCACAATCACTTCAAATTGAGGATAATCCTGATTCAACACAGATGGCAAGAAGCTCTCCAAATTCTCAGCTTCATTCTGCGCACAAATAATAACAGACACAGGATTAAGTTTCCTTTCATATTGAATCTTATTATCTGATATTTTTTTCGAATAGCGTATTATTCCATTATAATACCGTATGTAATAATACATCTGCACGAAAAAAAGCAGCAATAACACAGCTAAGATTATCCATTGATAAAATGGTACCTCTTCTAATAAATGTTCTAAATAAATTTCCATCTTACATTATAATTCTGTAGAAAGATAACCCAAAGGAAGTTTTCGTAAATTATAGCCAGATGCCATTATTTCACCATACGCTCCAGCAGAACGAATAGCTAAATAATCACCTCTTTGTGTTCTATTCAATTCAACATCTTTGTCAAAAACATCAGACGATTCACATATTGGTCCCACCACATCATATTTCTCCACTGGATTGTCAGACGAAATATTTTCTATTCTATGATATGCATCATATAATGCAGGACGTATTAAATCGGTCATACCAGCATCTACTATAGCAAATTGCTTGTTGACACCTTTCTTTACATACGTAACCTTTGTAATCAAACTACCACATTGTGCAACCAACGAACGACCTGGCTCGCAATGCAAACGTTGACCTTCACGCAACTTTAAATGTTTAGAGAAGATTCTGAAATATGACTCAAAATCTGCAATCGGAATATGATTCGGATGTTCATAATTAATACCCAATCCACCTCCGATATTGATATTCTCCACTTTCACACCCCATTTGTCAAAATCATCTTGAATCTCATTGATACGGACACACAAACTTTCATATACAGTCAAATCTGTAATCTGTGAACCAATATGGAAATGCAAACCAACAAACTTCAGATTCTTAGAGCGTTGAATCATCTTAACAATGAAGGGTAAATCTTCAATATTAAATCCAAATTTATTCTCATTCAATCCAGTAGTAATCTTTTGATGTGTATGAGCATCTACATTAGGATTGATACGTAATTCTACGTTCGCTATCTTTCCTTTTTTCCCAGCCAACTCATCTATCACCTCCAACTCTGGAATAGATTCAGCATTGAAACAAAATATATCGTTATCTAAAGCCAAATTAATTTCTTTGTCGGTCTTTCCAACTCCAGCGAATACAATCTTATTAGCGGGGAACCCAGCTTCTATAGCAGCTTGTACTTCATTGCCACTAACGCAATCCGCACCTAAACCTGCGCCAGAAATAATACCTAATACCTTTTTATTCGCATTGGCTTTTACGGCATAATGCACTTCAAACCCATGCTCCTTTGAACATTTTCCTACAAGTTCTAACGTTTTGTTTAATAAATCGACATCGTAATAATAGAACGGAGTTTCTATATTTTTAAACTTTTCAATTGGAAATTTTCCCTTTATCATATTTATAAAAAATTAATTTAAAATAAATGTTTATCCAAAGCATTCAATGCCTCTGACTTATCTTTTGTGCGAATCAAGAAAGATATGTTATGCGAACTACCTCCATACGATATCATACGAATCGGCAGATTCTTCAATGCGCACAAAATGTTGGTTTGGAAACCAACATTATTCTCAGGAAGGTCTCCTATGACACTTATAATCGTCATATCCTTATGAATGGTAACAGTACCAAACTTCTTCAAATCATCTACAATATCATCCAGATGCTTATTGTTATCTATCGTGATAGAGACACCTATTTCAGAAGTTGTAATCATGTCGATAGCTGTCTTATAGCTCTCAAATATCTCAAATATTCTACGCAAGAATCCGTGAGCGAACAACATTCGACTTGATTTAATCAAAATAGCAGTAATACCATCCTTTGATGCGACAGCCTCTATCTTTCCTTTCGCATAGCTTGTAGATATAAGCGTTCCCTTTTTCTCTTTCTGCTCAATATTCATCAATCGAACAGGCACATTAGCCAACTTAGCTGGTAAGATACAAGTTGGATGAATGATTCGAGTTAAGAAATAAGACAATTCTGCCGCCTCCTCAAAGCTCAGTTTCTCAACAGGCTTAGCGGTTGGTACAATATTAGGATTATTGGTATAGATACCCACTGAATCACTCCAGAACTCAATCTCTTCAGCTTGTACAGATGCACCTATCAAGGCCGCAGTATAATCATTTCCGCCCAAGCCAAGATGATCAACCTCATCATAAGCATTTTGACAAATAGCGCCTTCTGTAATGAACAATGAAGCATCCGCATTCTCAGTCAGCAAACGACTCAACTGCTCCTTTATATAGTTCACATCTGGTTCCTCATTCTTATCGATCTTCATAAAAGAAAGAGCAGAAAGGTTTACAGATGGAAAACCTTTCGATGATAAATATTCTCCCATCAAATATGAACACAATTGAGCACCTTGAGCCACAATACGTTTCTCTTCGAACAACGTGAATATATCCTTTGAATATGCACGGATCGAATCGAATTTCTCTATAATATTTTCACGAATCTTCTGTTTGTTCTTATCACTGCCGAATAACTCATCCACCAATTGAAGATACGACTGTTCCAACGAACTAATTAATTCCTTGGCTCCATCAGGATTCTTCTTATAAAGATAGTCTGCTATCTCCACAAGTTCCTCCGTGGTACCATCCATGGCAGAAAGCACGACAATTTTCTTTTCTTTATTATTCTTACAAATAATCTCTGCTACTTCCTGAAACTGTTTAGCTGACGACAAAGCAGAACTGCCGAATTTTACTACCTTCATATTATATCTCCACTTTAAGTGCGTTATACATCTTGTTAACTTTCTCTTTCGCCTCTTCTATCGAAGCTCCTCTTGCTAAGAGGACAGCCATACGGCGATGATCATGCACCTCTGGTTTACCAAAGATTCGTATCTGAGTATCTGGCATAGCTAACACCTCTTCCAGATTAGCAAATGAGACATTCGCACTATCGCCTCTCACGACCACAGCCTTTGAAGCAGATGGACCATGATTTGCAATATTAGGTATTGGCAATCCCAATATGGCTCTGACATGCAGAGCAAACTCAGAAAGATCCTGAGAAATCATTGTCACCATACCCGTATCATGCGGACGAGGAGAGACTTCACTAAATATAACCTCATCTCCCTTCACAAACATCTCCACTCCAAAAATACCAAGTCCGCCTAATGCTCCCGTAATCTTCTTAGCAATCTCTTGAGCTTTCGCTAAAGCGATATCTTTCATTGGTTGTGGCTGCCAAGACTCTTGATAATCGCCATCCTTTTGCCAATGTCCAATAGGCTCCAAAAAACTAGTACCACCTTTATGACGAATTGTCAACAACGTGATTTCATAATCAAAATCGACAAAGCCCTCAACAATCACTTTTCCTGCGCCAGCTCGTCCACCTTCCTGAGCCATCTTCCACGAGTTATCTATATCCGAAGAGGATTTTACGACACTTTGTCCATGACCAGAAGAACTCATGATAGGCTTCACCACACACGGAATACCGATTTCCTCAATCGCCTGTTTATACTCCTCGTATGTTGCAGCAAAACGATAAGGAGATGTCTTAATTCCTAATTGTTCAGCAGCCAATCTTCTTATGCCTTCTCGATTCATGGTAAGGAATGTGGCATTTGCTGTAGGAATCACATTATATCCCTCTTTTTCCAACTCCACCAAAGTTGGTGTAGCAATAGCCTCAACTTCTGGTATAATATAATCTGGTTTCTCTTTATTGATGATACTCTTCAATTTTTCTCCATCCAACATAGAAAGCACATAAGAACGATGTGCCACCTGCATAGCTGGTGCATTCTCATACTTATCCAAAGCAATTACTTCAATACCAAGGCGCTGCAATTCTATTGCAATTTCTTTTCCTAACTCACCAGAGCCACACAAAAGAGCTTTCTTTCCGCCTTCCTTAAAAACTGTACCAAACTTTGTCATATCTATTGTTGATTTTTAGCCATTTATACACATTTATGCTTTATAAAAAGTAGAACCCAAATATACTAAATTGTTTGATTTCTTCCGATGAAAAAACAAAATAGTTACTGACATTATTCATCCGAAAATGTCACCAACAATTCCCTGTACGAGTTGAATATCTTGGACTTTGAAACATACCCGACATACCTCTCATTCTCATCAATCACCGGAAGGTTCCATGCCTTTGTCTGCTCAAACTTGAACATCACCTTTTCCATTGAATCATTCAAAGATACAAACGCTGGAGGTGACACCATCAACTGCGACACCTTGAATCGTCTATACAACTCTGGACGGAACATGATGTTACGGATTTCATCCAAACTTATAAAGCCTATCATTCTCTTTTTTGAATCCAGCACTGGGAATATATTACGATTTGACTTAGCTATCATTTTTATAACATCCTCCAAATACATATTAGGACGTAAGGTTTGCAAGTCTGTTTCTATCACATTCTCTGTTTTAAGCAATGTCAGAATATTCTTATCCGTATTATGAGTAAGCAACTCTCCTTTTTTCGCCAATCGCATAGCATACAAACTATGAGGTTCAAAGGCTAATATCGTAATATAAGCTATCGTAGAGGTTATCATAAGCGCCAAGAACATACCATACCCTCCCGTCAATTCAGCAATCAGAAAGGCTCCTGTCAACGGAGCATGCATGACTCCCGCCATAACACCTGCCATACCCGCCAACGCAAAGTTCTTCTCCGTCAAATCGAAAATCTGAAAATAATTCAGCACCATTGCCATAAAATAGCCTGTCAGACAGCCCATATACAAACTTGGAGCAAAGATACCTCCCGTTCCTCCACTTCCATTTGTTGCAGCCGATGCAAATATCTTGAAAAACATTATCAATATCAAGAATAATGACATCATGGCAAAGTTGTTCCTGAAATTATAGAACACACTATTTTGTGTGATTGCCTGAACATTTCCATCTAACAGATACGTAATAGTATCATAACCTTCACCATACAAAGGAGGAATAAAGAAGATCAACACACTAAGCATGATACCTCCGACAATCAACTTGTTGGTTGGACTTTTGATTCCACCAAAAAATTGCTCCAATTTATTCATTCCCCTTGTAAAATAAAGAGAGACAAAACCACACAAAACACCTAACAGAACAAAATAAGGCATAGACTTCATCTCCAACGGGTCATTCTGAGTGAAGATAAACAATGAATCTGAACCAGAAAGGAAATACGTCACCATACAAGCAGTTGATGCCGAAATCAACAAGGGGACAATCGAAGCCATGGTCAGATCCAACATCAACACCTCCAATGTGAAAACAACACCCGCAATCGGAGCCTTAAAGATTCCTGCTACAGCACCTGCTGCACCACACCCCACAAGCAACATGAGGTTTTTCTGTTCCATCCTAAATAACCGTCCCAAATTGGATCCTATAGCAGAACCTGTCAAGACGATTGGGGCCTCGGCTCCAACCGACCCACCAAAACCGATAGTCAAGGAACTGGCTATGATAGAGGACCACATATTATGACTCTTGATACGTGCTTTTTTCTGCGATATCGCAAACATAATCTTAGTTACTCCATGGCTGATATCATCTTTGACAAAATATTTCACATATAAACTAGCCAATGCTACACCCATAATCGGTGTGGCCAAATACAGATAGTTCAAATTTCCTTCTGCGAAATGACTATTCACCAACTCATGAAGTATTTCAATCAAAAATTTTAATGCATGAGCAGCTAACGCACAAATCAGACCGACAATAAAACTAAGGAAAATAACAAAATGCTTCTCACTTATATTGTTTTCACGCCATCGTAATATCTTAATAAAAAACTCTTCCATCTTACACGTCAATATTTCATCTAATATGAAAATGCGAATTTATAATAAAAATCATTATAGATAATCATCGACAGAGTTTTTTTTAAATTTATTATGTGTCTTCACTTTTTTTTGCTATTTTTACAAATTGCAAACATTCGATCTTGTTTGCATTTTATCAAATAGATAATAATAAAAAAAATATATATAAATGGTTAACAGATGGAATTACGTTCCACTGACAACCGAACAAGAAGAGCAAAAAAGGAAACTATCCGAAGACTTAGGAGTAAGTCCTATTTTATGCCAATTGTTGGTTCAACGTGGAATAACAAATTTTGAGCAAGCTAAAAGTTTTATCCGTCCCCAATTAACCGACCTGCACGATCCATTCCTTATGAATGACATGCAAAAAGCGGTTGACCGTCTGAACCAAGCGCTTCGTGATAAGAAGCAGAAAATATTGGTCTATGGGGACTATGATGTAGATGGTATAACAGCGGTTGCGCTGGTGTACAAGTTTTTAACAAACAATTATGCGAATGTGGACTTCTACATTCCTGATCGATATACCGAAGGGTATGGTATTTCCACCAAGGGTATCGACTATGCAATTGAGAACCACATCAATCTAATTATATCTTTAGATTGTGGAATCAAAGCCATAGAAAAAGTAGCATACGCTAAAAAGAATGGCATAGATTTCATCATATGTGACCACCACACGCCAGAAGACACATTACCCGATGCTGTAGCTGTATTGGATCCTAAAAGATTCGATTCAACCTACCCTGATTCAAATCTGTCAGGATGTGGTGTTGGATTTAAATTCATGCAGGCCTTTGCTCAAAGCAACGGCATTGATTTCAAAGATTTGATGCCGCTTCTTGACCTCTTAGCCGTCAGCATCGCTTCTGATATTGTTCCCATCAACGGTGAGAATAGAATTCTTGCCTACTACGGTCTTAAACAGCTGAATTCCAATCCTAGTCTTGGAATGAAAAGCATCATCGACGTATGTGGATTAACAGGAAAGGAGATTACAATCAGCGACATCGTATTCAAAATTGGTCCTCGACTAAATGCATCCGGTCGTTTACAATCTGCATCGGAAGCAGTCGAACTGCTCATTTCTAAAGACTTAGCGAAAGCGAAAGAGAAAAGTAATTGCATAGACCAATGCAACAAAGAGAGAAAAGACCTAGACAAAAGCACGACTGACGAAGCTAACCGCGAATTGGAATCTGTTGAAGGGGTTGAAAACAATGCCTCAATCGTAATATACAATCCCAACTGGCACAAAGGTGTCATCGGTATTGTCGCATCTCGACTGACTGAGAAATACTACAAACCCACTATCGTCCTAACACGCTCCAATGGATTTGCAACGGGTTCTGGACGTTCCGTTCAAGGATTTGACGTATATAAGGCAATTGAATCCTGCCGTGATCTATTGGAAAACTTTGGCGGCCACACCTATGCGGTAGGTCTCACCATGAAAGAAGAAAATGTGGAAGAATTCAAACGGAGATTCGAAAAGTATGTTGCCGAAAACATCACAGACGATCAAAGTCTTCCGCAAATAGATATTGATGCATACATAGATTTCAAGGAGATAACACCTAAATTTTTCCGTCTATTGAAGGAATTCAATCCATTCGGACCTGAAAATCCTAAACCCGTATTTGTTACACGTCGCACATTCGACTATGGAACAAGTCGCATCGTCGGGAAAGAACAGGAACATCTTAAATTGGAATTGATTGATTCCAAATCTGAATGTATCATGAATGGTATAGCTTTCGGACAATCCGAATTTAATGATTACATCAAGGCACTAAACCCTGTTGATATATGTTATACCATAGAAGAGAACACATTCAATGGAAACTCTTCCATTCAACTCATGATTAAGGACATCAAAAAAAGTGAATAATTGTCACAAGACCGAATGGTGCGGACTCACATAAGAAGTTCGCACCATTTTTTACGTATCATCAAACATCAGGAGACTCCATGACCGATAGTGAAAAATACCTTGCTGTACTACAAAAATACTGGGGACATTCTGCTTTCCGACCTTTACAAGAGCAAATCATCGATGCAGCCTACCACGGAAAAGATGTATTGGGATTGATGCCAACAGGTGGTGGGAAAAGTATCACTTTTCAGGTCCCCGCACTATGCAAAGAAGGCACCTGTCTGGTCATAACACCTCTCATCGCTTTGATGAAAGATCAAGTAGACAATCTAAGATTGAAAGGAATAAAAGCTTTGGCTGTATATTCTGGTATGACACACAGCGAGATACTTCAAGCTTACGACAATTGTATTCTTGGCGACTATAAGTTCCTATATGTCTCGCCCGAGCGACTGGCAACGGATTTATTTCTCGACAAAGTCAGCCGAATGAATATCAACATGCTTGTCATAGATGAATCGCACTGCATATCACAATGGGGCTATGATTTTCGTCCTTCCTACCTAAAGATCGCAGACGTTAAGTCTTTCTTGCCTGCCGGTACGCCTACATTAGCGCTCACAGCGACCGCCACACCAGAAGTCGTAGAAGACATACAGAATCAGCTCCAATTTCGGGAACACCTAGTATATAAAAAGAGTTTTGCCCGTAAAAACATCGCCTATGTCGTTCGAAAGACCGACGATAAAATCGGTCAGATGCTACACATTCTGAATTCCGTACCTGGCACCTCTATTATCTATGTAAGAAATAGGAAAAAGACCAAAGAGGTAGCTGATTTACTCCGCAACGAGGGATTCACAGCCGATCATTTTCATGCAGGATTAGCACATGAGACCAAAGACCAAAAACAAGAAGCATGGAAAAACGGATCCTGCAGGGTCATTGTTGCCACCAATGCGTTTGGTATGGGAATCGACAAGCCCGACGTACGAACCGTCATTCATCTAGATTTGCCAGATACATTAGAAGCTTATTTTCAAGAAGCAGGAAGAGCAGGAAGAGATGAGAAAAAAGCATACGCAGTTCTTCTCTACAATCAGTCAGATATCTCAAAACTCAAAAAAAGAATTGCCGACAACTTCCCTGAAAGAAGTTTCATCACTCAAGTATATAGAGAATTAGCCTGTTACTACGAAATTGGCATTGATGAGGGAGATGGATTTATGCATGCATTCAATCTCATAGATTTCTGTTCCGTATTTCATTTACCATCCCTGCAGACATTCAACGCACTAAAAATATTACAACAAGCAGGATACGTTGAATTAACAGATGAGCTTGATCAGAAATCTCGAGTAATGTTCACGGTGACGAAAAAAGAATTATACGATCAGGACCTCAGTTTCGACCCGAAACTAGATGAAATCATCAATCTTCTTCTCCGTTCCTACACAGGATTGTTCGCCGAATATGCCATGATAGACGAAGATATGCTATCGCATAGACTGTCTCTCTCAAAAGATGAGCTATATCACAAACTAGTCAGTCTAACCAAGAAAGGTATCATTCAATATATTCCTGGAAAAAATTCACCTTACATCATCTTCACCCATAGAAGAGTAGATGACCAACACCTGAAAATCAGCAAAGATGTATATGAAAAACGATTGGAACGATTTCAGGATAAGATTCAAAAAGTGATAGGCTACGTACAAGACGAAGATCACTGTCGAAGCAGAATGTTACTTCAATATTTCGGTGAGACAAACTCATGCGACTGTGGCATCTGCGATTATTGTTTAAAACGGAATGAAACCGGTATCACCAACAAAGAATTCAATCAAATAAAAGAATATATTTTTTCAAGATTAAAGACAGCCCCCACCCACTTCAAACAATTGGTAGAAGAATCGAGTCACCTAGAAAAGCATGTAGTAGAAGCCATTCGATACCTACAAGACGAGGGATGGATTGAGATGGAAAGCAACGGATTATTCAAATTAAAGAAGGAACCAACCGCCTAACATTGTTAAGAATCTGTTAATAATTCTGTTTATAAGGCACGCAAATGAAATTTTGTCAAAAAAAGCATTTCGATTAACTTTGCGTGCATTCAAAAAAAAATGAGTTCATGCAGGAATTATTTCAACTAGTATATCAGCTATTAGATCAACACACTTGTGTGATTGTACCATCATTCGGAGGTTTTATCGCAAACGATAAAGCTGCGACGAGACATGAAGAGAAAGGCAGCTTCGCTCCGCCAACGAAAGAAGTAATTTTCAATCAATTACTGACACACAACGACGGATTGTTAGCGCAAGAACTCATGAAAAAAGAGAATTGCACATTTGAACAAGCCAATCAAAAAATAGATTCTTGGACAAAAGAAATCACACATACATTATCTGATCAACACTCACTCAATGTATCAGACTGGGGAAGATTTACACAAACAGACGGGACACTTCGATTTATTCAGACGAAAGCATTTTTAACCAATAAAAATTCTTTTGGATTACAGGAGTTTTATTTCCCTAAGCTAATACAATCAGTAGAAAACAGCAATGATGAGAAGAAGTTGTCAGAAAAAGCTGAATTGAACAATCATTCCAAACGTTCTCTTCTACATCCATTCATAACAGGGGCTGCCATAGCAACCCTTCTAATGATGGTATCTCAGCCATTGCAGAACGAAGCTAACACAGCATCCTTCCAACCTTCTACTTTACTAATGGATAATCTGAAATTAGAAGTAGAGACCAAGGACAAAGTGATTAACACGTTACAAAGTGAACTGAACACATACACGAAAACGCCAGTAGGATATTACCTGATTTTAGCCGATTTCAGCACTGAGACACAAGCTCAACAGTTCATTCGTTTGAACAATCTTTCCGACGAGTTTAGTTCCATTCAACTATTATCCATAGGCAAGCGTTTCTTTGTGTCCGTTTCCTCCTCTCTTTCCAAAGAAAAGCTAGAAGAAGAAAAACTTTCCTTACGCAATAGTGAAGAGATGAATTGGGATGAAGCGTATATCCTATCCGTAACAAAAATGGGAGAATAATCATGATAAAGATATTAGATAAAGATTTAAAAGAGGCAGCAGGGAAAGGTATCGACGAGTTTCTTGCCGTTTTCACACAAGCCTACTGGAAAGAGATAAATGGAGAGTTGAATGCTGATGCCATGTCAAAATTAAACGGACATCAAAATGCATTATTAGCCTACTCCATCTTTCGCGAGGAAATGAATGACGGCGGATTTGTGCAACTGATTCAAAACGGGTATGGAGGTTATTTTTTTGACAACCCTTTTGCAAAAGCCATGCGTCTATTTGGAGCAAAGCCATTATCCAAACTCGTATATGCAGCCAAAAAGATATACGACGAAAACAAAAAAGAACTGGAGCGTGAAACAACCGACGAAGAATTTCTATCTATGTATGTCGATTTCGAAGACTTTGACGAATTAGAAGAGGAATTTTTCATGATAGAAGAAGAAACCACCAATGCTATAGCTCATTATGTGGACGAAAATATCTCTCTCTTTGCTGAAATAGTATAAGTTAGATAGTGAAACTCAATGAATTAGCACACATAATCATTCTATCGTGTATTTTTCGTAAATATTTTTCCATAATATTTTCCTGATAACATTTTTCTTTTCATTTTTTTTTGTAAATTTGCACCGCCATTTGCATAAGGTTACCAAAAAATTAAAAGTGTGAATTAAAAAATTTTAAAATAATGAAAAAGGATATTCAACCAGAGAATTATCGTCCAGTAGTATTCAAGGATTTGTCTAATGGCGATATGTTTATTTCACGTTCTACAGTAAACACCAAAGACACCATCGAAGTAGATGGAGAGACTTTACCACTTGTAAAGCTAGAAATTTCTAGTTCTTCTCACCCATTCTTCACTGGAAAGTCTAAGATGGTTGACACAGCTGGTCGTGTTGATAAATTCATGAGCCGCTACGGAAACAGAAAGAAATAAAAAATCTCTGTTCTTAAAAGAAATTGAGACGTCTAAATCCTTTAGGCGTCTTTTTTCTTAATTACAATTCATGATTCACTCATAATATAGTATCTTTGCAAGACAGTTATTAAGACTAACGCACGTTTTAACTATTACAACATGAAAGTACTGATTTTTGGAAATAAATGCAATGAGGAGGTTATCCAATACGCCAAAATACTTTTTGATATTCTACAAGAACGTGGAGCTGAAATTTTTCTTGAAATAGATTTTTGCCAATTCCTAATAGAAAAAGGAATAAACATGTCCTTTGAACATTCTATTATCAATGAGAGCAACATCGATGCCGACTTGGCCTTCAGCATAGGTGGTGATGGTACATTCATACGAACCGCTGCAAAAATCGGAAGAAGAGAGATTCCAATCTTAGGTATCAATGCCGGGCGATTGGGATTCCTGGCAGATGTCTCTGGTGACGAAATCATCCGTTCTGTCAATGAAATCATGGATGGGAAATACAGAATTGAGGATCATGCTCTATTAAGACTTCACACAGACAATCATCTTTATACTGATTTCAACTACGCAATAAACGAGATTGCCATTTTGAAAAGAGACTCCTCTTCCATGATTACTATTCATGCATGGGCAAATGGAACATTCATCAACTCTTATCAAGCCGACGGTCTCCTTATCGCAACAGCTACGGGATCTACCGCCTATTCCATGAGCGTAGGTGGACCAATTGTTGTGCCGCAAGCTGCCAATTTCATCATCACCCCAGTGGCTTCTCACAGTCTAAATGTCAGGCCAATCATCATTCCTGACACATGGGAAATTGATTTAAAAGTGGAAAGTAGAAACAAACAGTTCCTGATTGCCCTCGACGGAAGAAATAATGTTTTCAACGAGCAAACTCCTTTGAAAATAAAGAAAGCAAATTTCTCAACCAAAATCATCCGCAGACAAGATCATGATTTCTTCAATACGCTGAGAGAAAAATTGATGTGGGGAACTGGCACAAGAAAATAAATACATTCTATGGATAAAAAATCATTACGTATCGTATATATGGGAACCCCAGACTTCGCCGTGGCTCCTTTAAAGAAGCTTGTCGAAGAGGGATATAACGTAGTGGGATGCATCACAATGCCGGACAAAGAAGCTGGACGTGGACACCACATTCAATTCTCCCCCGTCAAAAATTATGCACTCTCACAAAACATTCCATTACTGCAACCTGCAAAATTAAAAGACGAGCAATTTCTGGCTGATTTGAAAGCATGGAATGCAGATCTACAAATTGTCGTGGCATTTAGAATGTTACCTGAAGTGGTATGGAACATGCCGAGACTAGGCACATTCAACCTTCATGCTTCACTTCTTCCCCAATATCGTGGTGCAGCCCCCCTCAACTGGGCAATCATCAATGGCGAAAAAGAAACGGGTGTCACAACATTCTTCCTAACACACCAAATAGATACCGGCAAAATCATCCTACAAGAGAAGATCTCTATAGGTGACAATGACTGTGTAGGGGATATCCATGATCGTCTGATGATCATTGGCGCCGGACTTGTCACTCAAACAGTGGATCTAATCATTGAAGATAAAGTTGAAACACAAGAGCAAAAGTCTTTCTATGAAAAGGAAGAGGATCTTAAAATCGCCCCTAAAATATTCAAGGAAACCTGCAAAATCAATTGGGACAATGACTGTCAAACCATCCATAATTTTGTAAGAGGACTATCTCCCTACCCTGCTGCTTGGTGTAATCTCACGAACGAAGCAGGAGAAACAATCATGGTGAAAATATTCGAGACAGAAAAAATTAAGACGGTCCACAACATGGAAATTGGAGCATTCAAATTTGACAAGAAATACATAGACATCGCAGTTAAAAACGGATTTGTCAGAATAAAATCGCTTCAGATACCAGGAAAAAAACGTCTTTCAACTGAAGAATTTCTCAGAGGGTTCAAACTAACAAATAATCACAAATTCAACTAACAATAAACAAAATGAAAACAAAAGGACAAAAGGCACTTATAGCTTGCTTAATGATTATCGCATTATTAGCATCATTTTCGCTTCATGCAGAAGATACCATTACGCGTTATGGTATATACGTATCTGGTTACGAAGTAACGTCCAAGAATGCTGACACAATCAAGGGAAAAGGTATTGAAGGTCGCATTTATTATGATGTAAAAAGCAATACTCTTGTATTAGACCATGCCTCCATCATTGGACATGACAGTATCAACGTAGGTATCATGAGCAAGAAAGAGTCGCTCAACATTCTCGTAAAGGGTGAATGTAAGATCTCTGACGATCAATGCATCGTATCCGCTCTCTATTCTAACGGTTCATTAACTATCACGGGAGATACGCTCAACATCAAATTGCAAGATAAATATGTTGTACCTGAAGGCGAATCATCAATAAATCAAATCAGCCATCACGTACATTCCATGTATGCAACCAACTTGACATTAGATGGAATCACCATCAATAACGATCTGAAAGCAGTATATTCAACAACTGCATTTGAAGCAAAAAATATGATTATAAAAAATTCTGTCATCACAACAGAATTACATGGTTCAGCCGACATAAGAGAGATCTACGCCACAACAATCATTTGTGATTCGTCTTTAATCACATCAAACTACGCTGATGAGAATGGAACGAGACATTGCATCATTGCGAAGACAGGAGATTTCAAGCATAGTCAGATTTATGATATAACAAACACGGTCACATCCTGTACCACACCACTTGTAGGATATATTGGATTACAAATAGATACGCTATCCATATCAAATTGCGACATCAATTTGGATTTCAACAATGACAGAAAGAGCTATGCGATCTACAGCCGTTGGATGAAGATAGCAGACAACTCCATTGTAAAAGTTATCAATAGCAGCAATAACAAGAAATACAAGAACAAAGACTGGAGAATAGGTATTTACTCCGATTTCATGGATATCAACGATAGTGAAATAAACGTTCAACTGCAAAACAGCCAAGAAATCACAGGAATCTCAGCCTCTGAATTTTACGCAAACAAATCCAACTTGTTTACTGACTTAACCGGTACCACTTGCATGGCCATCTCAGCTGATACAATATCCATCTCAAACGCAGAAGGTAAATTTAAAGCAAAGGCAGGCAATAACGCCATGGCTATCACTGCCAAATTAATCGAATTAGACAATGCTAAATTTGACATAGATCTCAACGACAGTGAAACAAGTACAGAAGAGATTATCGATGTTATCGGTATCGGTGCAACAGACACCTGTATGATTAAAAAATGCAACTTTACGATGAACCTAAATGGCAATAGCTGTTGTGGCGTATATAGCGCCAAAGGTGTTATCAAAAGCAGTGAAATAACTCTAAATGGTCATGCCGAACTAGATTATACAGGTATAAGAATTACAGAGGAACAGATTGATCACTTATCCTACATTGCAGATTTTTCAGCCTCTCGTTCAGCAACGGCTAACAGTGCTGGTGTAATCCGTTCGACAGATTCAGAGCAACAAATAAACATTTCAGGTGAAAGAGATGAATTTGGTATTCAAACATCTGAGTTCTCTTCGACAAACGACATACTAACTATTAATCTAAACAAACATAGTGATTACAAAAGTGCAAGCGCTACTGGTATAAGAACAAAGAACGGTTCCTTCGATAACGCAACCATTTCTATGGCATTAAGCGCGAGCGAATCATCCGTAGGCATACACTCAATTTCATCGTTGTCAATCAGCAATAGTAGAATTCAAACAGAAAGCTCCAACAGCGGAAACACATATGGCATCTATTCTGATGACTTAATATTAGACAAATGCACGCTGATTGAACATGGTGATTCTTGCACTTCCTATTTCGGCGTTTTAGCTACCAAAGCAACCCTCAAAGAAGATAGCATCTCTATCTTTGCAAAAGGAGAGAAGTCAGCCGCTATTTCAAGCGACTCTTGCCTATTTATAAAAAGTGAAGCAGAATTAACTGGACATTCTTTAGCTATAAATAAAGCAGCTATCAAATTCTCCGGATATAAGAATCTATATGTCTGGTGTAACACCGACGCATCTTCGTCAGGCGCAAAGAAATGGGATGAGACATCTGTATTAAATCAGTACAAGTATGTCAAGATTAGCATGAACGATAATAGCTCAGACGTAAAAGATCCGCTTGCATCATCAGAATCTTTCTATATCACCGACAAGACAATCTATGCAATAGATAATGACATTCAGGTTTACGCTATCAATGGTGATTGGATAGGCCAAGGTCAACAAGTATGCGTTCCAAATCAAGGCATCTATATTGTAAAAACAAAAGACTCTTTTGCAAAAGCAATTATCAGATAGCCCTAAGAAACAATACAGAATAATAAAAAAATAGTGAGTCCGTTTATAATAGGCAGACTCACTATTTTTTTTGAACAAACAAACGACGAATCCTATAAATTCATCATTTTCAAATAAATAGTAAGTTGATAAACGTTTCAAACGTTAAAGAACTCACAAAAAAAATCATTCATTATAAAAAAAATCAGTATCAACACATATTTGTTTTCAAATATTTTATTATATATTTGCATTACAGATTCAATTATTACTAACAATTAAAACTTTTTTGCCTATCGAAACATTCCTACTTCACCAATAAAAGAAGGATATGGAAATTTTAAGTATGATGACCGACGAAGAGTTGGTTAAGATGTATGCAGAAAACAACAATGATGCTTTCGACGTACTCTTGGATAGGCATAAAAACAAAGTTTTCTCTTATATATTTTCTGTAGTAAAAGATAGAGATGAGGCAAATGATTTATTTCAGGACACCTTCATCAAGGCTATTGCGACCATTAAGCAACACAAATACACAGAGAAGGGAAAATTCGGTCCTTGGATACTACGGATTGCGCACAACCTAATCATTGACACATTTCGCAAAGAGAAAAACGAAAACACGATATCAAACGAGGAATACGGTACGGATTTATTGAATGACATATCTCTATACGATGATGGTATGGAGGAATACATGGCAAAAGAAAATGCCATGAACGAAATTGTTGAATTGATAAATCTACTTCCGGAAAATCAGCAATCCATTATCAGGAAAAGATTTTTCAAAGACCTAAGTTTTAAAGAGATCGCTGATGAAGAAAACATCAGCATCAATACAGCCTTAGGTAGAATGCGATATGCATTAATAAACTTGAAGAAAATCGTTTCTGAAAGAAACGTCGAAATCAGTTATTAATTAAAACTCTATAGGTAATTCGAAGACCATCAATTGATGCGTCTTCGGATGCCTAAATTCAATCTTTTGCGCTTGTAAATAGAGTCGATCGGAGGCTGTTCCATAGAGCAAATCGCCCTTGATTGAGCAATTCAAGCCATCTGGATGTGCTGCATGAACACGTAATTGATGTGTTCTACCTGTCTGTGGATAAAACCATATCCATGTTTGATTATTCTCCTCTTTAATCACCTCGTAATCTGTCACAGCTTCTTTTCCATTCTCATAACTAACCATCTGATAGGGCCTATTTTCTATATTAGGACACAGAGGCAACGCTATTCTTCCTTTTTTGTTTAGTACGGTACCTTCTAAAATTGCCAAATAACGTTTCTTTATTTCTCTGTTTGAAAACATATCTTGTAACGCAGTGAAAATAGTTTCCCTTTTAGCCACAAGTAATAATCCTGAGGTGGACATATCCAAACGATGAGCAACTTTAACATCCAATTCTGGATATTCATTTTGCAAAATTGATTGAACAGAAACCGACGATACATTTCCTGGCACTGATAACATACCAGATGGTTTATTGACAACCCACAAATCATCATCCTCATAAACAATAGGCAAATCATCTATTGTATAAAACCTATAATCCAATGGATTGCGTTCCACATTCAAACCTTGTAACATAAATGACAAGATAGGTTTACACTTGGATGAGCAAGAAGGATAAAACTTACCCGGTCTTCTGATCAACGTCTTTGGAGAATTTCCCCACCAAAATTCAGCCATACAAACAGGTTTATACTGATGCGTATAGGCATATTGCAATAACTTAGGAGCGCAACACTCTCCCGCTCCACTCGGCGGCTTGATTGGACTAAATATATCCAACAACGTTTTAGTCTCTCCTTTGGCATTACAAATGATGAATTGTTCAAACAATCGATCCTGCAATTTCAGAGAACGTTCTTTCCTCTCTTTTCTCAAGCTGTCTATATAGTTCTGTTTCCCTTCTAATTCATATTTCAAGATAGCCAAATCCTCTTCAACTTTGGCAAGTGATCGTTTCATTTCCGCCTTTAAGAACTGACTTTCTTTTATTAACGCATCACTCTCCTCCGTTGTCAAGCCTTGTTCCCTTTTTTGATCTCTTATTTGTTTGGCAACACTCAGTTTATTCTTCCATGAATCTTTTTCTGACTGATAATATTTCAACATCTCCTCATATCGATCCTTCAAAAACCGATGATCATGAATCATGGTTTCATCTGCAAGCAATTCATTAATGGCCACTATCTTCTTCTCTTCTTCCCTAAAAAACGAACTTGTGTCATTTAAATCATATATAGGAGGCACGAAATAATCATGTAAATAACTACCGGCTAATTGTCCAGAGAATGCAGCTAAGAAACCCAATTGGGAGTCTTTCGTCTGGACGACTAATACGCCAAACATTTTTCCTTCGGACAATTCATTCTGCCATTGTGTCTGTTGTCTTATGTATGCTTGTAAAATCTCTGTTGCTTTAACAGACAAGGGATGCGGAGTATAAAAGAAAGGGAAGGTGAACTGCCTAGGCAAGTTCACCTTCTCCTTTAAATTTTCGAACACATGAAACATTACTGTCTAATCAACGTAAAGTGTCCTGTATATTGTTTATCGATCTCTTCGATATCTACCACATACCAATAGTCTGTTGATGGCATTGGTGTTCCATTGTAAGTACCATTCCATCCTTCTGTATCGGAACCTTTCAGTTCTATCATCAACTTACCGAAGCGGTCATAAATCCAGATCTTTGCATCTGGATAAACCTCTGCCAACTTACCAATTACCCATCCATCATTGATTCCATCACCGTTTGGTGAGAACCAATCTGGTATCTCTGGTTCTGGTGCTTCCATCACGAATGGCATAGATGTCTTACAACCATTCTCGTCTCTTACGTATGCAACGTGTTTTCCGAATGTCAAATTATATACCACATTGTTCGTTGCAATGGATGCTTCAACATCCACCCAGTAATAGAAGGTTCCGGTACCTTTACCCTTTTCGGTCTCAATCGATCTGTCTCTCACACCGATAGAGTCAACCGATGTGATAACTGGAAGACTTGTAACCTTCAACTCGTAGCTGTCCTCCGCCTTACAAGTACCTCTCTCCATCTTCAACTCGTATGTTGTAGTAGTTCTAGGATATACAGACAGAGCAGAGCCTGTTCCAACAACAACTGTATCCACGTTCCATACATAGCTTGCTGCATCGTATGAAGAAGCGTTGATTCGTCCTTGATCACCTTCACAAATCACTTCTGATCCTTGAATCTCTCCCTTCAATGCCTCATCGACATAGACTGGAATTTCATATCTCTTCGAATCGTTACACTTAGCATTATAAGCAATGGCTGTA